>CAMATD010000192.1 GCA_945860785.1 Variovorax sp. YR752 | reverse complement strand
GGCTGGAACAGCGTGCAGCCAGCCAGCGCCAACGCCACGGCGAGCGAACCCAGGGCAAGACGCGGGCTATTCACGAGCGAGCGCCTCGATAGGGTCGAGCCGCGCGGCATTGCGTGCCGGCAGATAGCCGAACAGCACACCGATCAGCGAAGCGCAGAGAAAAGCCGACACCACGGCCCCCATCGAAAAGATCATTTGCCATTGCTTCACGAACAACGAAAACACAAAGCTGATGCCGTACGACAGCAGGACGCCTATCAGCCCACCCACCAGGCACACCAGCACCGCCTCGGTCAAAAACTGCTGCAGCACATCGCTCTGTCGCGCACCCACCGCCATGCGGATACCGATCTCGCGGGTGCGCTCGGTCACCGACACCAGCATGATGTTCATCACGCCGATGCCGCCCACCACCAGAGAGATCACCGCGATCAGCGAGAGCAGCAGCGTGAGCGACTGGCTGGTGCGCTCGGCCGTCTTGACGATGCTGTCCATGTTGAAGGTGAAGAAATCCTTGCTGCCGTGGCGCAGGGTCAGCAGCCTGACGATGCTGTCCTCCGCCGTCTTGGTCGGCTGGTCGTCGCGTATGCGCACCGTGATGCCGTCGAAGTGCTGCTGCCCGAACAGGCGGCTGGCGCTGGTGCTGTAGGGCAGCCAGATGTTGAGCGACTTGTTCTCGCCGAACACGCTCTTCTTCTCCTGCGACACACCGATCACGGTGCACGGCAGGTTGCCGACCAGGATGACCTTGCCGACCGGCTCGGTGCCATCGGGAAAAAGCTTGCGCCGCGTGTTCTGGTCGATCACCACCACCTGGGCCTGGTGCCGCACGTCCTCCGCGTTGAACGCCGCACCGCTGGCCATCTGGATGTCGCGCACGCGGAAAAACGCGTCGCTCACGCCGTTCACGTTGCCGTTGATGTCGGCGCTGCGGTAGCGCAGGCGCAGGCTGCGCATGGTGGCGGGCGTCACGCTGTGCACGTAGGGTTGCGCCGCGATGGCTTGCAGGTCGGGCGGCGTCAGCGTGCGGATGCTCGCGGCCTTGTCGTCGCCGAAGTCGCGGCCCGGGTAGACGTCGAGCGTGTTGGTGCCGATGGCCTTGATGTCCGCCAGCACGAAGCGCTTGGCGCCCTCCCCGATGGCCACGATCGACACCACCGAGGTGATGCCGATGACGATGCCCAGCATGGTGAGCGCCGTGCGCATGCGGTGCGCCATCATCGAGCGCCAGGCCATGCGGAAGGCCTCGGCGAAGCGGGCCCAGCCGGTGCTGAAGCGCGCGATGCCGAGCTTGGGGCGGCTCATGGCCGGTGGCGCCGACGCATCGGCCCCGATCGCCTGCGCAGGCGCCGCGGCGGTCGGCACATTGGGCCGGTCGCCCACGATCACGCCATCGGCGATCTCGATGATGCGTTCGGTGCAGCTCGCCACCTGCATGTCGTGGGTCACGATGATGATCGTGTGGCCCTGCGCATGCAGCTCGCGCAGGATGCCGATGACTTCCTGGCCGCTCTTGCTGTCCAACGCGCCGGTCGGTTCGTCCGCCAGGATGACCTGGCCGCCGTTCATCAGCGCGCGCGCAATGCTCACGCGCTGCTGCTGGCCGCCCGAGAGCTGGCTCGGCCGGTGCTCGGTGCGATCTTCGAGGCCCAGGCGCGCGAGCAGCTGACGCGCCCGCACGTCGCGCGCCGCACCCTCGGTGCCGGCGTACACGGCGGGCACCTCGACGTTGCCGGCCGCCGTCAGGTGCTGCATCAGGTGGTAGCGCTGGAAGATGAAGCCGAAGTGCTCGCGCCGCAGCTCGGCCAGCGCGTCGCTGTCGAGCGTGCCCACGTCCTTGCCCGAGACGGTGTAGGTGCCGGTGGTGGGCCGGTCGAGGCAGCCGAGGATGTTCATCAGCGTCGACTTGCCCGAGCCCGAGGCGCCGACGATGGCCAGCATCTCCCCGTGGCCGATGTCGAGGTCGACGTCCTTGAGCACCTGCACTTCCTGCTCGCCAGAAGGAAAGCTGCGGCCGATGCCGCGCAGCGTCAGCAGCGGCTGTGTCACTGGCGCTTTCCTCTGTTGCCACCGCCGTTGTCGTTGCCGCCGGCGGTCTCCAGTGCCGAGGCGTCGCCCGTGATGACGTTGTCGCCCTCGTTCAGGCCCTCGAGCACCTGCGCCTGGAAGTTGTTGGCGATGCCGACGCGCACCTGCCGCTTTTCGACGGTCTGGTCGGGCTTGAGCACGCGCACTTCCTGGCGGCCGTCCTTGTCGCGCGGACCGAGCGCGGTCAGCGGCACCGTGAGCGCCTGTTTCGCCTCGCCGAGCAGGATGGCCACCTGCGCCGTCATGTCGACGCGCAGCGTGCGATCAGGGTTGGGCACGTCGAACAGCGCGTTGAAGAACACCGCGTTGTTGATCTTCTCGGGCGAGGGCTGCACCGCGCGCAGCGTGCCGTGGTAGCGCGTGTCGGGATCGCCGAGGATGGTGAAGTACACCGGCAGCCCCGCCTTCACGCGCACACGTCGGCTTCGGAGACCTGCGCCTTCACCGTCATGGTGGACAGGTCGGCGAGCTTCATCAGCGTCGGCACCTGGAAGGCAGCCACCACGGTCTGGCCTTCGAGCGTGCTGATGGAAACCACGTCGCCATCGATGGGCGCGACGATGCGCGTGTACGAGAGATTGGTTTGCGCCGAGGCCATGGCCAGCTTCTGCTGGCGGATCTGCGCGTCGAGCGAAACACCGTCGGCGCGCAGCGCACGCAGCTCGGCATCGGCACTTTCCATGTCCTGGCGCGGGGCGGCATCCTGGGCCAGCATCTCGCGCTGGCGAGCCCAGGTGAGCTCCGCCTGCTTGACACGAACTTCCTTGGCCAGCTTCTGGGCCTGCAGGTTTTCGAGCTTCGCCTGCTCCTGCGCCAGCGTGTTCTGCGAGATGACCGGATCGATCTCCGCGAGCCAGTCGCCCTTCTTCACGGTCTGGCCGAGCACCACCTTGAGCGACTTGAGCTGCCCGCTGACCTGCGCGCCCACCTCCACCTGCTTGAGCGCCTGCAGCACGCCGGTGGCGAGCACCGCGTTCTCGAGGTCGGTGCGCTGCACCGTGGCGGTCAGGTATTCGTTCTTCTTCGCGGGGCTCAGCCAGAAAGAGGCGGCGAGGGCCAGCACGACAAGAACGGCAATGCCAATGAAAAGTTGGCGCGATCGCCGGGGTTGGGTAGTGGGCATGCAGGGAAATCAGGGAGCCGCTGCAAAAGCGCCGAAAGAAAAAGCACAGGTTCCACACCATCCTAGCTGCGTTTGCTGAAGAACTTCTAAAGCCTCGCTCAGGCGTTCGGGGTGCCTGCAACGCATGACTTTCGGCACTGGCCCGAGGGAAATCGGCGCCCTACATTTTTCGAATGCGCTGCGCGTCGCAGTGCATAACCAGATGGTTTTAAAAAGGGGAAACGACCATGAAATTCAAACAGTCGAACACGTTGCGCCATGTGGCGCTGGCCGGTGCGATCGCCGCTGCCATGGCCTTCAGCTGCGCGGCCGGTGCCGCCAACATGAAGGCGGACACGTCCGAGGCGCAATCGCCGCTGAGGCTCACCACACCGGTGCGCAGCCCCGACGGCAACGCCCCTCTGGGCCTTGCCGGCCTCGCGGGCACCGGCGCCGACATCGCCAAGCCGGCGGCGGCTCAGCCGGTGAACACGGCGCTGGTCAACCGCTGCTCGGATGCCTGGTACTTCCGCAGCCTGATCGAGGAATTGGGCTGCGGCTTCTCCGGCCAGGGCTGGTACAACTGAACCCGATGAGGTGATGAAGGGCCGCCCTCGGCCGAGGGCGACTGCGCGCTGCAATGAAGGCGCTCAGCGCGCCGACCGCGAACGCAGGAGCAGCGTGATCAGCAGCAGCGAGAGAACGACGAATGCAATGAACGACCAGTTCGCCAGCGTCAGGCCGAACAGCGACCAGTCGATCTTCGAGCAGTCGCCGCCGCCGCGGAAGATCAGCGGCAGTGCCCGCTTGAGCGGGAAGGTCTCGATCATTCCGTACAGGTCGCGCCCGCAGGACACGACCTCGGGCGGATACCACTGCAGCCAGCTCTGCGAAGCCGCCGTGTAGGCGCCGCCCACCGCCGACACCAGCGCCAGCACCCCGCCCGTCACCTGCAAACCCCGGCTGCGGAAAATGGCCGCCAGCCCGGTGAAGAGCGCCACCAGCACCAGCGCATACCGCTGCACGATGCACATGGGACAGGGTTCGAGGCCCACCACGTGCTGCAGATAGAGCCCGAAAGCCAGCATGAGGACACAGGCCAGGCAGATCAGCCCGAGCGCGCGGCGCGGCGCGCCGAAGTACCAATCGATCAAGGAGACACCCAATCTTCTTCTACGAACACCCTGGCCTTGCGCGGATTGGCAACGACGGTGTCGCCTTCCTTCAAGCCCAGGTCACGGAACTGTTGCGCAGGGAGTTGCGCCTCGATGATGGTTCCGGAGCCCGGATTATCTGGATTCGATTCCGAGGGTTCAAGTTCCAGCCTTGCGATCGGTCCGACAACAATCGCGCGCGAAAGCGTGGCGACGATGCCGGTGGCGCCGGAAACGTAGCGTCTCACATCCAGGTCATGCGGCCGCACATAGGCCATGGCCTTGGCGTCTCGCGCCCCGCTGTGCTCGGGCGAATCGAGGCGCATGCCGTCGAGCTGCACCTGGCCGTTGTCCGCACGGCCGTGGAACAGGTTCACGTCGCCGAGGAAGCCGTAGACGAAAGGGCTCGCGGGCTTATCCCACACATCCTGCGGCGAGCCGACCTGCTCGATCTGGCCCTTGTTGATGACCACCACGCGGTCGGCCACTTCGAGCGCCTCTTCCTGGTCGTGGGTGACGAAGATCGAGGTGACGTGCAATTCGTCGTGCAGCCGGCGCAGCCAGCGGCGCAGTTCCTTGCGCACCTTGGCGTCGAGTGCGCCGAAGGGTTCGTCGAGCAGCAGCACCTTGGGCTCCACGGCGAGCGCGCGGGCCAGCGCAATGCGTTGCCGCTGGCCACCGGAGAGCTGCGAGGGATAGCGGTCCGCCAGCCAGTCGAGCTGCACCAGCTTGAGCAGGTCGGTCACCTTCTGCTTGATCTGCGCGTCGCTCGGGCGCTCCTTGCGTGGCTTCACGCGCAGGCCGAAGGCGACGTTCTCGAACACGGTCATGTGGCGGAACAGTGCGTAGTGCTGGAACACGAAGCCGACCTGGCGCTCGCGCACGTGCACGTCGGTGGTGTCTTCGCCCGAGAACAGGATGCTGCCGGTGTCGGCCGTGTCCAGCCCCGCGATGATGCGCAGCAGCGTGGTCTTGCCGCAGCCCGAGGGGCCGAGCAGCGCGACGAGTTCGCCCGATTCGACGTCGAGGTTCACGTTGCGCAGCGCGCGGAAGTCGCCGAACTGCTTGCTGATGTTGCGGATTTCGATGCTCATGATCTTGTTCTTTCTCTCTCAGGCCGCCGTGGGCTCGGGTGGACGTTCCGGCGGCAGCTCGGCAATGGCTTTCATCTCGCGCTCGTGGCGCCACTCGATCACCGACTTGATCACCAGGGTGACCAGCGCCAGGATCGCCAGCAGCGAAGCCACGGCGAAGGCGGCCACCGACTGGTATTCGTTGTAGAGCACTTCCACATGCAGCGGCATGGTGTTGGTCTGACCGCGGATGTGGCCCGACACCACCGACACCGCGCCGAACTCGCCCATGGCGCGCGCGTTGCAGAGGATCACGCCGTACAGCAGGCCCCACTTGATGTTGGGCAGCGTCACGCGCCAGAAGGTCTGCCAGCCGGTCGCGCCGAGCACGATGGCGGCCTGCTCTTCGTCGGTGCCCTGCGCCTGCATCAGCGGGATGAGTTCGCGCGCGATGAACGGGAAGGTCACGAACACGGTCGCGAGCACGATGCCGGGCACGGCGAAGATGATCTTGATGTCGTGATCGGCAAGCCAGGGGCCGATCCAGCCCTGCGCACCGAACACCAGCACGTAGATCAGGCCCGCGACCACCGGCGACACCGCGAACGGCAGGTCGATCAGCGTGGTGAGAAAGGCCTTGCCGCGAAACTCGAACTTGGCAACGGCCCAGGCCGCCGCCACGCCGAACACGAGGTTCATCGGCACCGTGATGGCGGCCGTGATCAGCGTGAGACGGATGGCGCTCCAGGCGTCGGGTTCCTTCAGCGCTTCGAGGTACGCGCCGACGCCCTTGCGCAGCGCCTCTGTTGCCACGGCCGCCAGCGGCAGCACGAGGAACAGGAACATGAACGCGAGCGCAATGCCGATCAGCGTCCAGCGCACCCAGGCTGCTTCGGTGGTGCCGGCTTGCGCGCGGCGAATGACTTTGGAAGGTGCGCTCATGTCATGCCCCTGCCCGACGACGCTGCCAGGCTTGCAGGCCATTGATGACCAGCAGCAGCAGGAACGAAATGACCAGCATCACCAGCGCAACCGCCGTCGCGCCCGCGTAGTCGTATTGCTCCAGCTTGCCGATGATGATGAGCGGCGTGATCTCCGAGATCATCGGCATGTTGCCGGCAATGAAGATCACCGAGCCGTACTCGCCGATGGCGCGCGCGAAGGCCATTGCAAAGCCCGTGAGCAGCGCAGGCCCGATCGACGGCAGGATCACCCGCGTGAAGGTCTGCAGCCGCGTCGCACCGAGCGAGGTCGCGGCCTCTTCGAGCTCCTTCTCCGCGTCTTCAAGCACCGGCTGCACCGTGCGCACCACGAACGGCAGCCCGATGAAGATCAGCGCAATGACGATGCCCGCCGGCGTGAAAGCCAGCTTGATGCCGTGCGGCTCAAGCAGTTGCCCGACCCAGCCGTTGCCCGCGAGCAGCGCGGTCAACGAGATGCCGGCCACGGCCGTCGGCAGTGCGAACGGCAGGTCGACCAGCGCATCGACGATGCGCTTGCCCGGAAACTTGTAGCGCACCAGCACCCAGGCCACCAGCAGGCCGAACACCGCGTTCACCAGCGCCGCGAGCAGCGAGGCGCCGAAGGTCAGCCGGTACGAGGCCATCACGCGCGGTGAGGTCACGGCCACCCAGAACTGCTCCCAGCTCATCGTGAAGGTCTTGAAGACCAGCGCCGACAACGGGATCAGGACGATCAGGCAGAGATAGAAAATCGAGAAGCCGAGCGTGATGTGAAAGCCCGGCAGCACGCGCCTTGCGCCCCCTGCCCGATTCACACGCGAAAGCGGCGCTACCGCGGACGGAAGCGCCGAAGAAACTGCGCCGCTCATTTACTTCGCGCCGGGCGTGTAGAGCTTGTCGAACTGGCCGCCGTCGTTGAAGTGCACCTTCTGCGCTTCGCCGAGGCTGCCGAACAGTTCCTGCACCGTGAAGAGTTGCAGCGGCTTGAAGGTCGCGGCGTACTTCTTGAGCACGGCCTGCGAGCGCGGACGCAGCGCATGCTTGGCGGCGATTTCCTGCGCTTCTTCGGAATAGAGCCAGTCGAGATACGCCTTGGCGAGTTCGCCGGTGCCCTTCTTGGCGGTGCTGCGCTCGACCACGGCGACCGGGTTCTCGGCCACGATGCTGATCGACGGGTAGACCGAATCGACCTTGCCGGTGCCGAACTCGCGGTCGATCGAGACCACTTCCAATTCGAAGGTGATCAGCGCATCGCCGATGTTGCGTTGCAGGAAGGCGGTGGTCGCGTCGCGGCCGCCGCGCGCCAGCACCGGCACGTTCTTGAACAGCTTGCCGACGAACTCGGCGGCCTGCGCATCCGTGCCGCCCTTCTTCTTGATGTAGCCCCAGGCCGCGAGGTAGGCGTAGCGCCCGTTGCCACCGGTCTTGGGGTTGACGATCACAACCTGCACGCCGGGCTTGACGAGGTCGTCCCAGTCCTTGATGCCCTTGGGGTTGCCGTTGCGCACGAGGAACAGCATGGTCGACGTGGTCGGCGATGCGTTGTCGTGGAATTTCTTGTTCCAGTCCTTCGCGACCACGCCGGCGTTGGCGAGGAAGTCGATGTCGGTCGAGGTGTTCATCGTCACCACATCGGCATCGAGGCCGTCGGCCACCGCGCGCGCCTGCGCGCTGGAGCCGCCGTGCGACTGGTCGACCTTGACGTCCTTGCCGGTGGCCTTCTTGTACTGCGCCACGAACGCCGCGTTGTAGTCCTTGTAGAACTCGCGCGCCACGTCGTACGAGGCGTTGAGCAGCGTGGTGCCCTGGGCGAAGGCGCTGCTGTTGCCGGCGAGTGCAGAGGACGCCAGCGCGAGCACGGCGACGAAGGTCTTTATTCTGGAAGTCATGTGGTTGCCAAGGTTTCTGAAAATTCACGGCCCGCCGACCAGGCGGCGGGCTCGTCGGTCAACGATTGCAGCAGGGCCAGGCCGAGCGGCCAGTCTCCGTGCCCCGAATCGATGTTGATATGGCCCGCATTCTGCATGCGCACGAACTCGCTGCCCCAGGCGCGGGAATATGCGCCCGCCAGCCGGATCGGACAGTAAGGGTCATTGCTGCTGGCCACCACGATGCTGCGGTACGGCAGCGCCGCATAGGGCACGGGCGCGAAGTCGGACAGCACGGCGCGGCGCTCCGGGTCGGCTGGTGCCACGAGCAACGCGCCCTGGATGCGGGCCGAGGCCTCTGCTGGCAGATGCGCCGTGGCGATGCAGCCCAGGCTGTGAGCCGCGATCACCACCGGACCGGGGCTCTCGAGCACCAGCTTGGCAAGCGCGGGCACCCAGGCGTCGCGCTTGGGCGAGGCCCAGTCGTCCTGCACTACCCGTGCCGCACCCGGGATGCGCCCTTCCCACAGGCTCTGCCAGTGGCCGGGCCCGGAGTCGCGCCACCCAGGCACGATGACGACGCGCGTCTGCATTTGCGAGTGCCGCCTGCGCTTACTTGTTCGGCTGCGGCGTGATGCGCAGGTAAGGCTTGACGGCCTTGAAGCCCTTGGGGAAGCGTTCCGCCAGCTCGGCCGGATCCTGGATGCTCGGGATGATGACCACGTCGTCGCCGTCCTTCCAGTTCACGGGCGTCGCGACCTTGTGGCTGTCGGTGAGCTGCAGCGAATCGATCACGCGCAGGATCTCGTCGAAGTTGCGGCCCGTCGATGCCGGGTAGGTGATCGTCGTGCGAACCACTTTCTTCGGATCGATGATGAACACGCTGCGCACCGTGGCGGTGGCCGAGGCGTTCGGGTGGATCAGGTCGTACAGGTCGGCCACCTTGCGGTCGGCGTCCGCCATGATCGGGAAGTTGACCGTGGTGTTCTGCGTCTCGTTGATGTCGCCGATCCATTCCTTGTGCTTGGTGGCCGGATCGACGCTCAGCGCAATGGGCTTGACGCCGCGCTTGGCGAATTCGCCCGACAGCGCCGCGGTCTTGCCGAGTTCGGTGGTGCACACGGGCGTGAAATCGGCCGGGTACGAGAAGAACACGACCCACGAATTGCCGGCCCATTCGTAGAAGTCGAGGGGGTCTTCGCTGGAGTCCTGGGTGAAATTGGGGGCGGTGTCGCCGAGTCGCAGAGTAGCCATGGTCGCTCCTAGGATGGATGGGAGCCTTGGATTGTGCGAACCCGCGCTTCAATGCCAAACGAATATCTGCTTGTTTGGATATGACGTTTTTCGCATAACGAATCGGGTCAAGGCCGCTTTTCCACCTAGAACATGCGCGGCAGCGCGTCACTCTGCAGGTGCACGGCCAGGAAATCGATCAGCCGGCGAACCGCCGGCACCAGCGCCCGCCGCGCCGGAAACACCATGTGCGCCAGGACTAGCGACGGCCCCCAGCCCGGCAGCAGCCTCACTAGCCGGCCGGCCATGACGTCGGCCCGGCACATGTAATCGGGCAGCATGGTGGCGCCCACCCCGCCCAGCGTGGCGAACTGCAGGGTCGCCAGGTCGTCCGCCACGTAGCGCGGAAAGTGCGAATGCACGTAGATCTCGCCATTCGGCCCTTCGAGCCGCCAGTCGCTGCGCCCCTCGCCGTTGACCGACATCGCGGCCGTATGCATCCTGGCCAGATCGGCCGGGGTGTCGACCGGGCCCTGGCGCGCGAGCAGGTCCGGGCTCGCCACCAGCACGCCGCGGCTGGTGCCGAAGGTCTTGGCCACCAGCACCGTGCTGTCTTCGATGGTGGGCCGCACGCGCAGGGCGATGTCGATGCCCTCCTCGATCAGGTCGACCGGCCGGTTGATCACCCGCATGTCGACGCGCACCGCCGGGAAGCGCTCCATGAAAGCCGGCATCAGCTGCGCCAGCCCGCTGTGCGCAATGGTGACCGGGCAGCTGATGCGCACCAGCCCGCTGGGCTCAGTCTGCACCTGCGCCACCGCCTCGGCCGCGGCTTGGGCCGCATCGCGCATGGCGGCCGAATGCCGCAGGTAGATCTCGCCCGCCGGCGTGAGCGACAACCGCCGCGTGCTGCGCTGCATCAGCTGCACGCCGAGCCGCTCTTCCAGCTCCGCCACGCGGCGCGACAGGCGCGATTTGGGAATGCCAAGTGCCCGGCTGGCTACGGCAAAGCCGCCGCGCTCGGCCACCTCGGCGAAGAAAACCATGTCGTTGAGGTCTTGCATGGCGTCGATTGTCCTGCATACAGGACGATCTAGACAAATTTTGGCTACTTATCGCCGACTCGATCCAAAAATAGAATTCTCTTAACGCCGGCCACTTTGAGCGCCGACAACATCCACACGAAAGTGATTGATATGAAGCTGCTCCACATCGACTCCAGCATCCTCGGTGCCTATTCGACCTCCCGCCTGCTGACGGCGGAAACCGTGGCCGCATGGAAGGCCGCGCACCCCGACACCACGGTCGAGTACCTCGACCTCGCCGTGGACGCCCCTGCGCACTTCGGCGCCGACGCCCTGGCCATCAAGACCGGCCCGCAGGCCGAGCCCACCGAAGCCCAGCAACGCGAGAACGCGCTGTCGGAAAAGCTCGTGAGCCAGTTCCTGGCCGCGGACGTGGTCGTCATCAGCGCCCCGCTCTACAACTTCTCGATCCCGACGCAACTCAAGGCCTGGATCGACCGCCTCGGGCAGGTCGGCCGCACCTTCAAGTACACCGAAACCGGCCCGGTGGGCCTGGCCGGCGGCAAGACCGTGATCGTGGCCTCGAGCTGCGGCGGCGTCTACTCGACCAGCGACTGGGGTCAGGGCGCCGAGCACCAGGAGAGCTACCTCAAGGTGGTCTTCGGTTTCTTCGGCATCACCGACGTGCGCGCCGAAGGCGTGGCGATGGGCGACGAGCCCAAGGCCACTGCACTGGCCTCCGCGCGCTCCGACATCCTGGTGGCAACGGCCGAAGCAGCCAACCAGAAGGACGTGGCCCAGGTCGCCTGAGCCTTTTCGGCTCGCAGCACTTTTACCCAGCTGTTGCACAAGACATTTCCCGAGGGTTTTGAAACCCTCGGAGAAGGAAAAAAAACGCGATTGCACAGGGCTGGAGCGCACCCCTACGCGGTCTTTGCTCAACCCTTCGTGTAATCCTCCAACTCGAAACTTGCAACTCCACCGCCGACCCCTCCTCCAGGGGTGGTCGCGCGATATGCGCCGGAACACCGCAGAGCAGCAAACGGTGATAAACCGAAATAAAATATATTCCAGAGTTGCCCGCTCGTGTCGCCATCGGATTGAAAGACTCCCAATGTTACCCCCAGGCTCAGGATATAGCCTCGACAGGGAAAATCAAAAGCCCCGAAATAATTATTGGATACGATCGAGCCGAAACCAACAGATGGATCGGTGAATTGTGATCGAGAGACGCCAAAAGGCAGTCCTTTACTCAATCCCATCGATACGCATCTGTATTTAATAGTCATCCTGTCGCCATCAACCATATTCTTCAGAATAAGTTTTCCAAACGAAACTGATGCGACAAATGAACCGGTGTTATCTTCCGCAGTCTCATATTCCCAGTTGGAGGAATATTTGAAATTGATAATGGCCATGAAAAATCCCCAGGAAAGTCGAGAGATTGGACGTTAGTCCACTCAATCCAGTCTATTGAGATCGTGCACTTCGCACATCCTCCAAAAGAGATGCATCCTGGTTTGGACCACCCCCGTATTGATTCGAGCCGGCTTGCCGCGTATCGCATCAAATTGAGACCTTCTGATTACTGCAAGCGCTGAATCCAAGCGTCATGAATTAGGCGGTATTAATCTCAAGGTTATCGATTTAATTGGGTTTTTCAACAACCGGATAAACGACCCTTAAAAAGAAAGTCGCCC
>CAMATD010000191.1 GCA_945860785.1 Variovorax sp. YR752 | reverse complement strand
AGGCCAGCGAGGCGAGCGTGAACAGCACGAGGCCGATCAGGAAGAGCTTGCGGTGGCCATACAGATCGCCGAGCTGGCCCCCCAGCAGCAGGAAGCCGCCGAAGGTCAGCATGTAGGCATTCACCACCCACACGAGCGACGTCTCGGTGAAGCCGAGGTCGGTGCGGATCGAGGGCAATGCCACGTTCACGATCGTGGTGTCGAGCACGATCATCAAGACGCCGAGGCAGAGCACCATCAATGCGAGCCAGCGCTTCCGGTTGTCGAGTGTTTCGGTCATGGGGGTGATTCCTTCAAATCGCCGATGTGGTGTTTCAGACCAGCGGCTTGCCGCCGTTGATGAGCCAGGGGGTGCCGAAGCGGTCGGTCACCATGCCGAAGCCTTCGACCCAGAAAGTTTTCTCGAAGGGCATGGAGACGTTGCCACCCTCGGCAAAAGCATCGAACACACGGCGCGCTTCGGCGACGGTCTCGATGGTCAGTGCAACGCCGAAGCCCTTAATGCCTTCGTACGTTTGCCCGGGCATGGTGTCGGAGGCCATGAGCATGCCGTCGCCGTAGGCGAGGGAGGCATGCATGATGCGTTTCTTCGCGTCGGGCGGAAGCTGCTCGGTGCCGGGCGCTTCGCCCATGGTCATCATCATCTGCATGGTGCCGCCGAGCGTCTTTTCATAGAAGCGCATGGCCTCGGCTGCGTTGCCGTCGAACGTGAGGTAGGCGTGGATGGGAGACATGAGTTTTCCTTTGGATGGTTACTTTTCGGTGGCCGTCTTGAGATTGGCAAGACCCGCGTCGAAGTCCTTGCCGATCATCTGGTCCAGGTTGCAGAAGATGCCCATGACCTTCGCAACATAGGGGCTCGGGTCGGACATGGCCCAGGTGACCTGCGTTGCATCGCCCTGGGGCTGCAGCGTGAACTCGGCCACGTTGTGGCCTTCGAAGGGCTTGATGAAATCGAGCTTGATCGCGATCCTCGACGAGGGCGTCGACTCGGTGATTTCCATGTGGCCCGCGCCGGCCTTGCTGTTGCCCTCCCAGGCGTAGGTCGCGCCTTTGCCAGCGGGAGTGCCGCCGAAGGTGCGCTTCATGTCGGGGTCCAGCTTCTCGTAGGGCGACCAGGCGCCCCAGCGGTGGAAGTCGTCGATCAGCGGAAAGATCTTCTCGGCCGGCGCCGGGATGCGCGCCGTGCGCTCCACGCGGAAGGTGTCGGGCCGGGTGGCGGCGTAGATCAGCACGATCGCGATCAGTGCGAGGATGACGAGGACGATTTTCTTAAGCATCAGAGTTACTCCTGGGGCAGAGACAGAGGCAGGCCGTCGTGGCGATCAGCGGGCAGCGTCCACCACCAGCAGCCAGCCCACGCCGAAACGGTCGCTGAGCATGCCGAAACTGGAGGTGAAGAAGGTCGGCGTCAGCGGTTGCATCACCTGGCCGCCGTCGGCCAGCGCGTCGAACCGCTTGCGGGCGTCGGCGTCGGTGGCGGCGGTGATCGACAGCATGCTCCCCTTGAACTCCGCCTGGCCCGAGCAGCGGCCGTCGGAGAACATGAGTTCGGTTTCGCCGATGCGCACCACCGAGTGCATCACCTTGTCGGGGCTGGGCATGGCGCCGGCGCAGCCGTCCCCTTTCTCCATGGATGCATCCGCCGGCGCTTCGTTGTAGCGCATGAGCTGGACGACTTCGGCGCCGAGCGCCTTCTTGTAGAACGCGATCGCTTCGTCGCAACGGCCTTCGAAGGACAGGTAAGACTGGACTTTCATGGCATTTCCTTTTCGCTGGAGCGGTTTCGAGGTTTCAAGGATGCGCAGCGGTCCCTGCGCGAATAACGATGGAACTACTTTGTGTACACCATCCACAAAGAATAACAGGGATAATGGACAGTGTCCACATGGAATCGCAATGAAGCTCAACAACGTCCCCGACAGCCTGCCGCCCGCCCGCAGCACTTACCGCCACGGCGATCTGCGCCGGGCGCTGCTCGACGCGGGCATCGAGCTGGCGCGCGACGGCGGGCCGGGTGCGGTGGTGCTGCGCGAGGCGACCCGGCGTGCGGGCGTGGTGCCGAATGCGGCCTACCGGCACTTCGGCAGTCGGCACGAGCTGCTGCTGGCGGTGCGGGCAGCGGCTTTGTCAGCGGCGGCCGGCGCGATGGAAAAGGAATTCGCCGTGCTGCCCTGCGACCAGCCGCCGGCCGATTTCGCGCGGGCGCAGGTGCGCGCCATCGGCACCGGCTACCTGCGGTTCGCGCAGGCCGAGCCGGGGCTGTTCCGCACGGCATTCGTGATTTCCGACGAGGGGCTGGGCGTGGTGGGACCGGCGAAGGCCGGGGCCAGCGGCATGGACCCGTTCCAGCTGCTCGGCGCCGCGATCGACCGGCTCGTGGATGCAGGTGTGCTCGACCCGGCGCGGCGGCCCAATGCCGAATACCTCGCCTGGTCGGCGGTGCACGGGCTGGCGCTGCTCATCATCGACGGGCCGCTGCGCGCGCTCGATGCCGAGACCGCCTATGCGCTCGGCCAGCGCTTGTGCGACATGGTCGAGCGGGGGCTCTAGGCGTTCCCCAGCGTCAGAGATAGATTTTTTGCAGCAGCTTGATCAGCGTCTCGCGCTCGCGCACGGTGAGCTTGGCGCTGGCATCGGCCTCGAGCTGCACCACGGCCTGCTCGGCTTCGCGGATCAGCGCCTCGCCGTCGGACGTGAGGTGCAGGCCCACCGCGCGGCCATCGTGCGGATGGGGGCGGCGTTCGATCAGGCCCCGGCTGTCCAGCGTGGCCACCAGGCTCACGAGGTTGGGCGGCAGGATGTCCAGGGTGCTGCAGAGTTGCCGCGAGGTGGCGCCCGGGTTGTGCGCCAGCAGCGACAGCACCGAAAAATCGATCTGCTTGAGCCCGTAGGGCGCCATGCGCTCCGCGAACAGGTTGCTGACGATCAACCAGGCGCGACGGGCGTTGTAGCCGACCAGGGTTTCGAGCACGTGGGCGTCGAGGCGGTCCGACCTGCCTGCCGGCGCCGCGACCAGCTCGCCTTTTGCGGGAACATTTTTCGGGGATGAGCGCATGGCCCGAGCGTAACCGCCCGCGGCCGCCCTGAATGCCTAGTTTGTGACACCGGGCGTCTCTGCGGCATGCGCCAGGGCGACGGCTTCGCAGGCGCGCTTGACGATGCCGAGCCGCATCTCGAATTCGGGCAGCACCCAGCGCCGGAAGGCCGCCGCCGAACGCGCCCTGCCAGTGCGGCCCCGGATCATCGGCCGGTCCGGTGGCCGCATCGATGCGCGCCCAGGCCCAGGCCATCATCGTGAGCATCACCACGCGCAGGTAGTCGTCGGCCACCTCGTAGGGCAGCGCGGGGTTGGCGTGCGACGCCATCGCGACGGTGGTGCCTAGGTAACGCAGCTAGGCCAGCCGGCGCTGCACATCCGCATCGGCCTCGCGCGAGGCGTCGAGCGTGTCGCGCAACTCGAGCAGCAGGGCCGACATGCCGGCGCCGCCATCGGGCAGCACCTTGCGCACCAGCAGGTCGATGGCCTGGATCTCGTTGGTGCCCTCGTAGATCATGGTGACGCGCGCGTCCCGTACGACTTGCTCGATGCCCCATTCGCGCACGTAGCCGTGGCCGCCGAACACCTGCAGGCATTCGCTGGCGCCGTGAAAGGCCTGCTGCGTGCAGGCCGCCTTGAGCACAGGCGTGACCAGCGAGCACCAGCGCTGCGCGTGCTCGCGGGCCTTGGGATCGGCGTCGTGCGCGGCAACGTCGAGCATCAATGCGCTGCGATAAGCGAGGGTGCGTGCGCCGTCGATCCAGGCGCGCTGCGTGTCGAGGATGCGGCGGATGGCGGGATGCTCGGCGATCAGGTCGGCCGCCTCGCTGCCGCGGCTGGCGGGCACCGCCCCCGGTGCGCGCATCTGGCGGTGTTCGGCCGCGTAGGCGTCGGCCTTCTGCCAGGCGGCATCGAGCAGGCCGATGCCTTGCAGCGCGACATGCAGGCGCGACGCGTTCATCATCACGAACATCGCGGCCAGGCCGCGGCCCGGTTCGCCGACCAGCCAGCCGGTGGCTTCGTCGAAGCGCATCGAGCAGGGTGGGCTGCCGTGCAGGCCCATCTTTTCCTCGATGCGCTCGCAGTGCACTGCATTGCGTGCGCCGTCGGGCAACACCTTGGGCACGAGCACGAGCGACAGGCCCTTGGGCCCTGCTGGCGCATCGGGCAAACGGCACAGCACCAGGTGGACGATGTTCGGCGTCAGGTCGTGCTCGCCGCCCGAGATGAAGATCTTGCCGCCGCTCACGCGGAAGCTGCCGTCGGCCTGCGGCACGGCGCGCGTGCGCACCTGGCCCAGGTCGCTGCCCGCGTGGGCTTCGGTCAGGCACATGGTGGCGAGCCATTCGCCGGTCGCGATCTTCGGGAGGTAGCGCTCGCGCAACTCGTCGCTGCCGTGGTGCTTGAGGCAGGCGTAGGCGCCGTGCAGCAGGCCCGGCGCCATCGTGAGGCCGTGGTTCGCGGCGCTGAGCCATTCGTAGAGAACGGCTTCGAGCACCGAGGGCAGGCCCTGTCCACCGTCCTGTCGCGGCCGAGAGCGCCGGCCAGCCGCCCGCGACAAAGGCCTGGTAGGCCTCGCGAAAGCCCGGTGGCGAGACGACCTCGCCATTGGCGAAGCGGCAGCCCACCTCGTCGCCCGCGCAATGGGTCGGCGCGATCACGTTGCCGACGAAGCGCGCGGCCTCTTCGAGCACCTGGGATTGCAGCGCCTCGTCGACCTCGACGAAGGGCGCGAGCCTCTGCAGGCGCGCGGGCGCGTCGAGCACCACGTTCAACAAGAAGCGGATGTCTTCGGCGCGGGGCTGGTAATCCATCAGGACTCGGCGGTGAAGCCGATCTTCTTGACCAGCGGACCCCAGCGTTCGTACTCGGACTGCAGCGACTTCTTCATGTCCTCGGGCGAGGAGCCGTGGGCGATCAGGCCCACCGACAGCAGGCCATCGGCCACGGCCTTGTCCTTGAGCGCGGCCTGGATCGCGGCGCTTGCGGCAGCGACGACAGCGGCAGGCGTCTTCGCCGGGGCAAAGAAGCCGAACCATTCATCCGCCACGATTTCCGGAAAGCCCTGCTCGGTGAAAGTGGGCACATCGGGCAGGTAGGCCGGGCGCTGCGCCCCCGAGGTGGCGAGCACGCGCAGCTTGCCGGCCTTGGCGAAGGGCAGGCAGTCGCCGGCGGGCGTCATGCACGAGGCGATCTGGCCGCCCACCACGTCGTTGATGCCGGGAAGCGAGCCGCGGTAGGGCACGTGGCGCAGGTCGGCACCGCTGCTCAGGCCCAGCAGCGCGCCCAGGAAGTGCGGCGTGGAGCCCGCACCCGGCGAGCCGTAGCTGGCCTGGCCCGGGTTGGCCTTGGCCCAGGCGACGTAGTCCTTCAGCGTCTTCACGCTGGCCGGCACCATCGGGCCGACGGCCAGGCCGTGCGTCATCACGGCGCCGATGGAGATCGGCGCGAAGTCCGGGATGGCGTAAGCCAGCTTGGTGTAGATGTGCGGATAGATCGACAGTGCCGACGCCTGCGCGAGGCACAGCACCGAGCCGTCGGCCGGCGAGGTCTTGAGCGTGTCGAGCGCGATGCGGCCGCCCGCGCCGGGCTTGTTTTCCACCACCGGGTTGGTCTTGGTGAAAGGCGTTTCACCGAGCTTGTCGGCCACGCGCCGTGCCACGCTGTCGCCCGCGCTGCCGGCCGGGAAGCCGTAGTAGATCTTCACCTGCTGCTGCACCGCCTGGGCGAGTGCGGCAAGCGGATGCAGGGCGCCGAGTGCGGCTGTGCCGCCGAGCGCTGTCACGAACTGGCGTCGGTTGGTCATGGTGTTGTCTCTTGGTTGCTGCTGGGTGCTGGAATCAGCGCGGCGCCATGCGCAGGGCGCCGTCGAGGCGGATCACCTCGCCGTTGCGGTGGCCGTTGGTGACGATGTGGCAGGCCAGCTCGGCAAATTCCGAAGGCTTGCCCAGGCGCGGCGGGAACGGGATCGACGCGGCTAGCGAGTGCTGCACGGCCTCGGGCAGCTCCAGCAGGAGCGGCGTGGCGAACAGGCCGGGCGCCACGGTGCACACGCGGATGGCGTGCTGCGCGAGGTCTTGCGCCATCGGCAGCGTCATGCCGACGAGGCCGCCCTTGGAGGCGCTGTAGGCCTGCTGGCCCACCTGGCCGTCGAAGGCCGCGACCGAGGCGGTGAAGAGCATCACGCCCTTCTCGCCGTTGTCGAGCGCTTCCAGCCTGGCGCAGCGTGCGGCGAAGAGGCGCGCCATGTTGTAGCCGCCGACCAGGTTGAGGTTGACCACGCGCACGAAGTCTTCGAGCGGCGCCGGGTTGCCGTCCTTGCCGACGATGCGCCTGGCGCTGCCGATGCCGGCCACGTTCATCAGGATGCGTGCGGGGCCGTGGGCTGCAGCGGCCTTGTCGAGCGCGGCATTGACGCTGTCGGTGTCGGTGATGTCGCAGACGCAGGCGACGCCGCCGATTTCTGCCGCCACCTTCTCTGCCAACGCGGCATTGCGGTCGAGCACGGCAACCTTCGCGCCCAGGCGCGCCAGTTCGCGCGCGGTGGCTTCGCCAAGGCCCGATGCGCCGCCGGTGACGAGTGCGGCTTGTCTTTCGATCTTCATGGTGTGTTGTCTCCTGGATGGGTCAGCGGGGCTTCAAGGTGAAGGGCAGGGTGTCTGCGTGCATCGCGTCGGCGAGCGCGGCGCGGTGCTTGAGCACGGCGCGCTGGTTGATCGAGCCCTTGTCGGTCACCTCGCCCTTGTCGATGGAGGGCGGCTCGGCCATCAGGTGCAGCCGTGCGATGCGGTTCGCGCTGCCGGTGCCGGCGGCCGCCAGCGTGTTGGCCACCTCCTGGAAATACGCCTGCACCGGTGCGCTTTCGAGCACCTGCTGCATCGTGGCCTCGGCGCCGAGACCTGCAAGCTGCCGCACCTTCTGCGTCGGGAAGATCAGCGCGCCGACTTCCTTCAGGTTGATGCCGGTCAGCACCGCGTCCTGCACATAGGGCGCACCGGCCCCGATGATCTTCGCGCGCAGCGGGCCCACGCTCACGAAGGTGCCGGTGGCGAGCTTGAAGTCTGCGGCGATGCGGCCGTCGAAGCGCAGGCCCCGGTGGATGTTCTGGTCGTCGATCCACTTCACCGCATCGCCGGTCGAGAAGAAGCCCTCTTCGTCGAAGGCCTCGGCCGTGGCTTCGGGTGCGCGCCAGTAGCCGGGCGTGATGTTGGGGCCGCGGTAGCGCACCTCGGTCTTGCCCTCGACCTTGATCAGCTTGATCTCGATGCCGGCCGCGGGTAGGCCGATGTCACCCGACTTGACCTCGAGACCTGTCACGTAGAGCGCGAAGGGGCCCGACTCGGTCATGCCGAGGCCGGTGCCCATGACGATGCGCTCGCCCACCTCGGCCTCCTGCGTCTTGTGCAGGCTGTCCCACACGGGCTGCGACAGCGCGGCGCCCGAGTAGAAGAACATCTTCACGCGCGACAGCAGGTTGCGGCGCAGCACCGCGTCGGTTTCCATCGCGTGTGCGATGGCCTCGAAGCCGGTCGGCACATTGAAGTAGATGGTGGGCGCGATCTCGCGCAGGTTGCGCAGCGTCTCGGCCATGCCGGCGGGCGTGGGTTTGCCGTCGTCGATGTAGAGCGTGCCGCCGTTGTCGAGCACGATGCCCACGTTGTGGTTGCCGCCGAAGGTGTGGTTCCAGGGCAGCCAGTCGACCAGCACGGGTGGCTCTTCCCCCAGCGCCGGAATCGACTGGCGCAACTGCTGCTGGTTGGCGCACCACATGCGGTGCGTGTTGATCACCGCCTTGGGCATCTTGGTCGAGCCCGAGGTGAAGAGGAACTTGGTGATGGTGTCGGGGCCGGTCGCGCGCATCACGGCGTCGATGGCGGGCGTGGCCGGTGTGGCGGCGAGCGCGTTGAACGCGGTGGTGCGCGGCCTTCGAGCTGGCCTTCGGCGAGCACGACTTCGGTGCCGGCTGGCACGGCGGCTTCGATGGCGCGGTCGTAGCGCGCGGCGGCGGCGGCGAACACGAGGCCCGGCGTCAGCGTGTCCAGGACTTGGCGCAGCTTCTCGAAGTCCTGGCTCACGAGCGAATAGGGTGGCGAAACCGGGCAGTAGGGCACGCCGGCGTAGAGGCAGCCGAGTGCGAGAGCGCATGCTCGATGCCGTTCTCGCTGAGGATCGCGACCGGGCGCTCCCGCCGAGGCCTCGGTCGAGCAGCGCCTGTCCGATACCGCGCGCCTCCTGCTGCGCCTGCGCATAGCTCACGCGCAACCAGTCGCCGGTGCTGCCGTCGGCCAGCCGTTCGCGGCGGGCGATGAAGGTGCGCTCGGGCGCAGCCTCGGCCCAGTGCGCGAGGCGGTCGGTCATGCGCTCACGGTAGGACCCGAGCTGCGCTTCGGCCTGCAGGTACTGCGTGCCCGGCGCGCCGTCGCGCAGCACGGCGCGCGTGACGCCGAAGGCGAGGGGGCGGTATCGGACGGCGGTCATCCCTTGCTCACCTTCGCGCCGCGGCCTTCGAGGAAATCGCGCACGCGCTCCTTGGCTTCGGGCGCGCTCTGCACGATGCCGGACATCAGCGCCTCGGTGAAGAAGCCGTGGTCGGCCGACTGCTCGGCGATGCGCGGCAGCGCGTGCATCAGCGCGTAGTTGGTGAGCGGCGCGTTGGTGGCGATGCGCTGGGCGAGTTCGAAGGCCTTGTCGAAGGCCGTGCCCTCGTCGACCAGGTACTGCGCGAAGTTGGCGCGCTCGCCGTCTTCGGCGTTGTAGACGCGGCCGGTCATCATCATGTCGGTCATTCGGGCCACGCCGATCAGCTTCGGAATGCGCACCGAGCCGCCGCCGCCCACGAAGATGCCGCGCGAGCCTTCGGGCAGCGCATAGAAGGTCGAGCGGTCGGCCACGCGGATGTGGCAGGCGCTGGCCAGTTCGAGGCCGCCGCCGACCACCGCGCCGTGCAGCGCCGCGATCACCGGCACCGGGCCGTGCTGGATGAGGTCGAGCGCGGCATGCCACAGCCGCGAGTGCTGCATGCCCTGGCCGACATCGCGCTCCTTCAGCTCGCTCAGGTCGAGGCCGACGCAGAAGTGCGGGCCTTCGCCGTCGAGCACCGCGGCGCGCACGGTGGAGGGCAGCTTCTCGAAGATGTCGCGCAACGCGAGGATCAGGCCGTCCGACAACGCATTGCGCTTGGCGCCGCGCGTCAGACGGACGATGGCGACTTCGTCGCGAATGTCGAGGTGGAGGTCGGGATTGGTCATGATTGCGTTTCGGTGTGAGTTGAATCATGGTTATGATAAATAATCAATTAAAGGCACTTGAGGACCTTGAATCCTAGGGATTTACCCGTACTGGAGACAACGACATGGACCACTAGAACCTGATCGCCATCGACATCCACACCCACGCCGAAGTGAGTTGCTGGAATCCGTTCGACAACTATGGCGAAGAGTACGACCGCGCCGCCGACAAGTACTTCGGCTCGAGCGGCCGACCGACCATTGCCGAGAGCGTGGCCTATTACCGCGAACGCAAGATCGGCCTCGTGATGTTCATGGTCGACGCCGAGTCGAACATGGGCCGCCGCCGCATTCCGAACGAGGAGATCGCCGAGGCTGCGCAGAAGAACAGCGACATGATGATCGCCTTCGCGAGCATCGATCCGCACAAGGGAAAGATGGGCGCCCGCGAGGCGCGCCGGCTCATCGAGGAGCACGGCGTGAAGGGTTTCAAGTTCCACCCGACGGTGCAGGCCTTTCATCCGTACGACAAGATGGCCTGGCCGCTCTACGAGGTGATCGCCGAGCACAAGCTGCCGGCCATCTTTCATACCGGCCACAGCGGCATCGGCTCGGGCATGCGTTGCGGCGGCGGCCTGCGGCTGGAGTACAGCAACCCGATGCACCTGGACGACGTGGCCATCGACTTCCCCGACATGCAGATCGTCATGGCCCACCCCAGCTTTCCCTGGCAGGACGAGGCGCTGAGCGTGGCCACGCACAAGCCCAACGTGTGGATCGACCTGTCGGGCTGGAGCCCCAAGTACTTTCCGAAGCAATTGGTGCAGTACGCGAACACGCTGTTGAAGGACCGCATCCTGTTCGGCAGCGACTACCCGCTGATCACGCCCGACCGCTGGATGAAGGACTTCGAGGCGGCCGGGTTCAAGCCCGAAGTGATGCCCGGCATTCTGAAAGGCAATGCGGTCAGGCTGCTGAAGCTGGAAGGCTGACGGAGAGGGCGGGCTACGAGTCCGCCTCTTCCTCGATCCGGTCCCAGTCGCGCCCCGAGCGGCGCTGCCGCTCTTCGCGTTCGCGCGCCATTTGTTCCTCGAACTGCTGACGGCCCTCCTTGTTGGCTGCGATCAGCTTGGCGCGGTCCTTGTAGTGCGGATAGATCTCGTCGGTGAGCCTGAGATTCCGCAGGCGGAACCGCATGGTTGATTCGCGCGCTTCGTGCGCCGGCCAGTTCAGCGCCTCCAGCACCGAGCGCGCGCTGCGCAGCGACGATTCGAACACCTCGCGCTCGATGTCCTTCACGCCGCGGTCGCGCAGCTGGAAGAGGTGGGTCACGTTGCGCGCCCGCGCAATGATGCGGGCCTGCGGGAAGTTCTCCGTCACGAGGTCGACGATTTCGAGCGATTGCTCGATGTCGTCCACCGCCACGACGATGGCCTTGGCCGAGCCGGCGCCCGCGGTGCGCAGCAGGTCGAGCCGCGTCGCGTCGCCATAGAACACGCGAAAGCCGAACTGGCGCAGGCCTTCGACCGTGTCGGAGTCGTGATCGAGCACCGTCACGCGCAGGCCCTGCGACATCAGCATGCGGCCCACGATCTGGCCGTAGCGGCCGAAGCCGCAGATCAGCACCTTGGCGTCCTGCTGCTCGGAGATTTCCTCCAGCTGCGGGCCGGTGTTGCGGCTGTAGCGCGGCAGCACGAACTTGTCGAGTAGCACCAGCAGGAGCGGCGACAGCAGCATCGACAACGCCACCGCGCCAATCAGCAGCGAAGTGATTTCGGGCGGCAGCACGTCGGGCCCCGCAGCCTGGAACACCACGAACGCGAACTCGCCGCCCTGCGCGAGCAGCAGCGTGAACACGGGCCGCTCCTGGTAGGCCAGCCCCATCGCCTTGGCGAGCGCGTAGATCACGACCAGCTTGATGACCATGAAGCCGACCACCAGCATCGCCATCAGCCAGGGGCTCGCGATCAGCACGCCGAAGTTGATCGACATGCCCACGGCGATGAAGAACAGGCCGAGCAGCAGGCCCTTGAAGGGCTCGATGTCGGTTTCGAGTTCGCGCCGGTATTCGCTTTCGGCCAGCAGCACGCCGGCGAGGAAGGCGCCGAGTGCCCACCAGCTGCATCAGCGCCGCAATGGCAACCACGAGCAGCAGCGCAGCGGCCGTGAAGATCTCGGGCGTGTTGCTGCGCGCGATCCAGCGCAGCAGCGGGCGCAGCAACAGCCGGCCGCCGAGGATGATGCCGGCGATCACGCCGACGATCTTCAGCGCTTCGAGCGCGCGGTCGAGGCCGCTGATCGACTGCTCGGCCGCGGTGGCGCCGGCCAGCAGCGGCAGCAGCGCCAGGATCGGGATCGCCGCCACGTCCTGGAACAGCAGGATCGAGAAGCCGGCCTGGCCGCTGGTCGTCTTGAGCAGGTTGCGCTCGCCGAACACCTGCAGCGCGATGGCGGTGGACGAGAGCGCGAGCCCCAGCGAGGCCACCAGCGCCACGCGCCATTCGGCGCCCACGGCCCAGCCCACGGCGAAGAGCACCGCCGCGCAGCTCAGCACCTGCGCGGCGCCCCAGCCGAAGATGGGCCGGCGCAGGTTCCACAGGCGCTTGGGTTCGAGCTCGAGGCCCACGAGGAACAGCATCAGCACCACGCCGAACTCGGCGAAATGCACACGTTCTCCACGCTGGACACGAGGCCCAGCCCCCACGGGCCGATGGCGATGCCGGCCACGAGGTAGCCGATGATCGAGCCCAGGCCCAGGGCCTTGGACAGCGGCACCACCAGCACGGCGGCGCTCAGGTAGATCAGGCTGTTGGTCAGCCAGGCGGGTGCGTGTTCCATGCTCAGGCCGTGCCTTCCTTGTTGTTGTTGTTGTTGTTGTTGTTGTTGTTGTTGTTGTTGTTGTTGTTGTTGTTGTTGTTGTTGTTGTTGTTGTTGTTGTTGTTGTTGTTGTTGTTGTTGTCGTT
>CAMATD010000190.1 GCA_945860785.1 Variovorax sp. YR752 | reverse complement strand
GTTGACATGGAACCGTCCCCCGATTTCAACCTCGACGATCTCTGCACCTCGATGCAGTGTCCATTTGCCGGCCTTGGGAAAGCCCAGGCACTCGTGTTGCGCGAGGTCGGTGGGGTGCGTTGGCTCGCCGGATAGCTCGAGGTAGCGGGGCGACGCATAGGCCTGCACCGAAAGGCGGGCCAGCAGCCGCGCGATCAGGTTCGAGTCCGCTGACTCGCCCATGCGGATGGCGATGTCGAACGGTTCTGTGACCAGGTCTACCTGTCGAGGCGTGAGATCGAAATCAAAGGTGATGCCCGGGTAGCGGCGAGCGAACTCCGCGATCAGGGGCGCCATGTAGATGGTGGCGAAGTCCACAGGCAGCGATGCGCGCAACACACCGTTGGGCTGCGCCAGCATGGCCCCCAACTGCTCGTGGGCGATCCGCGCTTCCTCGACGATGCGCCTGCAGCGGTCGTAGTAGAGCTGCCCGGCTTCGGTGAGCTCGACCTTGCGCGTCGTGCGATGCAGGAGCCGCAGGCCGATGGCCTTTTCCAGGGCGCTGATTCGACGGGACAGGGTCGAGTTCGGTACGCCTGTGGCATCCGCTGCACGACGAAAGCTCTTCGTGTGGGCGACCTCGACAAACAAGGCCATGTCATTCAGCAGCTCCATCTGGATTGCGCCATTTTTGGATCAATGATTTCCAGTTTACCATCTTTATCTCTTCAGTAGATTAATCAAAGATAGGTCCATCGCACGCACATCCCAAGGAATTCAGCATGAGCCAACAACTGCTCACCCCCGTTCGCATCGGCCGCTACATCGCACCGAACCGTCTCGTCATGGCCCCGATGACCCGCTCCCGTGCCGACGGCGACGGCGTTCCCAGCGACCTGACGGTCGCCTACTACGCCCAGCGCGCCAGCGCCGGCCTGATCATTTCCGAGGGCGTGTTCCCGTCCGCCATGGGCAAGGGCTACGTGCACACGCCCGGCATCGAAACCGAGGCCCAGGTGGCAGCCTGGAAGAAGGTGACCGAGGCCGTGCATGCGCGCGGCGGCCGCATCTTCATGCAGCTGATGCATTGCGGCCGGGTGTCGCATCCCTCGCTGCTCGACGGCGCAACGCCAGTGGCGCCTTCGACCATCAAGCCTGAAGGCCAGACATGGACGCCTGCCGGCCAGGTCGACTTCGTCACGCCCCGGGAGTTGAGCCTGGCCGAGATCGCCGACGTCATCGAAGACTATCGCCAGGCCACACGCGCCGCGCCATCGACGCGGGCTTCGACGGCGTGGAGCTGCATGCGGCCTCCGGCTACCTGCCCGAGCAGTTCCTCTCGTCGGGCAGCAACCAGCGGCAAGACCTGTACGGCGGCTCGGTCGAAGGCCGCGCCCGCTTTGTGCTGGACGCGCTGGATGCGATGGCCGCAGAGGCCGGTGCCAACCGCGTCGGCATCAAGATTTCGCCGGAGATGAACTACAACAGCATCACGGATGCTGCGCCTCAGGAGACCTACGCCTACCTGGTCGACCAGCTGCGCGGCTGGGGCCTGGCCTATCTGCATGTCGCCCTGTTCGGCGCCAAGTTCGACTACCACGCGCTGCTGCGCCCGCGCTTCGAAGGCGCGTACCTGATCGGCGGCGGCCTGACCCAGGACAGCGCCGAGGGCGTGCTGTACGAAGGCAAGGCCGACGCGACGGTGTTCGGCAGCGCCTTCCTTGCGAACCCCGACCTGCCGGAGCGCTTCCGCGTGGGCGCCGCGCTCAACGCAGCCGACCGCAACACCTTCTTCGCCCCGCCGACCGCCAAGGGTTACATCGACTATCCGGCGCTGGCTGTGGCCGAAGCCGCCTGAGGCAAAGCGTCATGACGACCACTGCCCGCATGCAACGCGCCAACCGGGAAAGCCAATTCCGGGCCTACACCCTGCATGGCGCCGAACCGGCACTGATGGACCCCTTCCTGGGCATCGACCACGCCTGGATGAGTGCACCCACGTTTCCGCCGCATCCGCACGCCGGCTTCTCCGCGGTGACCTACCTGTTCCTCGATTCGGAGACCGGCATTGCCAACCGCGATTCGCAAGGCAACAGCACGCTGATCCAGCCGGGCGGCCTGCATTGGACCGCCGCCGGGCATGGCGTGATCCACGAAGAAAACCCGGCCGTGCTCGGAAGCACCGTGCACCTGCTGCAGATCTTCGTCAACCTCCCCAGTGAGCGGCAGGACGCGGCGCCATTCGCGCTCAGCCTCGCCCCGCAGGACGTGCCGGTGGTCCAGCGCCCCGGCGCACGCGTCCGCATTCCCTTCGGCAGCTTTGGCGGCGTGCACTCCCCGCTGGCGCCGCCCACCGATGTCACCTTGCTCGACATCTCGCTGGAGGCAGGCGCCGAGCTGGCGCTGCCCTTGGCCGCAGGACAGCGAGCGTTCGTCATGCCGATCTTCGGCAGCGCGGAAATCGATGGCGAGAGCTTCAGCCTCGACAACCTCAGTGTTCCGATCCTTGCTGCCGCGAACGAAGCGACGACGCACAAGCTCGTCGCCAAGTCGGGCGGGGCCAAGGTCGCCGTGTTCATCGGCGAACCGTTGCACCAACCCGTGCTTTCGAACGGCCCCATGGCTTTTGCGAGCCAGAAGAGCCTGACCGCGGCAGCCGCCGCCTACCACCGTGGCGACCTGGGAACGCTGTAACAGGCCGCCACACCCCCGGGGCATGTGCCCCATTTACTTTCCAGGAGATCCATCATGAAGATTGAACGATTCACCGCCGACAACACCGCCTTGCTGCTGATCGACCATCAGGTCGGCACCATGCAACTGATCAAGAACATCGACAGCGAACTCGCGGCCAAGCAGTCGCTTGCGCTGGCCAAGATGGCGAAGATCCTCAACATCCCGACCGTGATCACGTCCAGCCAGGAAGATCAGGCCCAGGGCCCGATCCTCCCGAAGATCGCCGAGATCCTGCCCGAAGCGCACGCGGCACGCATCAAGCGCCCCGGCGTGGTCAATGCCTGGGCCTACCCCGACTTCCGCAACGCCGTGCTCGCCACCGGTCGCAAGAACCTGATCATGGCGGGCGTCACCACCGACGTGTGCCTGATCTTCCCGTCCATCGACGCAGCGCTCGAAGGCTTTGCCGTGCAGGCCGTGATGGATGCTTCGGGATCGCCCAGCGACCTCTCCGAAGCGTTCTCCCGCCAGCGCATGCACGATGCGGGCGTGGTGCTCACCGCCACCAACACGCTCATGGCGGAAATCGCGCAGGACTGGTCCACGCCCGCCGGCCAACAGCTGATCGGCCTGTTGTTCAGCGATGTGTTTCCGGCTCTTGGCGCCGGCATCGTTTGAACCACCACCCGCCGCGGCTCACGTCACTGAGCGTTGGTTATCTCAGGCGCATGAAGCCCCAGGCCTGCGGCTCGTACGCAAGGTAGTCCAGCGCGAAGCCCACGGCGATCGGGTCCCCGCCCTCGTCCATCACGTCCATCACGTCCATCACGTCCATCACGTCCATCACGTCCATCACGTCCATCACGTCCATCACGTCCATCACGTCCATCACGTCCATCACGTCCATCACGTCCATCACGTCCATCACGCCGATCACGGTCGGGACGTAGGAGTTCGGATTGACGGTGACGATCTCCGCCGTCTGGCTCTTGCTCTGGATGAACCACCAGCCGAGCTCCTCGGTCGATACCAGGCTCCAGAGCTGGCGCGCGAGCAGCGCGGGCTGCCTCACGTCCGCGACGATCGACGGGTGCGGCATCTGCGAGTTCTGGAAGGTCATGACCAGATCGGGATTCATCGCCGACTGCAAGAAATACCAGCCCGGGTTTTCTATGGAAGGAATGAACTGCCATTGCTGGCTGGGATCGTTCGCTTTCCTTGGGTGCGCCGACACTTGCGAGTTCGGCTGGGTTCCCCAGATGGTCAGCACCTCGTCGGAGAGCTTGCGCTTCATGTAGAAGAACTCGCCGTGACCCGGCGTGGATGCCGGCGCGGAAGCGGCCTTCGATGATGCAGCAGGCGCGGCCGGCTTCGCAGTGGCCTTGGCCGCGGGCTTGGTTGTCTGCGCGGTCTCCGTGTCCGGCCAGTATTTGTCGATCAGCGCCACCGCGGCGTCGAGGTTCACGGTCTTGCCGTGGCGCTCGAGCAGATCGAGCGCCTGCGCGTTGGTCGAGTTCTCGGGGATGAAGCAGGGCAGCGTCGGGTTGATGTTCACGTAGCGGTCGCCCAGCAGCATCTTGGCCAGGCGCGGCATCATCTCGGCCGACGTGCCGCTGAGGCACATGTCGAGCACCGGCGAGGGCTGCGACTGGTTCATGAGGAACGGCGGCGTGTTGTCGAACGGGTTGCCCACGCCCTTCATCCACTGGTCGGCGCCCCAGTCGTGCGTGTCAGTGGCGATCCAGTCGGGCATGAGGCCCGTGCCGATGGTGATGGCCACGATGTTCTCCAGCGCCACGCCGCTGCGCACGGCCAGCGCGATGGCAGCGACCGTCGGATCGTGGTTGAAGAAAGCGCCGTCGACATTGCCCTGCAGCGAGCCCAGCTGACCGGGCATTGCGCCGCTGGACGATGTGGCAACGGCGATCGGCGTATCGCTTTTCCGTCGAGGCCGTCTCTCTCGTCCCGCTCGGTCGTGAGCATGTTCGTGAACGTGAGCGTGTCCCAGGGCTTCGGCACCACGCAGCCATCGATCTGCGTCTCCAGACCGCCGACATTGAACGACACGAAGAGCACGTTGCGCCCGGCATTGGCCACCGTCTTGTCGCCGTGCAGGAGCTTCTGCGAGGCGAGGACCTTTTCGATCGAGTACGCGGCCTCGTGCGGATCGGCGTTCATGTCGTTGTAGAACGTAATCTCGCCGCCCTTGAACAGATCGATGAGATCGCCGGGCGTCTTGCGCGCGAGCAACTCGCTGGTGATGATGGACCCGGTCGAGCAGCCGGCGAGAAGGCTGGTGTCGCTGATGACGACGCCCCCTCTGACGTTGGTCAGACGCTGGAGGATCGTCGCCGACATCAGGCCGCGAATGCCGCCGCCGACGAACGAGAGGATGGTGAAAACAGGTTGATCGGGATTCACAGAAGACTCCTTGTGAATGAAGAAATACCTCCCCGTCAGGGACGCAGTTTCATCGTCGGGAATGTCCATCGTCTACGCGTGAAATCCCGTTCAGCAGAAGGGCTGAATTCCAAACAGTGCAGATCGGAAAGGTGTTGTCGCGGTGAGTCGATGAATAAGAAAAATCGTTTCCATCCGGGGGCCTTGGAAGCCAAAAGGCCTGCGACGATTTCGTCGCACCGAATCGCCGCGATACGTGGGCCGATTTCGCGTGCGGCGGATGAAGGAAAGCCGAAAGCACCATCATCAGAAAGCTTGCTACCAGATATGAGAGCAAGAGCTTGGGCGCGACTTTCAGGCAGCGAGTTTCACGAAGCTTGCCCGCCGCAGACATGCGCGTCGCATCTTCTCCCGAGCGCCCAGCCAGCCGTCTGCATCTGGCAGCCTGAGAACAATGCCCTCCCGGTTGCGGACCTCCAGCCAGGCTGCAGCATCACCACATAGCACCTGCACAAAGCCTCCAAGAGTCGGGTATGCCTCGGTGCCCCATTTCGGAACATTCAGCCCGGACGACTGACCGTGCATCCGGAAGTGAAACCACGGCTGCGCCCGGCGTGAGAGCGAGAAAAGATTCGTCCAGCGGCGAAAGCTGTCCAGCGGAGGCAGTTGGCCCTCGGCCGTGAGCTCGCATGCGTACATCGGGAAAACTTGCAGGGCTGCCTCGTCTTCAAGAATTCCCCTCAGAAGCCGGCGGCCCGGTCCTCGTACGAAGCCGAGCGTGTCAAACGGCGGGACATTCGCTGGCACTGCGAAAGCACTCGCTGCTTCCTGGCTGACATCCATGGCATCCATGGCATCCAGCACCGCAAAGATGGCCTTCAGAACGCCTTGATCCACATCGCCCTCAACGCCAAACAAAAACTGTGGCGTGCCCTGATTGGCGAACACCAGAAACGGGCTCGCGAGTGTTCCCAGGTTCAGGCACACCCAGCCTCCAGTTTCGAACTCGGTAAAGCCGGCTTCCTCGAGTGAAGAGTTCATTGCGCGTAGGGAACGGTTGGGCTGGAATGCCGCCCGCAGCGGGTGCAGAACGGCAGTTTGTTAGCCGCATTCTGCCTTCCTGCGCTGAACAAGCACGAGTCGCACATCAGCAAGCCGTTTCAGACTACAGCGCGGCAGTGCCAGGCCCCTTAGCGTTCTGCTTTCACTTGGATCGCAGCATGCCGATACGCCTACAAAGCCATGGGACGAGCTCATCCCGCCGTGCATTCCTGACTACATCCATGGCAGCGTGCGCAGTCGCGGTGCCGTGGTCCGCCTGGGCAGCCGGATCTTCATCGAAGAAAGGGCCCCGTGAGCCGCAGGCGGCCGGCGATCTCGACAAACTGAACGCCGCCAGCGGCACGCCGGTGCTGGCACAGGGTTCCCGGGGTCCCGCAGTCGTTCGTGCCCAGATCCTTCTGGACCGCGCATGGTTCTCGCCTGGCGAAATCGATGGTGGCTTCGGCGCCAACATGCGCCGTGTGGTGTCCGCCTATCAGAGGAGGCCAATGGCATCTCGACCACCGGAAAGGTCGACGCCGCGACCTGGTAGGCGCTGGCCAAGGACACAACGCCACTGTTTGCGACCTACACGATCACGGACAAGGACGCGGCAGGCCCCTACACGCGCACCCCGTCCGACATGGCGGAGCGCGCAAAACTGAAGTCGCTCGACTACGAGAACCTGCGCGAAGCATTGTCGGAGTGGAATCACATGGCGCCGCGGCTCCTGGCGGACCTGAACAAGGGTTCGGGCTTCAAGGCCGGGGATTCGATCATCGTGGTCAATGCGACAACCGACGCCGACGCGGGCGTGGTCGCTTCAGCCAAGTCGATCAGGATTGCCAAGGCGGATCACATGTTGTTCGTCCTTGACGGCAGCGGAACGCCGCTCGCGGGATTTCCGATCAGCATCGGTGGGCCGCTCGACCCGTTGCCGGTGGGAAAGATGAAGATCACGACCGAGGTGAAGAACCCCACGTTCACGTACAACCCGGCCCTCTTGAAGAAGGGCGTGCCGGCCAATGCACAGAAGGTCGACGTCGCCGCGGGGCCCAACAATCCGGTGGGAAACATCTGGATGGGTCTTTCGAAACCCCACTGGGGCATTCACGGCACACCGGCGCCGGAGCGCGTCGGTCACAACGAGACGAACGGCTGCATCCACCTGACCAACTGGAACGCGGCACGGCTTTCGTGGCTGGCGAAGCCGGGGTTCGCTGTCGAGGTTCAAGCGTAGGGAAGAGCGTGGAGAAATTCGGCACACGCGCCCTCGCGGCGTGGGCATCAGGCCTCGTTTGCGCCGCCACTCTTGCTGTTGCGTCGGCCGAGGTTGTTGTTGCCGTTCCCGCCGACGGCGCCGCCCTGCTTGCAGCGCGCTCGATCGCGATGCCGGTTCAAGGCGTGCAGGGACACGCGCTGCAAGACACCTTCACCGACGGACGCACAGGCGGGGCACACGAGGTGCTCGACATTCCTGCGCCGCGAGGGACACCCGTTCGTGCCGTGGACGATGGCAGGCTGGTCAAGCTCTTTACCAGCGTGCCAGGCGGGCTCACCCTCTATCAGTTCGATCCGACTGGCCAGCTGGCTTACTACTACGCCCACCTGGACCGGTACGCAGAAGATCTGCGCGAAGGCATGGCGTTGCGAAGGGGGGACGTCATCGGCTACGTCGGAACCACGGGGAATGCGCCACCCAACGCACCGCACCTGCACTTCGCCGTTTTCCTGCTCGATGCAGACAAGCGCTGGTGGAAAGGCACGGCGGTCAATCCTTACCCGGCCTTGCGTCAGGTGCCTTAGCCTTGGATCCTTTTCACCCAAGCTCTTGAACCATCATGTCGATGAATCGCCTGAACTGTTCGAAGGTACGCAGCCGAGCCTCAGCTGATCGAGATTCTCGCGGTGGCGCATGCCGACCAAGCGCCGACCGTGCGCCTCACCACTTCATGCGCACGCCCAGCGAGCCGTTGATCGAGCTCTTCACCTTGGCATCGCCGCCCGAAGCCCAGAGCTTGCCGACTTCACCGTACAGGCTTGTTGTCTGGTTCAGGGCCAACGTAAAGCCGCCCGCCAGCTCGGTGCTCGTGCCATCGGTCGGTGCCGCAATGTCGGTCGTGGTCGCTCCGTTCACGAAGCGAGCGATGTCTGTGCCGCTCGAAGTCTTGTAGACGTTGAAGCGGCCGTACGGTTGCAGCGCACCCATTCCCATATCGATCTCGCCCTTCACCCGCACGCCTGCGCGCGCGATCCAGCCGCTGTCGGCTTCTGGTTGAACCACGGCGCCGAGGATGGCCGAGTTGCTCAGGTCCATGTGCTGATGAATCAGCTGCAGTTGCGGCTCGATGCTCCAGCCGCTGCCGCCCAGCGCGAAGGCCTGGCCCACTTCGATGGAACCCAGCAGGCTGTTGCCCTTGCCGCCGATGCCTGCGCTGAGCATCGGCTCGACCGTGTAGCGATGACGGCCCGACTGCACCACGACATCGGCGTAGAAACCGCTGTCGCCGGTGTAGGTGCCGTAGACACCTACGTACTGGCTGCGCAGGTCGTTGCGGCCCGTGCGCAGGTTGCTCACGCCACTGGCAAAACCGTTGACGGTCGCGTCGCCATCGAGCTGGCCGACGTAGAGGCCGGCACGCCAGTTCGGCGTGGCCAGCAGGTCGGTGCCGGCCTGGAAGCCCGTGAGACGGCCCTTGCTGGTCGGCGAGACGGTGCCGCCCTGCTGGATGTCGATGTCGGTCGAGAGCACGCGGGCCCAGGCACGGCGGTCGGTGCCGGCCGAAGCAACGGCCGAACCCTTCACATCGTCGTCCCCCACACGCTTGCGCAAGTCGCCCAGCATCGCAAGGTTGCCCTGGCGCAGTTGGCTCGGCAGCGCCGCGTAGAGCGAGGCCTCGGCGCGGTAGGTGATCACAGGCACCGTGGGCGCCCCCGGCGTCGTCGGCGGCGTGACCGCATTGGTGCTCGAACGCAGGAACCAGTTCTCGCCAGCGCCGCTGGCGTCAGCGGCATACAGACGGTACTCGTACGCACCGGCATCGACGTGGCCGCCGGCCAGTGCGAACGCGTCTTTCGTGGTCTGCGCGGTGGTCGTCGCGCCGGCTTGCGCCGTGACCAGCTCGATGCCGTTGCCGGTTGTGAGCGCGCCCAGGCCGCCGAGGTTGGTGATCTGCACGTTGGTCTTGCCGCTGGCCGTGCCACCGTTGATCACCAGCCGGTCCGACGGACCCGTGCCGTTGAGCACCGTGCCCAGCTTCAGCACGCCGTTGTTGCCGACGTAGTTGCCGTTGACCGTCAGCGTGGTGCCCGCGGTGGCGCCGAGCAGCGACACCGTGCCGCTGTTGGCGAGCGATGCCACGGTCTGACTGAAGCCCGCCAGATCGAGCGTTGCGCCCGCCGCCACGCTGTGCGCCGATGCAGCGCTCAAGGTGTTGGCCGCGCCTGCCTTCAGCGTGCCCTGCGCCACATTCGTCGCGCCGGTGTACGTGTTGGCGCCTGAAAGCGTCAACGTGCCCGTGCCTTCCTTGGTGATGAAGCCACCGCCGCTGATCGCGCCGCCCAGCGTGGCGCTGAAGGCGCCTGTGTCGATGATCGGATCGTTCTGGCCCGTGAGCTGGATCGCGTTCGCGATGGTCAAGCCATCGGCACTGAAGCCCAGCGTGGTGTCATCGTCCATCGACAGCGCACCGGTGCCAAGGGCCTCGTTGTGTCCGACGTTCAAACGCCCCTGATGCAGCACGGTGCCGCCCGTGTAGGTGTTGGCTCCCGACAGCGTGAGCGTGCCGGTGCCGACCTTCACGATCGAACCGCCCGTGCCGGTGCCCGGCTGGACGAACTGGCTGCCCTTGTCGCTGACCACGCCGCCCAGCGTGTCGCTGGTGTTGAGGCCACCGACAGTGAGCTTCAATGCGCCCAGCACCACCGCCCCCGCGCCGGTGAGCGAGCCGATTTCCACGCCGGTTGCAGATGTCGAGCCCGATACGTCGACCGTGCCACCCGCCGCGTTGACGATACTCGCCTTCGAAGCCGACGCAGTGTTCTCGAAATGCACCACGCCGCCGCTCTGGTTCGTGATCTGCGCGGTGCCGCCCGACGACGCACCGAGGAAGCCCAGCAGGCTCTTGTCGCCGTTGAGAATCGTCGCGCTGCTCGCATTGGCGTCCTGCTGGAAGTACACCGCACCGCCCTGGTTCGTGATGGCCGACGTGGCCGCTGTGCTCGTGTCGCCGAACTGCAGCGAGTTGGGCCCGGCGGTCTGCCAGCCCGCACCGTTGACGGCGCGCTTCGAAGATGCGGCCGTCGGGTCCTGCGAGAACGCGAGCACATTGCTGCTGTCGGCGCTACCGGCACGGCCCACGGTGTAGCTGTTGCTGCCGGCGTTGGCGCCGGTCGTGAACACGAGCTTCGTGCCGCTGGTCTGCTGCTGGACAGCACCGGTGCCGAGCGTGCCCGCCCCCGACACGCTGATGGTCGCGCCGCCCTGCAGCGTCGTACCGCCGCTGTAGGTATTGGCGGTCGCGAGCGCCAGCGTGCCGCCGGCACCGGTCACGGTGAGACTGCCCGCGCCGCCGATACCGCCGGCAAGGCCGAGCAGGTTCGCGTCCAGGTCCACCGTGCCGCCCGCCGCGCCGAGCGTGACCACGCGGGTCGAGGTGATCGGCGCCGAGCCCGCGGCGACGCGCAGGCCACCGCCGTCGAGCGTGAGGCCGCCGCCCGCCGCGCCAAGGTTGTTGTCCGCCGCGATCTGCAGCATGCCGCCGCGCACGGTGGTTCCGCCGGCGTATGTGTTGACGCCGGTGAGCGCCAGCGTGCCAGCCCCGGTCTTCAGGAGTCCATCGGTGCCCGCGATCACATTGCCGATGGCCGCGCTCCAGTTGGCGCTCGCGACGCTGCCGTCGCCCACGCGCACTTCGACCGGCGCTGGGTGCCCGGCATCCGCCACCAGCGTGATCGCGTCGCCAGACAGCACGTAGCCGTCGCTCGCGAACTGCATGCCCGAGGCGGTTACGGCACCGCCGCTCTTGTCGACCACCACGTTGCCGGCCGCACCGCCGAAGATCGCGAAAGCGGGACGCGGCTGCATGACATCGGTGACGGAGCCTTGCGCGTCGGTCCAGCTCGGCTGCGTCACGCTCCAGGTACCGTCGCCGCCGCCCATCTGCGTCGCGTTGGCGAGTCCGTTGCCGTTCCAGAAGTTCAGCGTCAGGCCGCTGGTGTTCACCAGGTTGACCTGCTTGCTGGCCGTAAGGTACTGGATGGCGAAGGCACCGCCAGTGGGCACGCTGCCCAGCAGCAATACCGCCATTGGTTTGCGTGAGCGCGCCGCCATAGCTGAACAGGTTGTAGAGGCCCGGGCCCATGCCCCCCCGCGTCGGTGACGTTCAACGTCGAACCGTTGAGCGACAGATTGCCGCCGACCACCACGCTGTCGCCCACCCCGGGCACCCCGAAGCTGCTGCCCGGTGCGCCGAACTCGAAGTCGAGCAGGCTGCCCTTGGCCAGCGTCAGGTCGCCGTTGACGGTCAGCGTGCCGATGGAGTTGCCCGGTGCCAGCGTTGCGCCCGAAGCAATCGACACGTCGCCGCCGATGCTGCCGTGGCCGCCCAGCGTGGCGCCCGTCGCCACGTTGAGCGAGCCCGCGACACGCGCGGTCGAATGTGCGATGTCGCTGCCGACCACCAGCGTGCCGGCCTGCACCGTGGTGAGGCCGGTATATGTGTTGACGCCATCGAGCACCAGCGTGCCGGTGCCCTGCTTCACTAGCGAGGCGCCGTTGCCGCCAATGACGCCCGCGAAATTCGTGTTGTTCGCCGTACCCAGCGTGAGCGCCTTGTCGCCGAGCGCGATAGTGCCGCTACCGCTGAGGTCGCCGAGCGCGAGACCCGCCGCGCTGGTGCCGCTGACGTCGAACGTGGCGCCGTCCCCCATGGCGAGTGCACTGCCTGCAGCGAGCGCGCCGTTGCCGGTGAGAAAACAGGTTCCCCCTGTCGAGCGTCGTGCCGCCGGTGTACTTCTGCGCATTGGTGAGCGTCCAGCCAACGCCGGCATCGACGATGTGCAGTGCGCCGCCCGTACCGCCGCCGATGCCGCCGTCCTGGATCACGCCGTCGAACTGGGTAGTGCTCGAGACGTTGCTGGTCGTGAGGGTCTTGCT
>CAMATD010000189.1 GCA_945860785.1 Variovorax sp. YR752 | reverse complement strand
CACTTGGCGTGGCCTCGGCGCGCCGAAGAACACGCCACCCGAAGTGATGGCGAAGCTGCGCGAGATCACCGCCAAGACCGCGGCCGAGCCACTGATGCATGAGGTGATGGACAAGCAGAACCTGGGCTATGTCTACACCGACGGCGCGGCGTTCAAGGAAACGCTGGCCAAGGACAACGCGTATTTCAAGGCGCTGATCACGAAGCTGAACATCAAGTCATGACCGTACATCGCTCACTCCGCGCCGGATTTGTGTTGTTGCTGTCGATGGCCGTCGCTCACGCGTCGGCCGCGACCTGGGTCTACGTGTCGAACGCAGACAGCCAGGAAATCTCGGTGCTCTCGCTGGACCGCGACAAAGACTCGCTGACGCCCGTACAGACGCTCAACGTCGGCGGCACGGTGATGCCGATGGCGGTAAGCCACGACAAGCGCGTGCTGTATGCCGCGCTGCGCTCGCAGCCGTTCCGCGTGACCAGCCTGTCGATCGATGCCGCCACCGGCAAGCTGCAGAAACTCGGCGAGGCACCGCTGGCTAACAGCATGGCCAACATCGACCTCGATGCGAGCGGCAAATGGCTCTTTGCGGCTTCGTACCAGGGCGGCAAGATCTCGGTCAATGCGATCGGCAAGGACGGCACGGTGGGTGCAATCCAGCAGTTGATCCAGACGGGGCCCAACGCGCACGCGATCCATGCGGATGCGAGCAACCGCCATGTGCTCGCAACGAGCCTTGGCGGCGACAACGTGTCGAGCTGGCGCTTCGATGCTGAAAAGGGTTTGTTGTCGCCGAACGATCCACCGCTCACCACCACGGCTGCGAAAGCGGGTCCGCGTCACTTCGTCTGGGACAAGGCGCAGCGCCATGTCTACCTGCTGGACGAGCTCGACGCGGCGCTGCACGTGTTCGCATGGGATGCCGCGCGCGGCACGCTGAAGCTGGAGCAGAGCACGACCACGCTGCCCGCCGGGTTCGCCGGCAAGCCCTGGGCCGCCGACCTGCACCTGACGCCCGACGGTCGTTATCTGTACGCGTCGGAACGCACGTCGAGCACGCTGTCGGCGTTCAAGGTCGACGCCACGACCGGACAACTGCAACCGCTCGGCCAGACGCCGACCGAGAAAGGTCCGCGCGGCTTCGCGATCGACCCGAGCGGTCGCTACCTGATCGCCGCGGGGCAGGAATCTCACAGCATTTCGCTCTACGCCATCGATACCGCGACAGGTGCCCTCGGCAAGCCCGAGCGCCTCGCCGTGGGCAAGAACCCGAACTGGATCGAGATCGTGGACATGCCCTGACCGGATGAAATCCATCAACCCCTCAACACAACTGCAGGAGACAACACACATGCAACGCCGCACACTGATTCGAACCGCCCTCGCCTCTTCGCTCGCCACGGCCCTGCCCGCGTTCGCGCAGAGCAGCAACAACTGGCCGACGGGCAAGGCCATCACCTACCTCGTGCCCTTTCCCGCAGGCGGCACCACGGACGTGCTGGGCCGGCTGATCGGGCAGAAGCTCGGCACCGTGCTGGGCACGAGCGTGATCATCGACAACAAGGGCGGCGCGGGCGGCAGCGTGGGCTCCGAGATCGGCGCACGCGCCACACCCGACGGCTTCACGCTGGTGGGCGGCACCATCAGCTCGCATGCGATCAACGTGAGCCTGTACCCCAAGCTCGGCTACGACCCGCAGAAGTCATTCGCGCCGGTGACGCTGATCGGCACCAACCCGGTGGTGCTGGTGGTGAACCAGGCGAGCCCGTACAAGACCTTGAAGGACGTGATCGCAGCGAGCAAGGCAAAGCCGGGCGGCCTCTCGTCGGCCTCGGCCGGCACGGGCACTTCGCAGCACCTGGCGCTGGAACTGCTGGCCTTCAAGTCGGGCGTCAAGTTCACGCACATTCCGTACAAGGGCAGCGGCCCGGTCATTCGGGACGTGATCGGCGGCCAGGTCGACATGATGTTCGACACCACGGTGGTCGCGGGCCCGCACATCCAGAGCGGCAAGCTGCGCGCCATCGCCGTGACCTCGACCAAGCGCCTGGCCTCGATGCCCGATGTGCCGACGGTGGCCGAGTCGGGTGTGCCCGGGTTGCAGGATTTCGAGGTGGTGTCGTGGCAGGCGATCTTCGTGCCTGCGGGCACACCGGTGCCAGCCGTCGATCGTCTGCACACCGAGATCCGCAAGATCCTTGCGACGCCCGAGATGCAGGACAAGCTCAAGGGCTTCGGCATGGAGCCTACGGATTTGTCGACTGCGCAGATCGCTGCGTTCCAGAAGGCTGAAGTGGAGAAGTGGGCGCAGGTGATCAAGGCTGCGGGGATCAAGGCGGATTAGTTGACTGGTTGTTTACGGGGTGCGGTGTGTTCCCCTGACTGCTTCCCTCTCCCTCTGGGAGAGGGCCGGGGTGAGGGCCGACGGCATCAACGTCTCGACAAGCCCGGTCTGCGCTGCACCGCAGACCGGGCGCGCGCTCACACAGATAAGAGACAGACAACCAAGGGAACCCTCCTACGCCCCCAAGGAAGCCGCTTTATAGAATGCCCCTCCAATCCGCATTCGAGGCTTCCCCCAACGTGTCCGACCGCTCAGCAGTTCTGCCCCAATACCTGTTCCCCAAGCAGGCACTGACCAATTTCGCCGGCTGGGTTGCGGGGAAGGAACGCGGTGCTGTCACGACGTGGATCATTCGCCGCTTCGTCGCCAAGTACGGCGTCGACATGGGCGAGGCCCTCGAATCCGACATCCACCACCACAAGAGCTTCAACCAGTTCTTCACACGCGCCCTCAAGCCCGGCATGCGCCCGCTCGCACAGGCCGATCTGGTCTGCCCGGTCGACGGTGCCATCAGCCAGTTCGGCGCCATCCAGGGCGACCAGATCTTCCAGGCCAAGGGCCACAACTACTCCACCACCGCACTGGTCGGCGGCGACGCCACGCTGGCCGCGAAATTCGCCCACGGCAGCTTCGCCACGCTGTACCTGAGCCCCAAGGACTACCACCGCATCCACATGCCCTGCGATGGGCGCCTGGTGCGCATGATCCACGTGCCCGGCGACCTGTTCTCGGTCAACCCGACCACCGCGCGCGGCGTGCCCGGCCTCTTCGCGCGCAACGAGCGCGTGGTCTGCGTCTTCGAATCGGCGCACGGCCCCTTCGTGCTCGTGCTCGTGGGCGCCACCATCGTCGGCAGCATGGCCACCGTGTGGCACGGCGTCGTCAATCCGCCGCGCGTCGGCGAGCTGCGCGAATGGAACTACAATGACCAGCAGATCGACATCAAGAAGGGCGACGAGATGGGCCGTTTCTTGCTCGGGTCGACCGTCGTCATGCTGTTCCCGGCGCCCGCGCTGGCTTTCAACCCCGATTGGTCGCCCACCCGCGCGATCCGTCTGGGCGAAGCCATGGCCAACTACGCGAATTTGTGAGGCTTTGTCTCACAGCCCGCATGCAGCTTGCCCTCACAGCTATAAAACTAGTAGCATCCTCATCCTTTGCGCTATAGTCGTCCGCCAGCAAGACGGTCCGTAACCAATCACAAACAAGAACGCGATGCATCGGCCTGCGCCCAAGTCGACGGCCCGCCCAGCTTCGAGGAGATGATGTCGATGAGTACCAAGGAAAACGCAGCCGTCAGCCAATTGCTCGCACTGCTCGAAGCCCGTTATGCACTCCGCGTGCTCTGGGCCCTGCGCGACGGTCATGCCCAAACCTTCCGCCTGCTCCAGGATAGCGTCGGCGGCATCACTCCCAACACGCTCAACACCCGCATCAAGGAACTGCGCGAGGCCGGCATCGTCAGCCACGGCAGCGACGGTTATTGCCTCACGCTCAGCGGGCAGGACCTGCTCAAGCGCCTCTCCGACCTGCAGACCTTCGCCGGCAAGTGGCAGCTGGGCCAGCTCAAGAAGGCGGCGGTGCCGGCAGTGCCCGCAGCCGTTGCACCGGCCGCACCTGTCACGCCCCCTGCGCCGCCTCTGCCCCCCGTTCCGCCCGCCGACACGACCAGCTGAACGGGCCGGTCGGTCCGGCCTCGGTAAACTCCTCGCCTTCGATCCATTCACCATCCCATCGACGCAAGGAGCGTTTTCCCATGCCTACCACCCCCTCCGGCCTCCAATACGAAGACACCACTGTCGGCGACGGCGCCGAAGCCAAGGCTGGCCAACACGTGCATGTGCACTACACCGGCTGGCTCTACAACGACGGCGTGCAAGGCGCCAAGTTCGATTCGAGCCGCGACCGCAACGACCCGTTCGCGTTCTCGCTGGGCGCCGGCCAGGTCATCAAGGGCTGGGACGAAGGCGTGGCCGGCATGAAGATCGGCGGCCAGCGCACGCTGATCATTCCCGCATCGCTGGGCTATGGCGCCCGCGGCGCCGGCGGCGTGATTCCCCCAAACGCCACCCTCAAGTTCGACGTCGAGCTGCTCGACGCGCACTGAGCGCTCCGAAGCCCAAACATGGCTTGAAGGCCCGATTCCGGGCCTTTTTCATGCCTCCGCGGCCCTTTTGGCCGCATTTTTTCGCTTGAAATGCCGGTGGCCAGCCCCAAATGGCTGGCTATCGTTTGTTTACCGGCATCCGCCGGTTCTTTGAAAAATGTCTGACCCGCAACAATCCGCACAGAATTCGCAAATGCTGCAAGGCGAGCCCAGCCCCGAAGAACTGGAGGCTGCGCAGGCCGCCAATGAAGCCGACGCATTGGCCGCCGCCCAAAGCGAGCTCGCTGCCCTGCAGACCCGGAACGCCGAATTGGCCGATCAATACCTCCGCGCCCAGGCCGACGTCCAAAACGCCCGCCGCCGCGCCGACGACGAAATCACCAAGGCCCGCAAGTTCGCGGTCGAGGCCTTTGCAGAAAGCCTGCTGCCCGTCACCGACAGCCTCGAAGCCAGCCTCGCCATCAAGGACGCCACGCCCGAGCAGATCCGCGAAGGCGCCGAAGCCACGCTGCGCCAGCTCAAGAGTGCGCTCGAACGCAACAAGGTGATCGAAGTGGCCCCCGGCCCCGGCACCAGGTTCGACCCGCACCAGCACCAGGCCATCTCGGTCGTGCCCGCTCCCGACCAGGAACCCAACACCGTGGTGAGCGTGCTCCAGAAGGGCTACACCATCAACGAGCGCGTGCTGCGCCCGGCGCTGGTCACGGTCAGCGCGCCGAAGTAATCCATCGGCACACAAGATTTCCACAGGAAATCCCCGCTCCATCCCTTGAATCGAGCCGGGTTATCCACAAGTTCATAACAACATATTTTTCAGGCTTTCAGGAGTAAAGAACATGGCAAAGATCATCGGCATCGACCTCGGCACCACCAACTCGTGCGTGTCGATCATGGAAGGCAACACCACGCGTGTGATCGAGAACTCGGAAGGTGCACGCACCACGCCGTCGATCGTCGCGTACCAAGAGGACGGTGAAGTCCTCGTCGGTGCCTCGGCCAAGCGCCAGGCCGTCACGAACCCCAAGAACACGCTGTACGCGATCAAGCGTCTGATCGGCCGCAAGTTCGAGGAAAAGGAAGTGCAGAAGGACATCGACCTGATGCCCTACACCATCGCGAAGGCCGACAACGGCGACGCATGGGTCGAAGTGCGCGGCAAGAAGATGGCGCCGCAGCAAGTCAGCGCCGACATCCTGCGCAAGATGAAGAAGACCGCCGAAGACTATCTCGGCGAGACCATCACCGAAGCCGTGATCACGGTGCCGGCCTACTTCAACGACGCCCAGCGCCAAGCCACCAAAGATGCCGGTCGCATCGCGGGCCTCGACGTCAAGCGCATCATCAACGAGCCCACCGCTGCGGCCCTGGCCTTCGGCCTGGACAAGCAGGACAAGGCCGACCGCAAGATCGCCGTGTATGACCTGGGCGGCGGTACCTTCGACGTGTCGATCATCGAAATTGCAGACGTCGACGGCGAGAAGCAGTTCGAAGTGCTGTCGACCAACGGCGACACCTTCCTGGGCGGCGAAGACTTCGACCAGCGCATCATCGACTACATCATTGCCGAGTTCAAAAAGGACCAGGGCGTCGACCTGAGCAAGGACGTGCTCGCACTCCAACGCCTGAAGGAAGCCGCCGAAAAGGCCAAGATCGAACTGTCGAACAGCGCGCAGACCGACATCAACCTGCCCTACATCACGGCCGATGCCTCGGGCCCGAAGCACCTGAACATCAAGCTCACGCGCGCCAAGCTGGAAAGCCTGGTCGACGAGCTGGTCGAGCGCACCATCGCGCCCTGCCGCCTGGCCATCAAGGACGCCGGCATCAGCGTGAGCGACATCAACGACGTGATCCTGGTCGGCGGCATGACCCGCATGCCCAAGGTGCAGGAAAAGGTGAAGGCCTTCTTCGGCAAGGAACCGCGCAAGGACGTGAACCCCGATGAAGCCGTGGCCGTCGGCGCCGCCATCCAGGGCCAGGTGCTCTCGGGCGACCGCAAGGACGTGCTGCTGCTCGATGTGACCCCGCTGTCGCTCGGCATCGAGACCATGGGTGGCGTGATGACCAAGATGATCACGAAGAACACCACGATCCCGACCAAGTTCGCGCAGACCTTCTCGACCGCCGAAGACAACCAGCCGGCCGTGACCATCAAGGTGTTCCAGGGCGAGCGTGAAATCGCTTCGGGCAACAAGGCCCTGGGCGAGTTCAACCTCGAAGGCATTCCGCCGGCATCGCGCGGCACGCCGCAGATCGAAGTGAGCTTCGACATCGACGCCAACGGCATCCTGCACGTAGGCGCCAAGGACAAGGGCACCGGCAAGGAAAACAAGATCACCATCAAGGCGAACTCGGGCTTGAGCGAAGACGAGATCCAGAAGATGGTGAAGGACGCCGAGCTCAACGCCGAAGACGACAAGAAGAAGCTCGAAATCGTGCAGGCCCGCAACCAGGGCGAGGCCATGGTGCACAGCGTGAAGAAGTCGCTGGGCGAACATGGTGCGAGCCTCGAAGCCGCCGAAAAAGAAGCGATCGAAACCGCGATCAAGGACGTCGAAGAAGCCCTCAAGGGTGAAGACAAGGCCGTGATCGAGGAAAAGACCAACACGCTGATGACCGCCAGCCAGAAGCTCGGCGAGAAGATGTATGCCGACTCGCAGGCCGCCGCAGCAGGCGCCTCGGCATCGAGCGGCCCGGCTGGCGCGGAAGCTGCTGCGCATGCGCAGGCCGACGACAACGTGGTCGACGCCGAAGTCAAGGAAGTCAAGAAGGGCTGATCTTCAGTCCTTCCGACAAGGCTGGAACACCTGAACGGGTGCTCCAGCCTTTCTCGCTTCAAAGTTACCCGAGTTACCGCTTCCAGACCGACCTGCCATGGCCACCAAACGCGACTACTACGAAACCCTCGGCGTTCCCCAGAACGCGAACGAGGAAGAAATCAAGAAGGCTTATCGCAAGCTTGCGATGAAGCACCACCCCGACCGCAACCACGGCCACACCAGCAAGGACGCCGAGGCCAAGTTCAAGGAGGTGAAGGAAGCGTACGAGATGCTGTCGGACGGCCAGAAGCGCGCGGCCTACGACCAGTACGGCCATGCCGGCGTCGACCCCAACATGCGCGGCGGCCCCAGCGCTGAAGGCTTCGGCGGCTTCGCGGAAGCCTTCGGCGACATCTTCGGCGACGTGTTCGGTGGCGCGCGCGGCGGCCGCCAGGGCGGCGGCCGCCAGGGCGGTGGGCGCCAGGGCGGTGGGCGCCAGGGCGGTGGGCGCCAGGTGTTCCGCGGCAGCGACCTGAGCTACGCGATGGAAGTCACGCTCGAGGAAGCGGCCGAGGGCAAGGAAGCCCAGATCCGCATTCCGAGCTGGGACAACTGCGACACCTGCAAGGGCTCGGGTGCCAAGCCCGGCACCAAGCCGATCACCTGCACCACCTGCCACGGCGCCGGCGCGGTGCAGATGCGCCAGAGCTTCTTCAGCGTGCAGCAGACCTGCCCCACCTGCCACGGCAGCGGCAAGATCATTCCCGAGCCCTGCACCGTGTGCCATGGCCAGGGCAAGATCAAGAACAACAAGACGCTCGAGGTGAAGATCCCGGCCGGCATCGACGACGGCATGCGCATCCGCAGCACCGGCAACGGCGAGCCCGGCACCAACGGCGGGCCGCCGGGCGACCTCTACATCGAGATCCGACTCAAGAAGCATGAGCTGTTCGAGCGCGACGGCGACGACCTGCACTGCATGGTGCCGGTCAGCGTGACCACGGCTGCGCTGGGCGGCGAGATCAACGTGCCGACGCTCAAGGGCGCGGCAGCCATCGACATTCCCGACGGCACGCAAAGCGGCAAGCAGTTCCGCCTGCGCGGCAAGGGCATCAAGGGCGTGCGCTCGAGCTATCCGGGCGACCTGTACTGCCACGTGCGCGTCGAGACGCCGGTGAAGCTCACCGAGCACCAGCGCAAGCTGCTGAAGGAACTCGACGAGTCCCTCAAGAAGGGCGGCGACAAGCACAGCCCGACCGACAAGGGCTGGTTCGACAAGGCCAAAGAGTTCTTCAGTTGATCGAAGTGAGAGCCCATCCCGCCGGCACCAAAGGCGTGCGGGAACGTTCAAGGCCCTGAGCCTCCCGGTGCATCGGTTGCAGCGGCGGGTCTCGGGGCTTTTCTTCGTCTGTAACAAGCACCCAGCCCTCCAGCCGGAGGAATGGCGACTCACCCAGCGCCGAAACGCACGCAGTCTTCAGACTGGTGCATCCAGGGCCTTGAAACCCACGTAGAGCACACAGGCGGTGCTGCTTGCACGGTTGCGGTACGCGCTGACCGGCTCCCGCGCTGCAATCCCACGCCAACACGCGCTGGCAGCCCATCAAAAAGTGGCGCGAGGATTGCTTTTATATTTTTTTGGATGTGCAATAAACTAAACGACAGATCGCGCGTTATTGAAGGGAGACGCCTCTTTTATTGAGCTGCAAGGCTCAATAGGCGACGCTTTTCCGGGAAAACATCAATGAGGATGATAGCCATTCGATATAGGCATTTCACCCGGAGATAATTGCGCGAACGAGCCTTTTAATTTAACTGAAATCTGAATACTAGTTCCGGTTTTTTTGTGGAACTTTACTTGTCGGTGTGGTTCTCAATAAACAAAAAGATTTGCCGGGTTCAATCTTTGCTTTATGCTGATTGAACGGATTGTGTAAGGGAGTTTTTCTACGGCATGCAGCCACAGGCGAGCACACCTTCGAAATGTTGCGACGCATTGCCTTTGCTGCACGCCACGGGGTCAAAAGCCCCGCTGACCTGATGGAGGCGTGACCATGGATGTGATCAGCAACTGTGCCGCCCGCTACGAGCGCACCCGCGAGGAAGTCTTCTCGTTGCAGGAATACCTCGATATCTGCAAGCGCGATCCAACGGCCTATGCCACCGCCTCCGAGCGAATGCTCAAGGCCATTGGCGAACCTGAACTTGTCGATACGCGCAATGACTTCCGTCTTTCGCGCATCTTCGCCAACAAGGTCATCAAGATCTACCCGGCGTTCAAGGAGTTCTACGGCATGGAGGACGCCATCGAACAGGTGGTGTCCTATTTCCGCCACGCCGCGCAGGGACTGGAAGAAAAGAAACAAATCCTCTATCTGCTGGGCCCGGTCGGCGGCGGCAAGAGCTCGATTGCCGAGCGACTGAAGCAGCTCATGGAGCATGTGCCCTTCTATGCCATCCAGGGTTCGCCGGTCAACGAATCGCCCCTGGGGCTCTTCGACACCCTCGAAGACGGCGAGATACTTGAAAAAGAGTACGGCATTCCCTGCCGCTACCTGAATCGAATTCTCTCTCCCTGGGCCGTCAAGCGGCTCGAGGAATACGGTGGCGACATCCGCCAGTTCAAGGTGGTCAAGCGCTTTCCCTCGGTGCTGCGGCAGATCGCGGTCGCCAAGACCGAGCCCGGCGACGAGAACAACCAGGACATTTCCTCGCTGGTCGGCAAGGTCGACATCCGCAAGCTCGAAACCTATGCCCAGGACGACCCAGACGCCTACGCCTACTCCGGCGGCCTGTGCCTGGCCAACCAGGGCCTGCTCGAATTCGTGGAAATGTTCAAGGCGCCCATCAAGGTGCTGCACCCGCTGCTGACCGCCACGCAGGAAAGCAACTTCAAGGGCACCGAAGGCTTTGGCGCCATCCCGTTCGACGGCATCGTGCTCGCGCACAGCAACGAGAGCGAGTGGAAGGCCTTCCGCAACAACAAGAACAACGAGGCTTTCCTCGACCGGATCTACATCGTCAAGGTGCCCTACTGCCTGCGCGCCTCGGAAGAAATCAAGATCTACGAGAAGCTGGTGCGCAACTCGTCGCTCGCCCAGGCGCCCTGCGCGCCCGGCACCTTGCGCATGCTGGCCCAGCTTTCGGTGCTCACGCGCCTGAAGGAGCCCGAGAACTCCAGCACCTTCAGCAAGATGCAGGTGTACGACGGCGAGAACCTCAAGGACACCGACCCCAAGGCCAAGTCGATCCAGGAGTACCGCGACTACGCGGGTGTCGACGAGGGCATGAGTGGCGTCTCCACGCGCTTCGCCTTCAAGATCATCTCCAAGGTGTTCAACTTCGACAGCTCCGAAGTGGCGGCCAACCCGGTGCACCTGATGTACGTGCTCGAGCAGCAGATCGAACGCGAACAGTTCGCGCCCGAGGTCGAGCAGAAGTACATCAGCTACATCAAGGAGCTGCTGGCCCCGCGCTATGCCGAGTTCATCGGCAAGGAAATTCAGACCGCCTACCTCGAGAGCTACAGCGAGTACGGCCAGAACATCTTCGATCGCTACGTCACCTACGCCGACTACTGGATCCAGGACCAGGAGTTCCGCGACGTCGATACGGGCGAAGTGTTCGACCGGTCCTCGCTCAACGCCGAACTCGAGAAGATCGAGCGACCCGCAGGCATCGGCAACCCGAAGGACTTCCGCAACGAGATCGTCAACTTCGTGCTGCGCGCACGGGCCGGCAACGCAGGGCGCAACCCGGCGTGGACCAGCTACGAAAAGCTGCGCGCGGTGATCGAGAAGAAGATGTTCTCCAACACCGAAGAGCTTCTGCCGGTGATCAGCTTCAACACCAAGAGCAGCGCCGACGAACAGAAGAAGCACGAAGACTTCGTGACCCGCATGGTCGAGAAGGGCTACACCGCCAAGCAGGTTCGCCTGCTCTGCGAGTGGTACCTGCGCGTGCGCAAGAGTTCATAAAGACGACCCGGTATTCGTTCTCTTTTTTTGCAAGGCGCTTTGACACCATCGTGGCCATCCTGCAGCAGATCATCGACCGCCGGCTATCGGGCAAGAACAAGTCCATTGGCAACCGTGAGCGCTTTCTCCGGCGCTACAAGGGGCAGATCCAGGAGGCGGTGCGGCGCGCAGTCAGTGGCCGCAACATCCGCGAACTGGAGCAAGGCGAAGATGTGACCCTGCCGCGCCACGATGTGTCCGAACCGGTGTTCGGCCATGCGCGTGGCGGCGACCGCGAGTATGTGCATCCGGGCAACCAGGAGTACCTGAAGGGCGACCGCATCGCGCGGCCCGAAGGCCAGGCCGGCGGCGGCACCGGAAGCGGTGAAGCAGGCGACGGCGGCGAGGGCGAGGACGACTTCGTCTTCCGCCTCACGCGCGAGGAGTTCATGCGCGTCTTCTTCGACGACCTAGCGCTGCCGCACCTCATCCGCACCCAGCTCGCCGACGCGCCCGAGTGGAAGAGCCACCGCGCCGGCTTCACGAGCGACGGCTCGCCCAACAACCTGCACGTGGTGCGCTCGATGCGCGGCGCCCTCGCCCGCCGCATTGCACTGGGCGGCGAACCGCGCAAGGAACTCAAGCGCCTCGAAGCGCACCTGCTGCACCTGAAGGCACACCCGCAGGCGGCGCAGGTCCTCATCAAGAACGAGATCCGCGAAACCGAAGAACGCATCGCCGAGTTGCGCCGCACCATGCGGCACGTGCCCTACATCGACCCCATCGATCTGCGCTACCGCAACCGCGTGAAGACGCCTGTGCCCAGCGCCAAGGCCGTGATGTTCTGCCTGATGGACGTATCGGGCTCGATGGACGCAGCGCGCAAGGACATGGCCAAGCGCTTCTTCATGCTGCTCTACATGTTCCTCACGCGGCACTACGAAACCATCGACCTCGTGTTCCTGCGCCATCACACGCAGGCGCAGGAAGTGACCGAGGAAGAGTTCTTCCACGCCACCGAAACCGGCGGCACCGTGGTGTCGAGCGCGCTGGTGCTGATGGACGAGATCATCAAGGCGCGCTACCCCAGCGGCGAATGGAACGTCTAC
>CAMATD010000188.1 GCA_945860785.1 Variovorax sp. YR752 | reverse complement strand
AGCAGGCCGTGTTCGGCATCGAGACCGCGCTCAAGGCCCTGGCCGAGAAGAAGCCCCAATCGTCCATGCCCGCCGAAGTGAAGACCGACGTGGTGCTGGTCACCAAGACATCGAAGTAAATAGAAAGAGCAGACGTTGAACGCACCCGCAGCCATGAATTCCGGTCCACCCGTTCCCGTGCTCTCGCTGAGCGCGCTCGGCAAGGACTATGCGGCGCCGGTGCTCGACGACGTCTCCCTGGTCCTGAATGCCGGCGAGGTGCTCGCGCTCACGGGCGAGAACGGCGCCGGCAAGAGCACGCTCTCGAAAATCGTCTGCGGCCTGGTGCAGCCCACGCGCGGCCAGATGCTGCTGGAGGGCAAGGCCTTCCAGCCCCACTCGCGCCGCGATGCGGAACGCCTGGGCGTGCGCATGGTGATGCAGGAGCTGGGATTGGTCAACACGCTGTCGGTGGCCGAGAACCTGCTGCTCGACCGGCTGCCCAACCAGACCGGCTGGATCCGCCGCGGCAAGCTGCACGAGCTGGCCGCGCGCCAGCTCGCCAAGATCGGCATGGAGAACATCGACCCGGCCACGCCCGTGGCGCGGCTGGGCATCGGCCAGCAGCAGATGGTCGAGATCGCGCGCAATCTGCAGGACGACACGCGCGTGCTGGTGCTCGACGAGCCCACCGCCATGCTTACGCCGCGCGAAACCTCGCACCTGTTCGAGCAGATCGAGCTGCTGAAGGCGCGCGGCGTGGCGATCGTCTATGTGTCGCATCGCCTCGAAGAGCTGCAGCGCATCGCCGACCGCGTGGCGGTGCTGCGCGACGGCCGGCTGGTCGACGTGCGCGCCATGGCCGGTGTGCGCGAATCCGAACTGGTGCAGCGCATGGTCGGCCGCGCGGTGCACGAGCATGAAGGCCGCGACGCCGCGTTGCCGGGCCGGTGCTGCTGAGCGCGCGCGGCATCGGCCGGGCGCAGGTCGTGCGCGACGTCGACATCGACCTGCGCGCGGGCGAAGTCATGGGCCGGACCGAACTGGTGCGACTGCTGTTCGGCGCCGACCGCGCGGACCGCGGCGAAATTTCTCTCTACGACGCTGCGAACGACACGCAGCCGACGCAACGCGTCCGCAAGGGCTGGCGCTCGCCGATGCAGGCCATCCGCGCCGGCATCGGGCTGGTCACCGAGGACCGCAAGTCGCAGGGCCTGCTGCTGACGCAATCGATCCGCGTCAACGCCACGCTGAGCGACCTGGGCGCCATCTCGCACGCCGGCTGGCTGCAGCGCGCCAAGGAGCGCAGCATTGCGCAGCGCTTGGTGGAGCTGCTGCGCATCCGTTCCCGCAGCATCGAGCAACCCGTCGCCACGCTGAGCGGCGGCAATCAGCAGAAGGTGGTGTTCGCACGCTGGCTGCACCGCGAATGCAAGGTGCTGCTGCTCGACGAGCCGACGCGCGGTGTCGACGTCGGTGCGCGCGCCGACCTGTACGCCGAGCTCGACCGCATGACCGATGCCGGCAAGGCACTGCTGATGGTGTCGAGCGACCTGCGCGAACTGATGGCCATGTGCGACCGCATCGGCGTGATGAGCGCCGGCCGGCTGGTCGCGGTGTTCGAACGCGGCGAGTGGAGCGAGCAATCGCTGCTCGCCGCCGCATTCAGCGACGCGATAGGACGCGCCGCCACGCCGACCACCGCATCCGCCCTTCCCGACTCGAATCCGGTTACCGCCGACACACAATGAAAATGAACGCAGCCCCCTCCACATCCGCCTCGCGCTCCGCATTCAAGGGCCAGCTGGGCACCTACCTCGGCCTTACCGTTGTGCTCGTCGGCATGGTCGCGCTCTTCGACTCGCTGAGCGAATACTTCCTGACGCGCGAGACCTTCATCTCGATCGCCAACGAAATCCCCGCGCTCGCCGTGATGGCGGTCGGCATGACCTTCGTGCTGATCATCGCGGGCATCGACCTCTCGGTCGGCTCGGTGCTCGCGCTCAGCGCGGCCGTGACGGCCGCCGCCATCCTCGAATGGAAGCTCTCCGTGCCCGTGGCCGCCGCACTCGGCCTTGCCACCGGGCTGGTGTGCGGCACGGTGACCGGCGCCGTCTCGGTCGCCTGGCGGCTGCCGAGCTTCATCGTCTCGCTGGGCATGCTGGAAGCCGTGCGCGGCGGCGCCTACCTGGTCACCGATTCGCGCACGCAGTACGTGGGCGATGCCATCTCGGGCTTGGCCGCGCCATGGATCGGCGGCATCTCCGCCGCCTTCGTGCTCGCGGTGGTGCTGGTGGTCGTGGGGCAGCTGGTGCTCACGCGCACGGTCTTCGGCCGCCACGTGGTGGGCATCGGCACGAACGAAGAAGCGATGCGCCTCGCGGGCATCGACCCGCGGCTGATCCGCATCATCGTGTTCGCCGTCACCGGCCTCCTGGCCGGGCTCGCGGGCCTGACTCGCGGGCCTGATGCAGTCGGCACGGCTCGAAGCGGCCGACCCGAATGCGGGCGTGGGATCGAGCTGCAGGTGATCGCAGCCGTGGTCATCGGCGGCACCAGCCTCATGGGCGGGCGCGGCTCGGTGGTCAACACCTTCTTCGGCGTGCTCATCATCGCGGTGCTCGAAGCGGGCCTCGCGCAGGTGGGCGCCAGCGAGCCGAGCAAACGCATCATCACCGGCGCCGTGATCGTGGTTGCCGTCATCATCGACACGCTGCGCCAACGCCGCGCGGATCGCCGCCTGGCCTGAAGACGAAGCGACCCAAAGGAACACACCATGGCCACCATCAAGGACGTCGCACTGCGCGCGGGAGTCTCCGTCACCACCGTCTCGCACGTGGTCAACGACACGCGCCATGTGAGCGCCAAGGGCCGCGAACGCGTCGAGCTGGCCATTCGCGAACTGGGCTACGTGCCCAACGCGATGGCGCGCAGCCTGAAGAGCAACACCACCTCGACGCTGGGGATGCTGATTCCGAACAGCTCGAACCCCTACTTCGCCGAGATCGTGCGCATCGTGGAAGACCGGTGCTTTGGCGCCGGCTACACGCTGGTGCTGTGCAACACCGACGACGAGCCCCATCGCCAGAGCGTCTACCTGCAGGTGCTGGCCGAGCGCCGCATCGACGGGCTGATCGTGGTGTCGACCGGCGACGACGACTCGCTGGTGACCCAGCTGCGCGGCCTGTGCATGCCAACCGTGCTGGTCGACCGCGAGATCGCCGACCCGGTCTGCGACCTGGTGGAAACGGCCCACATGCAGGGCGGCCTGCTCGCGGTACGGCACCTGCTGTCGCTCGGCCACAAGCGCATCGCATGCATCGGCGGGCCGGTCGGCGTGATGCCGAGCGAGCAGCGCATCGAAGGCTGGCGCATGGCGCTGGCCGAGGCCGGCGCCACACCCGATATCGCGAACGCCGACTCGCTGCTGTGGCGCGGCGGCTTCACGAGCCAGGGTGGGTACGAGGCCATGCACGCCATCCTGCGCACCGAGCAGGCGCCCTCGGCCGTGTTCGTCTGCAACGACTTGATGGCGATCGGCGCCCTGCGCGCCGCGCATGAAAGCGGTGTGCGCGTGCCGGACGATCTCTCGATCGTCGGCTTCGACGACATCGAACTCTCGGCCTACACCAGCCCGGCGCTCACCACCGTGGCGCAGCCCAAGGAGCGCATCGGCGCGCTGGCGGTCGACATGCTGCTGGAGCGCGTGGGCGGCAAGCGGCGCGATGCGCGCAAGGTGGTGCTGCAGCCCGAGCTGCGCGTGCGCGCCTCGACCGCGCGCCATGCGAGCTTCCGCGAGCCCGCCGCGCCGGCAACACCCTCTTCGTCCGCGCCCTCGTCCGAGGCGCTTTCAACGGAAAACCGAAAGTCCCGCACCCCGTGAGTCCGAAGCCTTCTTCCAGCAGTCCCCCGCCACCACGCATCGTGGTGCTCGGCAGTCTCAACATGGACCTGGTGCTGCGCGTCCCCCATGCGCCGGCCGCGGGCGAAACCCTGCTGGGCCATTCGATCGCCACCATTCCCGGCGGCAAAGGCGCCAACCAGGCCGTGAGCTGCGCGCGCGAAGGCGGGCGGGTGAGCATGATCGGCTGCGTCGGCAACGATGCCCACGGCCAGGCGCTGCGCGAAGCATTGATGCGCGACGGCATCGACACCGCGGCCCTGCGCACGGACAACGCCGAGCCCACGGGCACGGCGCTGATCCTGGTCGAGGACAGTGGCCAGAACCGCATCGTGATGATCCCCGGCGCCAACGCGCAGGTCGAGATCGACGAGGTGGCGCTGCGGCAGCAACTGCAAGGCGCGGCCTTTCTGGTGACGCAGTTCGAGACGCCGATGAACGAGGTTGCGCGCGCCATCTCGGTGGCGCACGAGGCGGGCTGCAAGGTGCTGCTCAACCCGTCGCCGGTACAGGCCATCGCCGAGCCGCTCTGGCCGCGCATCGACACGCTGGTCGTCAACGAGATCGAGGCGCAGACGCTGTGCGGCCAGTCGACCGACAGCCCGCAGGAAGCCGCGCTCGCCGGCCGGGCGCTGCGCGCCAAGGGCATCGCGCGCGTGGTCGTCACGCTCGGCGCCCGCGGCGCCGTGGCCATCGATGCCGACGGTGCGCGCCATCATCCCGCGCCGAAAGTGCAGGCCGTCGACACCACCGCCGCGGGCGACACCTTTCTCGGTGCGCTGGCCGTGGCGCTGGGCGAAGGCCAGTCTTTCGACGAAGCCGTGCGCCTGGGCATCCGCGCCGCCGCGCTGTGCATCCAGCAGCCCGGCGCCCAGCCCTCCATTCCGCAGCGCGACGCCGTGCTGCAAAGCCCCATGCCACCCGACTGGATCACGCTGTGAAACGCTCTCCCCTGCTGCATGCCGAACTCTCGCAAGTGATTGCCGCGCTGGGGCACGGCGACATGGTGGTGATCGGCGACGCGGGCCTGCCGGTGCCCGATGGACCGCGCCGCATCGACCTGGCGCTCACGCCCGGCATTCCGCGGGTTGCAGACGTCTCAAGGCGGTGCTGTCCGAGATGCAGGTGGAGCGCGCGCTGCTGGCGCGCGAGGCCGTGGAGCAGTTGCCCGCCGGGACGTTGCCCGCATGGTGCGAGGGCCAGCTGGCCCTCGTGCCGGAAACGATCTCGCACGAAGAACTCAAGCGCCTGAGCGCACGCGCCAAGGCCGTCGTGCGCACCGGCGAATGCACGCCCTACGCCAACATCGTCCTCTGCGCCGGCGTGACGTTCTGAGCTATTCGAAGCGGTAGTTCGCGCCCACCGTCTGCCCCACCTTGAGCAGGTGCTCCACGCCCTGCAGCACGATGCAGTTCATGCCGAAGGTGATGCTGCCGTCGACCCGCGCATCCGCGCGGTAGGTGCGCAGCACGTCGCCGACCTCGGGGCTGCTGAGGGCCGTGGCCGGATCGATGTCCGGAATCGGGCAGCGCGTGCAGGGCTTGACCGGCTTGAGCTCGGCCTCGCCTTCGCCGGTGGTGACGTGCAGCGCATCGACGCGATCCTCGTCATGCGACTCGATGCCGGCCAGCACGATGTTGGGCCGGAAGCGCTCGATGCCGACCGCGCCATGCCCCGCCGCAGCGAGCCGCTCGTTGAGCTCGGCCAGCGAGCCTTCGCTCGCCACCAGCAGCGGATAGCCGTCGGCGAACTGGTTCTGCGCCTCGATGCCATCGGTCCACTTCAAGCTCGACAGCCGCTTGTGCTCCGGGTCGAAGCGCACCAGCCGCAGCGTCTGCGGCCGGCCGGGTTCGGAGAGAAAGTCGCTGAACCACTGGGCGGCGATGTCGCCCATGTCGTAGGCGGCCACTTCGTCCTTCCACACCCGCACACGCACCGGCAGCTCGACCCGGTCGAAGGCCAAGTGCAACGCCAGCATGCCGGGCGCGCGCAGCACCACTTCCATGTGCTTCATCTGCGGCTTGATCAGCGCCATGCGCGGCAGCTGCCGCTGCGTGACGAATTCGCCCTGCGCGTCGACCACCATCCAGGCACGGTCGAACTCGAGGCCGGTCTCGGTCAGCAGCATTTCGGGCAGCTCGACGCCAGCGCAGGACTTGACCGGGTAGACGAACAGGCGGGCGATGGTGGTTTCGAGGTCGAAAACGGGCTGCGACACAGTGGGGTTCCTTGGGATTCGGCTGCGATTGTCCCGCATCGCGTCGGCGGGAAGACCTTCGCGCCCCGGGGACAGGCGCCCGGCGCCGGCAGACGGGCAACTCCTACAATTGAGAAATGGCCCTCCCCCCAGAAGTTTGCATTCGCGGCGCCGGCATCGTCGGCCGTACGCTGGCCCTGCTGCTCGCGCGCGAGCGTGTGCGCGTCGCGCTGGTGGTGCCGCCGGCCGCGCAGGGCAAGGAAGACATCCGCGCCTACGCGCTCAACGCCGCCTCCAGGACGCTGCTCGAATCGCTGCGCGCCTGGCCCGACGCCACCCATGCCACGGCCGTGCGCGAGATGCTGGTGCATGGCGACGAAGGCGGTTGCGTGCAGTTCAGCGCCGCGCGGCAGAAGGTCGATGCGCTGGCCTGGATCGTCGACGTGCCGGCGCTCGAACAGCAGTTGGCCGATGCAGTGCGCTTCCAGCCCCAGATCGAAGTCGTGACCGAGCCCGTGCCGGCACCGCTCACGGTGGTGTGCGAAGGCAAGGCCAGCACCACCCGCGAGGCGCTCGGCGTGAGCTACGAAGTCACGCGCTATCCGCAGCACGCCATTGCAGCGCGGCTCGAGGCCGAGCAAACGCACGACGGCATCGCGCGCCAGTGGTTCAACGACAGGGGCGAAGTGCTCGCGCTGTTGCCGCTCGGCGGCACGCACGGCAAGACGATCGCGCTGGTGTGGTCGGTCGACCAGCTCCGCGCACCGGCCCTGCTGGCGCAAACCGCCGACGAATTCAATGCCGCGGTGAGCGAAGCCAGCCATGGCGCGCTCGGTGCGCTCAAGCTCACGAGCGAGCGCGCGGCCTGGCCGCTCGCGCGCGCCATTGCCGACCGCTGGACCGGCGTGGTGCCCGGACAGGCGAACCAGTCCTGGGCGCTGGCCGGCGATGCCGCCCACACGGTGCACCCGCTCGCGGGCCAGGGCCTGAACCTCGGCCTGGCCGATGCGGCCGCGCTGGCCGATGTGATCAAGAACCGCGACTACTGGCGCAGCGTGGGCGACGCCCGCCTGCTGCGCCGCTACGAACGCGCCCGCCGCGCCGACGTGCTGCAGATGAGCCTCGCGACCGACGGACTGCAGCAACTTTTCTCGCACAACGTGGGTCCACTCCCTGCATTGCGCAACTGGGGCATGCGCGGCTTCGATCGCACGCGCCTCGTCAAGCACTGGATCGCCACCCAGGCCATGGGCCTGAAGGCATGACGCTACACCCTCGAACGGATCTCCCGATGACTCTCGTACGCAACCTTCTTCTTGCCGCCTGCACGCTGGGCGCGGTCGTGGCCGCCACCGCCGGCGAAGCCGAGATCCGCAAGAACCTTCCGGCGCGCATTCCGCAGTTCCCGGCCATCGATGAAATCAGCAAGTCGCCGCTGCCGGGGATCTATGAAGTGCGCGTCAACGGCGCCCAGATCTTCTACACCGACGAGCAGGGCAACTACCTGATCCAGGGCAACCTGATCGACGTGAAGACCCGCAAGAACCTGACCGAGGAACGCGTCGAGAAGCTCAGCGAGGTCGCTTTCGACAAGCTGCCGCTGCAGGACTCGATCAAGATCGTGCGCGGCAACGGCAAGCGCAAGCTCGCGGTGTTCGAAGATCCGAACTGCGGCTACTGCAAGCGCTTCGAAAAAGACATGAAGACGGTCGACAACGTGACCGTCTACCTGTTCCTCTACCCGGTGCTCGGTCCCGATTCGAGCATCAAGTCGCGCGACATCTGGTGCAGCAAGGACAAGGGCAAGGCCTGGGGCGACTGGATGGAAAGCAGCGCCAAGCCCGCCACCGCGGCCAGCAGTTGCGACGTGACGGCCCTGCAGCGCAACGTGGAGTTCGGCCGCAAGTACAACATCACCGGCACGCCCACGCTGATCTTCAGCAACGGCACCCGCACGCCGGGCGCGATTCCCGCAGAGCAGGTCGAGAAGCAACTCGCCGCTTCCGCCAGCTGATGGCGACGAAAACCGTTTCCCGGCGGGCCGTGGCCGCGCCCGTTGCAGGCGTGCGCTACAGGGTCGAATGCGCGGACCTGCATGCCCATCTCTTTGCCGTCACGCTGACCATCGACGCACCCGCTGCCCAGCAGCACCTGGCGCTGCCGGTGTGGATTCCGGGCAGCTACCTGGTGCGCGAATTCGCCAAGAACCTGCAGGGCCTGCGTGCCACGCAAGGGCGCCGCAAGCCCCTGCTGACGCAGATCGACAAATGCAGCTGGCAGATCGACTGCGTGCCTGGCCAGCCCCTGGTGTTGCACTACCAGGTCTGCGCCTACGACAACTCGGTGCGCACCGCCTGGCTCGACGCCGAGCGCGGCTTCTTCAACGGCACCAGCCTCTGCCTGCGGGTCGAGGGCCAGACCGATGCGCCGCATGCGCTGGAGATCGTCGCGCCCGCACCGACGGCCGACGACGCCCGCTGGTCGTGCGCCACCGCCCTCGTTCCCACGAAGACCGACAAGCACGGCTTCGGCAGTTACCAGGCGAGCGGCTACGACGAACTGGCCGACAGTCCGGTCGAGATGGGCGCCTTCTGGAGCGCCGAGTTCGAAGCCTGCGGCGTACCGCACCGCTTCGTGATCGCGGGCGCCGCGGCCTCGTTCGACGGCGACCGACTGATTGCCGACACCAAGGCCATCTGTGAGACCGAGATGCGCTTCTGGCACGGCGACAAGGTGGGCAAGCGCGGCGGACCGAAGCTGCCGATCGACCGCTACGTCTTCATGCTCAACGCCGTCGACGACGGCTACGGCGGGCTCGAGCACCGGCATTCCACGGCGCTGATCTGCAACCGCCGCGACCTGCCGCAGCGCGGCGAAAAGCAGAAGCAGCCCGAGGGCTACACCACGCTGATGGGCCTGATCAGCCACGAGTACTTCCACACCTGGAACGTCAAGCGCATGCGGCCCGCGGAGTTTGCCCGCTACGACTACAGCCGCGAGAATTACACGCAGCTGCTGTGGTTCTTCGAGGGCTTCACGAGCTACTACGACGACCTGCTGCTGCGCCGCGCCGGCCGCATCGACGATGCCGCCTACCTGCGCCTGCTCAACAAGACCATCAACCAGGTGATGCAGACGCCGGGCCGGCTCGTGCAGCCGGTGGCCGACGCGAGCTTCGATGCCTGGGTCCAGTACTACCGCCAGGACGAGCAGACGCCCAACGGCACGGTGAGCTACTACACCAAGGGCGCGCTGGTGGCGCTGTGCTTCGACCTCACCTTGCGCCACGAAGGCAAGGGCTCGCTCGACGACGTGATACGCCACCTGTGGACACACAGCGGCGGCGGCCCGATCAGCGAGGCGGACATCGCCGCCGCGCTCGAAGCCGTCGGCGGCCGCTCGTATGCGCTGGAACTCGCGCGGTGGGTGCATTCGACCGAGGAGCTTCCGCTGGCGCAGCTGCTGCGCGCGCACGGCGTGGCCACGCTCGAAGACCCGTCGCAGCAGGCGCAGACACTGGGCCTGCGCGTGGCCGAAGCCAACGGCAGCGTGCAGGTCAAGGTGGTGTTGCGCGGCGGTGCGGCCGAGAAGGCCGGGTTTTCTGCCAACGACGAGTGGATCGGCATCGAGCTGCCCGCCGTCGGCAAGAAGGGGCAGCAGCGGCCCGCGCAGGCCTGGCGCATCGCCAAGCTCGACGATCTGGCGCTGTACCTGGGCGATGCGACCAGGTGCACGGCCATCGTCGCACGCGATCGCAAGCTGCTGAAGCTTCCGCTGACGCTGCCGGCGGGCGTGACCACCTGGCGCCTGTTCACGCACGACGCCGCGAAGGTGACGGGCTGGCTGGCCAGCTAACCGGTGTTTTCCGTCGCCGCGGGCTGCTGCCGCACGAACAGCATTGGCTGCGGCTCACCCACGAGCACGCAAGGCTTGCCGGTGCGCCGGCAGTGGTCCTGCACACGCCAGTAGGCGCCGTGGCTCACGCAACCCGTCTGGCAGATCACGAGGTCGGCGGCGCGCAGGCCTGCCTCTAGTGCGAGATCGTCCGCTTCGTCGCCGCCGTCGTGGTGCAGATAGCGCCCGCCGGCGATTTCAACCAGTTGGGTGCGAGCGATGGCGCCTCTTCTTCGCGGCCGACGCACAGCACGGCTTTTTCGCGCAGGTCGGCCGGCGCCTGCTCTGCCGGGATGACATGACGCCGGCTGCCCGGCGCCAGCAGCGCATGAAGGCGCTTCGGCAGCGAGCCGCCGACGGCCGCACGCGCCGCGAGCTCTGCCCGGACGATGGCAATCGCCGAATCGCGCGCCACCAGCGCGCCGCGCAGGCGCACGATCTGCGCCTCGAGCCGCTCGACGAGCGCGGCCTGCTCCACCAGCAGGCGCGAGCAGCGCTCCTGCACCCGGGCATACGCCCGCAGCAACACGGCATGTTCTTGCATTGGGAACTCCATGCAATCACTCTAGATGAGAGCAATTCTCAATTGGAAGAGTATGGGTGTCAGCGGGCAAGAAGCCTTGCTCGGTATAGTGGCCCGAACAGATTTTCCCCACCTCTCCCGGAGACACCATGAGCTACGAAAACATCGAAGTGCGGACCGAAGCAGGCAAGGTCGGCATCGTCACCCTCAACCGCCCCAAGGCCCTCAATGCGCTCAACGACGCGCTGATGACCGAGCTGGGCCAAGCACTCAAGGCCTTCGACGCCGACGAGGCCATCGGCTGCATCATTCTCACGGGCAGCGAACGCGCATTCGCCGCCGGCGCCGACATCGCCGCGATGGCGAAGTACAGCTTCATCGACACCTACAAGGGCGACTACATCACGCGCAACTGGGAAACCATCCGCTCGATCCGCAAGCCCGTGATCGCGGCCGTGAGCGGCTTTGCGCTGGGCGGCGGGTGCGAACTCGCGATGATGTGCGACTTCATCATCGCGGCCGACAACGCCAAATTCGGCCAGCCCGAGATCAAGATCGGCGTGATCCCCGGCGCTGGCGGCACGCAGCGCCTGCCGCGCGCCGTGGGCAAGAGCAAGGCGATGGACATGGTGCTCACCGCCCGCATGATGGACGCCGCCGAAGCCGAGCGCGCAGGCCTCGTGAGCCGCGTGGTGCCTTATGAAAAGCTGGCCGACGAAGCACTGGGCGCCGCGCTGATCATTGCGGGCTACTCGCAGATCTCGGTGATGGCGGCCAAGGAGTCGGTCAACCGCGCCTTCGAGAGCGGCCTGAGCGACGGCGTGATGTTCGAGCGCCGGCTGTTCCACGCGCTGTTCGCCACGGTCGACCAGAAGGAAGGCATGGACGCCTTCCTCAACAAGCGTCCGCCCGATTTCAAGAACGCCTGAGGGCGCGACGACGCGCAGCTGCAGCAGCTAGCGCGTCAGCAATGCGCGCAGCGCGTCGAGCGTCTGCGCGGGCGGCGTTCCGACCGATGCAGTACCGCCGGGCTGTGGCGTCCAGCGCACCTGGTCGCCCGCGATCTCGAGCACCGCGAGCAATGCACCGCCCCGATAGAGCTCCAGGCGTGCCTCGACCGGCGCGGCCAGTTGCGCGTCGGCCGCAGTGGCCGAGCGGGCCACCGTATTCACCAGCGCAGCCAGCCCTTCGATGTCACCGCGCGCATGGCGGTCGCCGGGGCCTGCGCGCGTGAAGTTGAAGGATGTCCATCGGTCCAGCGCCGAGAACGACGCTGTGTCGGCCGATGGCCTGGCGACCTTGGCGGCAGCGATGGCGCGCGACGGTGCCTGCTGACGCAGGGTGCCGGAGGCCGCGGCATCTGCATTGCCCTGCGCGGCGACTGCCGGTGGGCTGTCCGCCAATTCGCGACGCGTGGGTGCAGCGGCCGGAGCGGCGGCTGCGACCGACGGTGCGGGCGGGCTTCTTTCGAGATCGGTCGTGGAAGGAGGAGCCACCGATGCCGCTGCCGGCGCCACAGCGACATAGGCACTGCGTTTCTCTCTTCCACCCGACTCGCTTTCGTTGATTTCACGTGCGCGTGCGGATGGCTCGGCAATGCCCGGCGCCGCCGCTGGCGCCGGCGCTGGTGGGGATGCCGGAACGACAGGCGCGGGCGCAGCAGCCAGCTCCGATGGCGGCAGAGGTGGCGGCGATGGCGGCGACTCCACGGGCTTCCTGTTGATCTCGGGTGCCGGGGCCGCCTGCTTGCTCGAAGGCGCGGGTGCCCGGCGAACCGCATCCGCCGCGCGCGAATCCACCGCGTCTTTGGATGAATCGCGCGCAGATGCCGCG
>CAMATD010000187.1 GCA_945860785.1 Variovorax sp. YR752 | reverse complement strand
GCTGCTGGGCCGCCCCGAGGTGATCGCCGAGCGCATCACGCAGTACGGCCTTCGCCTCACGCTGGGCACCGACTGCGAGGTTGTGGACCTGCTCGACCCAGCCGTGTACGGCGACGCGGCCGAGGCCTACTACCAACTCAAGCGCCGCGACGGCGTCTCGCGCCTCGTGGCGCAGACCGAGATGCGTAGCCGCGGCACGCTGCTCGCGGCGATGCTGGTGCGCCAGGGCCGCGCCGACGCCATGCTGTGCGGCACGCTCGGCGGCTACGGCGACCACCTGCGCCATGTGCGCGACGTGATCGGCATGCGCTCCGGCACCAAGACCATGGCCGCCATGCAGATGCTGATGCTGCCGGGCCGCCAGCTCTTCATCTGCGACACGCACGTGAACCGCGACCCCGACGCCGCGCAGATCGCCGAGATTGCGCTGCTCGCGGCCGAAGAGGTGCGCCGCTTCGGCGTGACGCCGGCCATGGCGCTGCTGTCGCACTCGAACTTCGGCGGATCGGACGCGGCCTCGGCCGTGAAGATGCGGGAGGCGCTCGCGCTGATCAAGGCGGCCGATCCGCAGCTCGCGGTGGAAGGCGAGATGCGCGGCGACGCGGCACTGTCCAAGTCGATCCTCGACCACGAGTTTCCGGACTCGGCGCTCGAGACCGAGGCCAACGTGCTCATCATGCCCAACGTCGATGCGGCCAACATCTCGTACAACCATGCTGCGCATGGCCGCCGGCAGCGGCATCACGGTGGGCGGCATCCTGCTGGGCGCGGCGCGCTCGGTGCACATCCTCACGCCGTCGTCCACGGTGCGCCGCATCGTCAACATGACGGCGCTGGCGGTGGTCGATGCCAACTCGCACCGCAACGCGGCCTGACGACGGCACGGCCATGAACGACACCGCAGTGCTCCACGGCCCGCAGCGCGGCGAGGCCAAGACGCGCCGGATTCCGATCCGCGTCGTCGAGTCGGGCCCGGCGCTGCCCAAGCCCGACTGGATCCGCGTGCGCGTCTCGCAGAGCGACAGCTTCAAAGAGGTGAAGCGCACGCTGCGCGAGGCCAGCCTGCACACGGTGTGCGAAGAAGCCTCGTGCCCGAACATCGGCGAGTGCTTCAGCAAGGGCACCGCCACCTTCATGGTGCTGGGCGATCTCTGCACGCGCCGCTGCCCGTTCTGCGACGTGGCGCACGGCCGGCCGCAGCCGCCCGATCCAGAGGAGGCGCAGCACATGGCCGAGACGGTCGCGCGGTTGAAGCTGAAGTACGTGGTGATCACGAGTGTCGACCGCGACGACCTGCGCGACGGCGGCGCGGCGCACTTCGCCGCCTGCATCCGCGCGGTGCGCGCGCAATCGCCCGGCACGCAGATCGAAGTGCTCACGCCCGACTGCCGGGGCCGTGCCGAAGTGGCACTCGACATCCTCGCGGCCGACCCGCCCGACGTGATGAACCACAACCTCGAGACCGTGCCGCGCCTGTACCGCCAGGCGCGCCCCGGCGCCGACTACCTGCACTCGCTGCAGCTGCTGCAGTCGTTCCGGGCGCGCTGCCCCGAGGTGCCCACCAAGTCCGGCCTGATGCTGGGCCTGGGCGAGACCGACGACGAAGTGCTCGACGTGATGCGCGACATGCGCAGCCACGGCGTGGACATGCTCACCGTCGGCCAGTACCTGCAGCCGCGCCCCGGCAACCTGCCGGTGGAGCGCTACGTTGCACCCGCGCAGTTCGAAACCCTTGCGCAGCAGGCGCACGCCATGGGCTTTGCCCATGCGGCCTGCGGACCGCTCGTGCGGTCGAGCTACCACGCCGACCGGCAGGCGCATGCCGCCGGCGTCTGAAATTTTCTAGGAGATATTCGTGGACCACCAAGCCGTTGCACCCAAGCCCTTTTACAGATCCCTCTACTTCCAGGTCATCACCGCCATCGTGCTCGGGGTGCTGCTGGGACACTTCTATCCCGACACCGGCGCGTCGATGAAACTGCTGGGCGACGGTTTCATCAAGCTCATCAAGATGATCATCGCGCCGATCATCTTCTGCACGGTGGTGGTGGGCATCGCCGGCATGGAGGACATGAAGAAGGTCGGCAAGACCGGCGGCCTGGCGCTCCTGTACTTCGAGATCGTGAGCAGCATCGCGCTCGTGGTGGGCCTGGTGATCATCAACATCGTGCACCCGGCACCGGCATGAACGTGGACGTGAACACGCTCGACGCGAAGTCCGTCGCCGCCTACACGGGCCCGGGCAAGATGGCCTCGACCACCGAGTTCCTGCTCAACGTCATTCCCAACACCGTGGTCGATGCCTTCGCCAAGGGCGAGATCCTGCAGGTGCTCTTGATCGCGGTGATGTTCGGCTTTGCGCTGCACAAGTTCGGCGGGCGCGGCACGCTGGTGTTCGACGTGATCGAGAAGGGCTCGCACGTACTCTTCGGCATCGTGGGCTACATCATGAAGGTGGCTCCGATCGGCGCCTTCGGTGCCATGGCCTTCACCATCGGCAAGTACGGCGTGGGTTCGCTGGTGTCGCTGGGCCAGCTGATGGCGACCTTCTACGCCACCTGCCTGTTCTTCATCTTCGTGGTGCTCGGGGGCATCGCGCGCTTCCACGGCTTCAGCATCTGGAAGTTCATCAAGTACATCAAGGAAGAACTGCTGATCGTGCTGGGCACGTCGTCGAGCGAGGCCGCGCTGCCGCGCATGATGGCCAAGATGGAGAACCTGGGCGCCAAGAAGTCGGTGGTCGGCCTGGTCATTCCCACGGGCTACTCGTTCAACCTCGACGGCACCTCGATCTACCTGACGATGGCGGCGGTGTTCATCGCGCAGGCCACCAACACGCCCATGTCGCTCACGCAGCAGATCACGCTGCTGCTGGTACTGCTGCTGACCTCGAAGGGCGCGGCGGGCGTCACGGGCAGCGGCTTCATCGTGCTGGCGGCCACGCTGTCGGCGGTGGGCCATGTGCCGGTGGCGGGGCTCGCGCTGATCCTGGGCATCGACCGCTTCATGTCGGAAGCCCGCGCGCTCACCAACCTGATCGGCAACGGCGTGGCCACGCTCGTGGTCGCCAAGTGGACCGGCGACCTCGACACCGACCGCATGCACCGCCACCTGAACCAGGAAAGCTCCGCCGAGGCGGACGAGCCCGAGCAGGTGCTCGATGCCACCGTGGCGCGCATGCCCGCCGGGCCTACGCACTGAGCGCACGCCGCGTCGTCCCTTCATCGCCGCACCCCATGAGCACCCCTGATTCGAAGCACCGCATCGTGATCGTCGGCGGCGGCGCGGGCGGGTTGGAGCTGGCCACGCGCCTGGGCGATTCGCTGGGCAAGAAGGGCCGCGCGGAGATCACGCTGGTCGACAAGCACCGCACCCATGTGTGGAAGCCCAAGCTGCACGAGATCGCCTCGGGCAGCATGGACATGAGCGCGCACGAGGTCGACTACCTCGCGCAGGCGCACTGGCACGGCTTCCGCTTCCGGCTCGGCGAGCTGACCGGCATCGACCGCGAGCGGCGCGAGGTGCAGGTGGCGCCGTACATGGACGACGAGGGCCGACTGGTCACGCCGGAGCGCGCCTTCGGCTACGACACGCTGGTGGTCGCCATCGGCAGCCTCAGCAACGACTTCGGCACGCCCGGCGTGCGCGAGCATGCGCTGCGGCTCGAATCGAAGGCCGATGCGCAGCGCTTTCACCAGCGCATAGTCAACGCCTGCATCCGCGCGCATGCGCAGACCACGCCGCTGCGGCCCGAGCAGCTGCACGTGGCGATCATCGGCGCGGGCGCCACCGGCGTGGAGCTGGCGGCCGAACTGCACCGCACCACGCGCGAGGTCGTGGCCTACGGGCTGGACCGCGTCGATGCGGAGAAGGACATCCAAGTCAGCGTGATCGAAGTCGCCGACCGCGTGCTGCCCGCGCTCCCGGCACGCATGTCGGCTGCCACAGAGGCGCTATTGCGCAAGCTGGGCGTGGACGTGCACACCTCCGCCACGGTGGCCGAGGTGCTGCCTGAGGGCGTGCGCCTGGCCGATGGCCGCGTGTTGCCGGCCGAGCTGGTGGTGTGGGCCGCGGGCGTGAAGGCGGCCGATTTCATGAAGGACATCGCGGGGCTGGAAACCAACCGCAGCAACCAGCTCGCGGTGCTGCCCACGCTGCAGACCACGCGCGATGCGGACATCTTCGCCATCGGCGACTGCGCGGCCTGCGACTGGCCAGAAGCCAACGATGGCAAGGGCGGGCTGGTGCCGCCGCGCGCGCAGGCGGCGCACCAGCAGGCCTCGCACGTCGCGGTGCAGATCCGCCGGCGCATGGCGGGCAAGATACTCAAGCCGTACCGCTATCGCGACTTCGGTTCGCTGGTGTCGCTCGGCGAGTTCAGCACCGTCGGCAACATGATGGGCGGGCCGGTGGGCGGCAGCCTGATGATCGAAGGCCGCTTCGCGCGGCTCATGTACGTGTCGCATCTACAAGATGCACGAACTGGCGCTGCACGGCGTCGTCAAGGTCTCGCTCGATACGCTCGCCCGCCTCATCACGCGGCGCATCGAACCCCACGTCAAGCTGCACTGAGCAGGCACGGCCATGACCACACCTTCAAACCCTTTCGACGCGACCTCGTGGTTGCAAGCCTGGCAGCAAGGACTGTCGCAAAGCCATCTGCAGTTCGGCGCGCTGATGCGCAATGCGTTGGAGATCGCGCCCATCGACGCGCGCGGCAAGGCACAGATGGACTTTGCGCTGCGGCAGGTGATCGACGCGATGAACCCGGCCAACAGCTTCGCGACCAATCCCGAGGCGATGCAGGCCGCGCTCGACTCCGGTGGTACCAGCCTGCTCGAAGGCGCACGGCTATTTCTCGCGGACGTGGCGAAGGGCCGCATCTCGATGTTGGACGACGAAGCCTTCGAGGTCGGCCGCAACGTCGCGACCAGTCCGGGCAGCGTGGTGTTCGAGAACGAGCTGATGCAGCTCGTGCAGTACACACCGTCCACGGCCAAGGTGCACAAGCGGCCGCTGGTGATCGTGCCGCCGTGCATCAACAAGTTCTACATCCTCGATCTGCAGCCCGCGAACTCGTTGGTGGCGTATGCGGTGGCGGAGGGCCACACGGTGTTTCTCGTGTCGTGGCGGAACGTGTCGGCGGAGCAGGGCCACCTGGGCTGGGACGACTACGTGGAGAAAGGCGTGTTGCAGGCACTCGACGTTGCGCGCGGCATCACCCGCAGCGACAAGGTCAACACGCTGGGCTTCTGCATTGGCGGCACGCTGCTGGGCAGCGCGCTCGCCGTGGCAGCCGCGCGCGGCGACAAGCCCGCCGCCAGCGTCACGCTCCTGACCGCGATGCTCGACTTCTCCGACACTGGCGAACTGGGCCTGATGGTCGACGAGAACATGGTCGCCACGCGCGAGGCCAGCATCGGCCGCGGCGGCCTCATGAAGGGCCGCGAGCTCGCGACCGTGTTCGCCGCGCTGCGCGCCAACGACCTGATCTGACCCTATGTGGTCAACGGCTACCTCAAGGGCAAGGCGCCTGCGGCCTTCGACCTGCTGTTCTGGAACGGCGACGACACCAACCTGCCGGGGCCGATGTACTGCTGGTACCTGCGCAACACCTACCTGGAAAACAAGCTGCGCGAGCCCGGCGGCACGGTGCAGTGCAGCGTGCCGGTGGACCTGTCGCGCATCGATGCACCGGCTTTCATCTACGCCTCGCGCGACGACCACATCGTGCCGTGGAAGACCGCCTATGCGGGCACACAACTGCTGGGCGGCGAAACGCGCTTCGTGCTCGGCGCGAGCGGCCACATCGCGGGCGTGATCAACCCGCCCGCGAAGAAGAAGCGCAATCACTGGGTCGGCGATCTCGCGGCCGATGCCGGTGCATGGCTCGACAACGCACAAAGCATCGACGGCAGCTGGTGGCCCGCGTGGAGCGAGTGGCTCGCCACGCATGCGGGCGCAAAGGTCGCCGCGCGCCGCGCGCTGGGCAGCGCCGAATTCCCCATCATCGAGCCCGTACCCGGGCGCTATGTCAAAGCCAAGGCGGCCTGAGCACGGGCCGCCGCCATTCCTTTTTTTCTTCAGCACCAACCCCAAGGAGACTCTCATGTCAGACGATATCGTGATCGTGATCGTGATCGTGATCGTGGCCGCGCAACGCACGGCGGTCGGCAAGTTCGGCGGCGCGCTCGCCGGCACGGCCGCGCCCGATCTGGGCGCGCACGTGGTGAAGGGCCTGCTCGCCAAGGCCGGCGTACCGGGCGATGCGGTGTCCGAGGTGATCATGGGCCAGGTGCTCGCGGCCGGTGCGGGGCAGAACCCGGCGCGGCAGACGGTCATCAAGGCGGGGCTGCCCATCGGCGTGCCGGGCCTCACCATCAACAAGGTCTGCGGCTCGGGCCTGAAGGCCGTGATGCTCGCGGCGCAGGCCGTGAAGTGCGGCGATGCAGAGAGCGTGGTGGCCGGCGGCCAGGAGAACATGAGCGCCGCGCCGCACGTGCTGCCCAACTCGCGCAACGGCCAGCGCATGGGCGACTGGAAGCTGGTCGACACGATGATCGTGGACGGCCTCTGGGACGTCTACAACCAGTACCACATGGGCACCACAGCCGAGAACGTGGCGAAGAAGTACGGCATCACGCGCGAGATGCAGGACGCGCTCGCGCTCGCTTCGCAGCAGAAGGCAGCGGCCGCGCAGGATGCGGGTCGATTCAACGACGAGATTCTTCCGTTCAGCATCGCGCAGAAGAAGGGCGACCCGATCGTCTTCTCGGCCGACGAGTTCGTGAACCGCAAGACCAACGCCGACGCGCTCGCCAGACTGCGCCCCGCCTTCGACAAGGCCGGCTCGGTGACGGCCGGCAATGCCTCGGGCCTGAACGACGGCGCGGCCGCGGTGCTGGTGATGTCGGCTTCGCGTGCTGCCGCACTCGGCCTGCAGCCGCTGGCCGTGATCCGCGCCTACGCGAGCGCGGGCCTCGACCCGTCGCTCATGGGCATGGGCCCGGTGCCCGCCTCGCAGCTCGCGCTCAAGAAGGCCGGCTGGAAGGCGCAGGACCTCGACCTCATGGAAATCAACGAAGCCTTCGCGGCGCAGGCCTGCGCGGTCAACCAGCAGATGGAATGGGACACGAGCCGCATCAACGTCAATGGTGGCGCCATCGCCATCGGCCACCCCATCGGCGCGTCGGGCTGCCGCGTGCTGGTGACGCTGCTGCACGAGATGCGCCGTCGCGGCGCGAACAAGGGTCTCGCGTCGCTTTGCATCGGCGGCGGCATGGGTGTTGCGCTCGCGGTCGAGCGCGCCTGAACGATTTTCCGAGTCACACAACGCCCCAAGGGGCAAGCAAATGAGCGAGAAGCAACAACCAGTGGTCCTGGTCACCGGCGGCATGGGCGGCCTGGGCGAGACGATCTCCACCAAGATGGTCGACGCGGGCTACAAGCTTGCGGTGACCTATTCGCCGGGCAACAAGTCGCATGCCGACTGGGTGGCGCAGATGGCGTCGCGCGGCTACCAGATCCTGGCCGTGCCTTGCGACGTGGCCGACTACGACTCCTGCGCCAAGGCCGTGAGCCAGGTGCAGGAGGCGCTGGGCCCGGTCGACGTGCTGGTCAACAACGCGGGCATCACGCGCGACATGACCTTCAAGAAGATGGACCAGATCAACTGGAACGCCGTGCTGCGCACCAACCTCGACAGCCTGTTCAACATGAGCAAGCAGGTGGCCGACGGCATGGTGGATTGGGGCTGGGGCCGCATCATCAATGTGTCGTCGGTGAACGGCTCCAAGGGCGCGTTCGGCCAGACCAACTACTCGGCGGCCAAGGCCGGCGTGCACGGCTTCATGAAGGCGCTGGCGCTCGAAGTGGCGAAGAAGGGCGTGACGGTCAACACCATCTCGCCCGGCTATATCGGCACGAAGATGGTCACGGCCATCCCGAAGGAAGTGCTCGACAGCAAGATCCTGCCGCACATCCCCGTGGGGCGCTTGGGCAAGCCCGAGGAAGTGGCGGGCCTGATCATTTACCTCGCCTCGGAAGAGGCAGCCTTCGTGACTGGCGCCAACATCGCCATCAACGGCGGCCAGCACATGCAATGACCGCACGACCATGATCCTCAAAAACGGCATCGATCAGGCCGCACTGATTAACAAGTTCACCGACGCCACGGCCAAGCAGGGCGAGACCATCCGCAAGACCGTGCACGAGGCCACGCTCAAGGCGCTGCAGGGCCGCGAGCTCACGCTTGCGAACATCCGGCAGGTGCTGGGCACGGTCACCAAGGCGGCCTCGGCCGGTGCAGAAGGCAGCAAGCTGCCCGCACCCGGCGTGGAAGCGCTGCTGGCCAAGGCCTTCGCCGGCATGGACGGTGCGCTGGAGCAGGCGGTGGTGGCCAACCAGCGTGCGCTGCAGCAGCTGGTCGACCAGGGCGTGAGCCTGCGCGAGACGCAGCTCAAGAAGGCGCTCGGCGACATCGAGAAGATGGAAGACACGCTGTTCGCCAGCGTGCGCAAGGCGGCGCCGATGGATGGCCCGTGGAGCGGTGTGTTCCAGGCGATGCAGGGCAAGAGCACCGGCACCGGTGCGCGTGCCGCGGTCGCGCTCGAACAGCTGATGGAAGACACGCAGAAGAACCTGCGCGACGGCCGCGCGATGAGCCTGCGTGCCTCGCAGGCGCTGCTCGACAGCTACGCGACGCTGGCAAGCGGCGTGCTGATCGGCATGTCCGAGGCCCTGAAGCAGGGCGGCGCGGCGAAGCGATGACCCCCGCCGTCGGCGGCCTCGCCGCCGACGGCCGGAAAGGAACCTGATGGACGCCCTGATCCTCGCCCGCATGCAGTTCGCGGCCAACATCACGTTCCACATCCTGTTTCCCACGATCAGCATCGCGCTCGGCTGGCTGCTGCTGTTCTTCCGCTGGCGGTGGCTCCGCACGCGCGGCGGCGGCGATGCCGCGCTCGCGCAGGGCTGGCTCGATGCCTACCGCTTCTGGACCAAGGTGTTCGCGCTGACCTTCGCGCTCGGCGTGGTCAGTGGCATCACCATGCGCTTCCAGTTCGGCACCAACTGGCCGGGCTTCATGGAGCGCGTGGGCAATGTGGCGGGGCCGTTGCTGGGCTACGAGGTGCTGACCGCGTTCTTCTTGGAGGCGGGATTTCTGGGCGTGATGCTGTTCGGCCACGGCAAGGTCGGCGAGCGCGTGCACCTGATGTCGACCTTCATGGTGGCCTTCGGCACCACGCTGTCGGCCTTCTGGATCCTGGCGCTCAACTCGTGGATGCAGACACCCGCGGGGCACGAGATCGTGAATGGCGAGTTCCACGTCGCAAGCTGGCTGGCGGTGATCTTCAACCCGTCGTTCCCGTACCGCTTCGCGCACATGCTGCTGGCTTCGGCGCTGACCTGTGCGTTTCTCTTGATCGGGCTGTCGGCCTGGCAGGTGCTGCGCGGCGTGGGGCAACGCAGCGCGGCGCGCGTGCTGCGCGTGGGGCTCACGCTGGCGGCTGTGCTGATTCCGGTGCAGATCGTGGTGGGCGACATGCACGGCCTCAACACGCTCGAACACCAGCCCGCGAAGATCGCCGCGATGGAAGGCGTGTGGGAAACCGAGCGCGGCGCGCCGCTGCTGCTCTTCGCCGTTCCCGATGCGATGGCGCGCAAGAATCATTTCGAGATCGCGATCCCGAACGGCGCGAGCCTGATCCTCACGCACAAGGCCGACGGAGAGATCCGCGGGCTCAACGATTTTCCCGGTGCGCACCCGCCGCCGCTGCCGATGTTCTTCGCGTTCCGCATCATGGTCGGCATGGGCATCCTGATGCTCGCGACCAGTTGGATCGGCTGGTGACTCTATCGCCGCACGCGGTGGCAGCCGGCACTGCTGCCGCGCGCGCTGCTGTGGCTGTTCGCGGGCATGACCTTCTCGGGCTGGGTGGCCACGGTGGCGGGCTGGTACGTCACCGAGATCGGCCGCCAGCCCTACATCGTCTACGGGCTGGTGCGCACGGCCGACGTGGTGTCGAAGGTGCCGTCCGCGATGATCGGGCTCACTCTGGCGCTGTACCTCGCGCTCATCGTGGCCTACGTGGCGGTGCTCAAGTACATGGCCGAGAAGCCCGACGAAGTGCTGGCCACCGAGGCCGCCGAGCAGGCCGCGACGCCGGCGGGCGCCATCACCTCACCGATCGTCGAAGGAGGCCGCGCATGAACGCGATGATGAGCTTCGATGCCGCATTGCCGGTGATCTTCATGGTGCTGATGGGCGTGTCCATGCTGGTCTACGTGGTCAGCGACGGCTACGACCTCGGCGTGGGCATGCTCATGCACCGCGCCACCGACGCCGAGAAGGACGTGATGGTCGCCTCCATCGGCCCGTTCTGGGACGCCAACGAAACCTGGCTGGTGCTGGGCGTGGGCATCCTGCTGGTCGCCTTTCCGAAAGCGCACGGCCTCGTGCTCGGCGAGCTCTACCTGCCGGTGGCGCTGATGCTCATCGGGCTCACGCTGCGCGGCGTGGCCTTCGACTTCCGCGTGAAGGCGCGCGACAGCCACAAGCGCACCTGGGACCGGCTCTTCTTCGCGGGCTCCACGCTGGCCTCGGTGGCGCAGGGCTGGATGCTCGGGCGCTACATCAGCGGCTTCGGCATCGGCTGGAACTATCCGATCTTCGCCGCCGCCATTGCGGTCGCGCTGCCGATGGCCTACGTGCTCATGGGGGCCGCGTGGCTCATCATGAAGACCGAAGGCGCGCTGCAGGAGCGCGCGGTGCAATGGGCGCGCACCGCCTGGGCGCCGATGGTCGGCGGCATGCTGCTGATCTCGATGGCCACGCCCTGGGTCAGCCCCGAGGTGCGCGAGCGCTGGTTCGCGCTGCCCGAGATCATCGCGCTGGCCGCCATCCCGCTCATGACCGGCGTGGCGCTGCTCGCGGTGCGCGGCCTGCTGAACACGCGCATGGTGCGCGGGCCGGTGTGCTGGCTGCCCTGCGTGCTGCTGATCATGGTGTTCGTGCTCGGCTTTCTCGGGCTGGCCTACAGCATCTATCCTTACGTGGTGATCGGCCAGCTCACGATCTGGCAGGCTGCGAGCAGCGCGCCGGCGCTCAAGGTCATCCTGGTGGGAGCCTGCATCTCGGTGCCGGCCATCGTGGGCTACACCGTTTTTTCCTACCGGGTCTTCCGCGGCAAGACCGGCGAACTGCGCTATGCCTGACCGGATGGAGGCCCTGGCCGAAACACTTCATGACCCGCGCCATCGGGCTGCCACTGATGCGGCCTTCACGGCCTTGTGCAATAACGGGTTCATGACTTCACGGCAGCCGGCACTGCGCTTCGACTTGCCTTCTCACACCTCAAGACGCTGGCGCGGCCTGCCGCGCTGGTGCGGCGCGCTGGCATTGGTGGCCGTGGCCGCCTTCGCCGGCCACCAGCTGCGCCATGCAGAACGGTCTGGCGCGGCTGCGCGAAGCGGCGGACCACCGGCTCGACATGCTCGCGACCGGGCTCGACGCCGACCTGGCCCGCTTCGACTACCTGCCCGCGCGGCTGGAGATGACGCCCATCGTGCCGGCGCTGCTCGGCACGCCTTCGGACGGGTCGCTGCGCGACGCGGTCAACCGCTACCTGGACGGCGTCAACGCGACCGCGGGCGCCGAGATGCTCTACGTGCTCGACGCCGGCGGCACCTCGCTGGCGGCCTCCGACTGGGACCGGCCCGGCACCACCGTCGGCCAGGACCTGTCGTTCCGGCCCTACGTGATCGACGCGCTGGGGCAGGGCCGGGGCCGCTTCTACGGCGTGGGCATCACCAGCCGCAAGCCCGGCTATTACCTTTCGTACGCGCTGCGCCGCGACCAGCCCACGCGCGGCGTGGTGGCCGTCAAGGTCAACCTCGAGGAGGCCGAGCGCGCCTGGCGCAAGCTCCCGGGCGACGTGGCACTGGTCGACCAGCGCGGCGTGGTGATCCTCTCCACCCGCGACGACCTCAAGTTCCGCCCGATGCTGCCGCTCGACGCCCTGCAGCGCGCCGAGGTGCTGCGTTCGCGGCCCTACGGCGAGGCCGGCCTGCAGCCGCTGCAATGGGCGCAGAAGGAGGCGCTGGCGCGCGACGTGCAGGTCATCACGCTCGATGGTGTGGACCAGCTCGCCTCCACACGCGCGCTGCGCGGCGCACCGTGGCAGCTGGTGGTGCTCGACGACCTGGCGCCGGTACGCGTGGGCGCGCGCAACGCGGCCATCACCGCCAGCCTGGCGATGGCGGTGCTGCTGCTGATCGCCGTCACGCTGTGGCAGCGCCGCCGCGCCGTGCGGCAGAAGCTGGCCAACC
>CAMATD010000186.1 GCA_945860785.1 Variovorax sp. YR752 | reverse complement strand
GGCCGACCTGGAGGCCAAGATCTCGCACCGCACGCGGCTGGTGTGGGTCGAGGCGGCGGGCTCGGTCACGATGGAGTTTCCGAACCTGCCGGCGCTCGTGGACATCTGCCGCGCGCGCGGCGTGGTGACGGCGTTCGACAACACCTGGGGCGCGGGCCTGGCCTTCGCGCCCTTCGACTTCAACGGCACGGGGCAGGGCGTCGACATCTCGGTGCACGCGCTCACCAAGTACCCGAGCGGCGGCGGCGACGTGCTGATGGGCAGCGTGGTCACCAACGACGAGCGGCTGCACCGCGCGCTCAAGCTGGCGCACATGCGTATCGGCTTCGGCATCGGCGTGGGCGACGTGGAGACCCTGTTGCGCTCGCTGCCGAGCATCGGGCTGCGCTACGCCGCGCACGACCGCGCGGCACGCGAACTGGCCGGCTGGCTCAACGGCTGCGAGGAGATCGCGCAGGTGCTGCACCCGGCGCTGGAGGATTCGCCCGGCCATGCCAACTGGCGCGCGCTGTGCGGCGCCACCGATCTGGCCGCGGGCCTGTTCTCGGTCGTGTTCGACGAGCGCTACAGCACCGAGCAGGTCGACCGCTTCTGCGACAGCCTGCGCCTCTTCCGCCTCGGCTATTCGTGGGGCGGGCCGATCAGCCTGGTGGTGCCCTACGACATCGGCCTGATGCGCGATGCGAGCGTGGCGCGCTGGCCCTACAAGGGCACGCTGGTGCGCTTCTCGGTCGGGCTGGAAGACGTCGACGATCTGCGCGCCGATCTGCAGCAGGCGCTGGTGCAGATGTAGGGTTCGCTGCGCGCAGTGGGGAAAAAACACCGCAAGAGTCATTACGTCGCGCCGCCTGTCGCGCGCGACGCAATGCCGCCGCCTGCGCCGCAGGCCGTCGCATCGCGCGTGCTGACCGTGCCGGCGCATGTGCTGGAGGCGCTCGCGCAGGCCGGCCCGCTGGAAGGTGTGCCGGATCTGCGGAGCACGCGGCTCTTCATCGGCGGCTTCGTAGGTCTTTTCGCGCTGATTGCGGTGTCGCTCGTGGCGGCTGCGGTGTTGCAGGACGACTGGTCCAGCGCGCGCGGCAACGAAGCGATCCTCATGCTCCTCGGGCTGGTGCTCTTCGCGGGGCTGGGCGGCGGCCTCTGGTATCTGCTGCGCCAGTTTTCGCGGGTGGGCGAGGGGATGTTCCGGATCGATGCGCAAGGCATGCGCTGGGGCGAACCGGCGTCGCCGCAGGCCGTGGCCTGGCGCGAGGTGTGCCGCGCGCGCATGGGCTTCTGCGACGTGAAGACCGAGTTCGTCTCGAGCGAGGCCATCGTCAAGCGGCTGGTCTTCCAGCAGGCCGCAAGGGGCTCCGAAACCAGGGAGATCAGGCTGCCCTTGGCCCTGACCGTCGATACCGGCCGCGTCCTTCGCTTTCGCAACCGGGCCGCGCTCCTGCTGCATTTCGCCACCCAGCCCCGGCCGCGCCTGCGCTTCGACGCCGAGGTGTTCATCGATGCCGGCATCGATCCGCAAACCTGGGAGCCCATGCTCGCCCCGAGGCGCTGGATGTGGCTCTCGTCCCTCGGGGCGCTGGTGCCGGTGCTGGCCGTGATCTTCCTCTGGCCGGTGGGCGAGCATGTCGGATGGATGGTGGTCACGATCGTCCTCGCGATGGCGGCCGGCGCCGGTGCCATGGGCTGGTTCATGCATCAGCGCTACCCTGGTTTGCAAGGTTTGTTCGAGTTCGAAACGCTGCCCGGTTCCACGCCTTGAGACTGCACCGTTATCGCTTACAGTAGGCCACGCACAGTCACGGTGACTGTCTCGCCTCAAGGAGAAGCAGTGGCAACACCAAATTACGGCTACGAAAAGCGCCAGAAAGAGCTGGCCAAGAAGAAGAAAAAGGAAGAAAAGCTCTGCGAGAAGCAATATCGCAAGCTCGGCCCGAGCAGCGACGGACTGGCCCCCGGAGACCCGGAGACCGACGTGGCATCGCTCGAACGCGATCCCCCCACGGTGCCCGAGTTGCCCACCAAGAACGGTTGATCCGCTCCTGGCGTCCCCATCAGAAAGCCGCCGCAGGCCTGCGCCTGCGGCGGCTTTTTCTTTCAGGGCGCTGCGCCTTACCTGGGCAGCAGCTTGCGCAGCTCCGGCCAGACGTTGTCGAGCAACTGCGGCTGCGCCACGGCGGTCGGATGAATGCGGTCGGCCTGGAACAGCGAGAGCGAATCGGGCGCATCGGCCCCGCCCTTGAGCAGGAAGGGCACGAGCGCGGCCTTGGTGGTACCCGCCACCTTGGAGAACACCGCCTCGAAGCGCCGCGTGTAGTCGCCGCCGTAGTTCGGCGGCACCTGGATGCCGACGATCAGCACCTTGGCGCCCGCGGCCTGCGCGGCCTTGGTGATCTGCAGCAGGTTGTCTTCGGTGTTGGCGAGCGGCAGGCCGCGCAAGGCGTCGTTGGCGCCGAGCTCCAGCACCACGTGGCTGGGCTTGTGCTGTGCCAGCAGGGCGGGGAAACGCGCGCGCCCGCCCGAGCTGGTGTCGCCGCTGATGCTCGCGTTGACCACGGTGGCCGCGATCTTCTGCTGGACAAGCCTTTTTTCCAGCAAGGGTACCCAGCCCTCGCCGCGCTTCAGACCGTACTCTGCGCTCAGCGAGTCGCCGAGCACTAGGATCACTGGCTTGCCGGCGGTGGCGGTCTGCGCTTGCGCCACGGCCGCCCATGCCCCTGCGCCGCCGAGCGCGGCGGTGGTCAAGATAAAGTCACGTCGATTCAAAACCAAAGCCTTTCCAGGTCCCAACCCCCGTCTGATGCCATTGTCGCCGTCGAGCATGTCTTCAAGTCCGTCACCGATTCGGCCGGCACGCTGGACATTCTGCAGGACATCGATTTCACCCTCGGGGCACGGGAAACCGCCGCCATCGTCGGCGCCTCGGGCTCCGGCAAGAGCACCTTGCTGTCGATCATCGCGGGGCTGGACACGCCCACGCGCGGCACGGTCGAGCTCGCGGGCGACGACATCTTCGCCATCGACGAGGACGAGCGCGCCGCCTTGCGCGCGCAGCGCGTGGGCTTCGTGTTCCAGAGCTTCCAGCTGCTGGGCAACCTGAGCGCGCTCGAGAGCGTGATGCTGCCGCTGGAGCTGGCCAACCGCAAGGACGCACGCAAGGCCGCCACCGAGATGCTCGGCCGCGTCGGGCTCGGCCAGCGCCTTGGCCACTATCCCAAGGTGCTGTCGGGCGGCGAGCAGCAGCGCGTGGCGCTGGCCCGGGCCTTCGTGGTCCAGCCGGCCCTGCTGCTGGCCGACGAACCCACCGGCAGCCTCGACTTCGCGACCGGCGAACAGGTGATGAAGCTGATGTTCGACCTCAACCGCGAAACTCGGCACGACGCTGGTGCTGGTCACCCACGATCGCGGCATCGCCTCCCGCTGCGAGCGTCGCATCACCATCAAGGCCGGACGCGTGTCGCGCAACGAAAAAACACCCGTATCGACCGTCGAACAAGCGGTCTGAGCTATCAAATGGATAGCAAATAAAACAACTCGAGGAGACGCCCATGGACAAGCTTCCACCTGACGCCATCGTGGCGCTTCAGCGCGGCCGGCTGATCGAAGCCATCAAGATCGTGCGCGACAGCACGGGTCTCGATCTCAAATCGGCCAAGGAGGCCGTCGAGCGCTACGCCAACCAGCACCCGGGCCAGCCGGACTGGCAGGAGGGCGACTGGGGCCGCGGAGAGCCCGAGTCGGCGGCGGGCATGCAGGGCAACGGGCCGGCCTCGATGCCGTCCGCCGCGCTGACCGCCCTGGCGCAGGGCAACAAGATCGAGGCCATCCGCCTCACGCGCGCGGCCACCGGTCTGGACCTGGCCGCCGCCAAGCGGCTGGTCGACAACCACGAAAACCCGGCTGTCGGCAACTGCGGGCATTTGCCGTCGAGCATGCCGAGCAACCCGATGGCCGAGCCGGGCCGGGTGCCGGAGGGGGCTACAAGTGGCTGCCGATCGTCATCGTTCTGCTGGTCGTGGCGCTGGCGTGGCTGTATTTCGGCGGGAAGGTTTGAAGCGATGATCGTTCCCCAGTTCTGGGCCGAGGGCCGTATTCAGGAGCGCGTGGCGGGCAAGCAGATCACCGTCAAGCGCCATGGCTGGTCCGACGACAGCCCGCTGGCCGCGCAGGCCCATGCCGACCAGCGCACCCGCGAGGCCTTCGACCGCATCGCGAGCGGCGAGAAGCTCGACCGCCGCGAGCGCAAGATGTCCTACAATGGCGCCGACGGCGTGCCGATCCGCGAGGAAATCGTCGAGCGGCAGGGCGACAACGTCATCACCCGCAACGGCTACGGCGCGCGCTGCCTCAACACGCCCGACGTGCTCTTCGTCGACATCGATTTCGACGAACCGCTGACGGGCAGCGTGTTCGGTTTTGCACTGGTGCCGGCGCTGATCGCGGGCATCGTCGGCGGCTGGACCGCCAAGACCTGGGTGGGTGGGCTGATCGCGGTCATCGTGGTCTTCGCCGTGGCCTACCGCATCGGCCTGGCCAGGAAGCGTGGGGAGGCCAGCAAGAACCCTGCGCCCGAGAAGCGGGCAGCCGAGCGCATCGGGCGTTTCATGCACCAGCATCCCGACTGGCATCTGCGTGTCTACCGCACGCCCGCCGGATTCCGTCTGCTGGCCATGCACGATGTCTTCAACCCGGCCGACATGGCGGTGGCCGACTGCTTCCAGGCGATGGGCGTCGACAAGGTCTACGCGCGCATGTGCCGCAACCAGAACTGCTTTCGCGCCCGCCTGAGCGCCAAGCCCTGGCGCATCGGCATCGGCGAACACATGCGGCCGCAGCCGGGCGTCTGGCCGGTGTCGCCCGAGAAGCTCCCTGCGCGCGACGCTTGGATCGCGCGCTACGAAAAGGCCGCCGAGGGCCATGCCGCCTGCCAGTACCTGGAGAGCGTGGGCAACAGCGAACGGGTGCATCCGAACGCGCTGGCGGTGCAGGAACTGCACGACGAACGCACGCGCGCGCACAGCGGTCTGCCCATCGCCTGACGGATCGAGCCTGGGGGTAGGGATAATCAGGGGATGTCTTCTCCCAAAGTGATCTTCGGCTTCCACGCCGTGGGCGTGCGCATCAAGACCGCGCCCAAATCGGTGCTCGAAGTGATGTTCGACGCCAGCCGGCGCGATGCGCGCATGAAACAGTTCATTGCGCGTGCGCAAGATGCCGGCGTGCGGCTGGTCGAGGCCGACGGCCTGCGGCTGTCCAAGCTCAGCGGCAGCCATGGCCACCAGGGCGTGGTCGCGCGTATCGAACCCGCTGCGCAAATCCATTCGCTCGACGAATTGCTCGAAGGCCTCGAAGCCGCCGGCACCGTGCCGCTCTTGCTGGTGCTCGACGGCGTGACCGATCCGCACAACCTCGGCGCCTGCCTGCGCGTGGCCGACGGCGCCGGCGCGCATGCGGTCATCGCCCCCAAGGACCATGCGGCCGGCATCAACGCCACCGTGGCCAAGGTGGCGAGCGGCGCGGCCGAGACGGTGCCGTATTTCATGGTGACCAACCTCGCGCGCACGCTCAACGAGCTCAAGGAGCGCAGCATCTGGTGCGTGGGCACCAGCGACGACGCGCCGGGCACGATCTATCAAAGCGACCTGAAGCGCCCGCTGGCGCTGGTGCTCGGCGCCGAAGGCGAGGGCGAGGGCATGCGCCAGCTCACCCGCAAGACCTGCGACGAGCTCGTGAGCATTCCGATGGCCGGCGCGGTCGAGAGCCTCAACGTCTCGGTGGCCAGCGGCGTGTGCCTCTACGAGGCGATGCGGCAACGCAGCGCCTGATCTCCCGCTGGTCAGTCCTTCGGCAGCGGCCCGCCCTTGCGGTGGAAGTAGATGAGTTCCGCCATGCGCCGCATCTGCGGCGTGCCGAGCAGGTGGTTGAACATCCAGTCGCTCTGGAAGTTGTCGAAGGCCCAGCGCAGCGAGCGCTTGAGCAGAAAGCGTGGATAGTTGCGCACGAACCACGTGGCCGGGTCGCCCACCTCGCCACGGACGAATCGCGCCACCGCCTCGCCCGCGCGCTCGCCGTGCTGCAGCGCGGTGTGGATGCCGCCGGCCGTGACCGGCGACACCATGCCCGCCGCATCGCCCACCAGCAATGCCCGCTCGCGTGCCACCACCGGCAGCACGCCGCCGCAGGGGATCATTCCTGCACGCACCGCGACTGGCGGTGCATCGCCCGGTGACACCACCGACGCGATCTTGCGCAGCAGCGGATCGAGCCGCAGGGCGGCGGTCGCACTGCGGCGACTCATGCGGCGCGCCAGCCCGATCTGGCTCACGCCGACGCCGTCGAGCGCCCACCCGATGTAGCCGGGCGGCCAGCTGGCGGTCGATGAAGCAATGCAGCAGGTCGGGCGCCATGCGTGCGCCCAGGTATTCGTGCTCGACGCCGTAGAGAAAGCGCGTGTTGCGCGAGAGGCCGAGCGCCTTGGCGACGCGCGAGTGCGGGCCATCGGCGCCGACGATGTAGCGGGCCGTGATGCAGGCGCCCTGGGCCACCGGCACTTCCCACCGGTCATCCATCCACAGCGCCTGTTCGAACAAGGTGTCGAGCCGCACGTCGACGCCGCAGGCCCGCGTGGAATCCACCATCCAGTCGAGCAGGGCGGGCGCATCGGTGGCCCAGAACCAGTAGCCCGGCGCGTGCAGGTCGACGTGCCGCATGTTGGGTGCGTAGAGCCGCACACCCTCGATGCGCCGCACCAGCGCAGGCGGCACTTCCGCCAGCCACGGCACGCTGTCGACCGCGTCCTTGACGATGATGCCGGTGGTGTGCAGCTTGGCGCCGGCGCTGGCCTTCTTCTCGAGCACCATCACGCGGAGCCCGGCGAACGCCGCGGCGCGGGCGCAGGCCAGGCCGGCAAAGCTGGCGCCCACGACGAGAAGGTCCACCTTGATGTTGGCGAGGCTGCTGCCGGCTGAAGAAACCGGTGCGGGGCAAGGCGCGGTGGATGAAGTGGAGAGTGGGGAAAAGAAACTGGAAGTGGAGTGCATGGGCAGCTGACTGAAGCAATGCGCACCGCGGTTTGCGGTGCGCACGCGAAGTTAGCTACGCCATGTGGGGGCGGCGTGAAGCCTGTGTGAACTTGCCGGCCCAGGGTCTCAGGAGGGATCCTTGCTGCGCGTGCGGGCTACCGCGCTGAAGATGCCGATCCCCAGAAAGATCAACGCACCGATGCCGATGTAGAGCGTGGGAACGCCGGCCACCGAGGCACCCCAGGCGAGGCCAGCCAGAAAGATCAGAAATCCGATCATGTAAAGCGCGAAAGACATCGTGTTCCTCCGGAAGCTGCGATGCCTTGCAGTATCCCGACCGATACCGCGTGCCGCACCGGTCTGAACCGCCTGTGCGTGTGGGAGCTTGCCTACCGCGGGGCTATGTCGGGCAGGCCACCAGCAGGTAACGGCAGGCGCTGCGCCCGAGCGCCTTGAAGACCAGCGGCCGGTCGACCCCGAAGTCGAGGCAGTCGCCGGGCGTCAGCTCGAAGTGCTCGTCGCCGTAGTCCACCCGCAAGGCGCCTTCGAGCATCCAGAGGCATTGCCGGTAGGGCTTGCCGGCTCCATCGCGGATAGCCGACCTGCGCCGAACGCGGCAGCTCGACCTCGACCAGCTCGACGCCGCTGCCCGCGTTGCGCTCGGCGACTTGGCGGCGCAGATAGCCTGCTTCGGGATCGCGCCAGACTTCCTGCGCGGCCCGCGCGCGAAGCCGTTGGGGCTGCGCCTTTTCCTCGGTGAGCAGCTGTGCCAGCGAGACGCCAAGGCCGGGCCAGCTTTCCCAGCAGCACGGCCGTGGGGCTGCGCTGCGCGCGCTCCACCTTCGAAATCATGGCCTTGCTGACGCCCGACAGCTCGGCCAGCTCGGCCAAGCTGAGCCCCTTGCCCTGCCGCAGCGCCAGCAGCCGGGTGGCGATGAGCGCGTCGATGTTGTCGTCAGGCTTGACCGAAGCAGGTGAAGTGTTTCTCATAGGAGATTATTATTCTCCTATATTTTGAACGAGAGAAACACCATGCGTCTGATCGCCTGCACCGAAGAAGCCCATTCCGGCGCCATCCTCAACGAAGCCATCGTCACCTCGACCGCGCTGTACGACTACAAGCCGCGCACGCCCGAGAACATGGTCGCCTGGTTCGCCACCAAGCGCGCCAATGGCTTCCCGGTGATCGGCGCGGAAGACGAGAGCGGCAAGCTGCTGGGCTTTGCAAGCTACGGCGCCTTTCCGGCCTACAAGTACACGGTCGAGCACTCGGTGTATGTCGATTCGGGGCACCGCGGTGCGGGCCTCGGGCGCACGCTCATGGAGGCGATCATTGCCGAGGCGATCGCGCGGGACGTGCATGTGATGGTCGGTGCCATCGACGCGGCGAACGCGGGCAGCATCGGCCTGCATGAGCGGCTGGGCTTCGAGCACTCGGGCACGGTGCGGCAGGCCGGTTTCAAGTTCGGCCGCTGGCTCGACGTGGCTTTCTACCAGCGGATCCTTTCGACGCCGCTGAACCCGGTCGACGGCTAGGCGCGGCAGTGGCTCAGGCGGCGGTTTCGGCGCTCGCGCGATCGAGCATGTCGATGGTGCCTGCGTCGAGCTTCAGCTGCGTGGCGACCACCAGTTCTTCGAGCTGAGCGATGGAGGTGGCGCTGGCGATGGGCGCCGTCACGCCCGGCCGTGCGATCTGCCAGGCGATCGCGACTTGGCCCGGCTTGGCGTTGTACTGCTGTGCCACCTTGTCGAGCGCATCGAGGATGCGCAGGCCGCGCGGGTTCAGGTACTTCTTGGTGGTGTTGGCGCCGCGCGCGCTCTTGGCGGCATCGGCTTCGGTGCGGTACTTGCCGGTGAGGAAGCCGGCGGCCAGTGCGTAGAAGTTGATCACGCCCACTTCACGCTTCAGGCACAGCGGCGCCAGTGCGTCTTCGAACACCGCGCGGTCGTACAGGTTGTAGAGCGGCTGCAGGCTCTCGTAGCGCGCGATACCCAGGCGCTCCGACACGTCGAGCGCCTCGGCCAGCCGCGGCGCGGTGTAGTTCGAGGCGCCGATGGCGCGCACCTTGCCCTCCTTGATCAGGTCGTCGAAGGCGCCGAGCGAGTCTTCGAGCGGCGTGTTGGCGTCGTCGTCGTCGTGCGACTGGTAGAGGTCGATGTAGTCCGTCTGCAGGCGCTTGAGCGAAGCCTCGACCGCCTCGCGGATGTACTTGGGCGAGAGGCCCACCTTGCCTTCGCCCATCGGCTTGCCGACCTTGGTGGCCAGCACCACGCGGTTGCGCTTGCCGCTGTGCCTGAGCCACTTGCCGATGATGGTTTCGGACTCGCCGCCCGTGTGGCCGGGCACCCAGGCCGAGTAGACGTCGGCGGTGTCGACGAAGTTGAAACCCGCCTCGAGCCAGGCATCGAGCAGCTTGAACGAGGCCGCCTCGTCGACGGTCCAGCCGAACACGTTGCCGCCGAAGGCGAGCGGTGAAACCAGGAGGCCGGAGCGGCCGAGCGGGCGAAGTTGCGACATGACGAAGTGTTCCTGAAAGGAGGGAGGAAGAATCAAACGAAGCCGACGGCACCGAGCAGCGCACCGGCGCCCAGCAGCCAGAGCAGGTGGATGCGCGTGCGCCAGACGATAAGCGTGGCCACGCCGGTCAGCAGCCACAGGTGCCAGGCAGGCGCATTGCCAGCATGGTTACCCGAGGCCAGCACCCAGCCGGTGGCGATCAGCAGGCCGACCACCACGGGGGCCATGCCCTGCTTGAAGGCGCGCACTTCGCGGCGGGTGCGGTTGCGGTGGCCCCAGCGGGTGGCAAAGTAGGTGAGGGTGGTGCTTGGCACCATGATGCCGACCATGGTCACCATCAGGCCGAAGAAGCCGAGCAGCCAGGCCGACGGGCCGGCACCGATGCCGCCGCCCGCGTTGAGCCCGACGTTCCAGCCCATGAGCGCCACGAACAGCACGTTGGGGCCGGGGGCGGCCTGGGCGATGGCGACCGAGGAGCTGAATTGCGCATCGGTGAGCCAGCCATGCTGGGCGACCAGGTAGCGATGCATGTCGGGCACCGTGGTGATGGCACCGCTGATCGAGAGCAGCGAGAGCAGCAGGTACTGGCCGAAGAGGGCGAGCCAGTCGTGCCATTGCATGGCAATCGTCATGGGGCGATCTTTCGCCAGGTCCAGACGCAGGCCACGCCGCCGAGCACCAGCAGCACCCAGCCGAGCGGGATCCTGAACACCGCGATCGCCGCGAACACCAGCGCCATGAACGCGAGGCAGGTCGTGAAGCCCAGCGGGTGCTTGCGCAACTGCGGCACCAGCTTGATGCCGGTGGCCGCGATCAGCCCGCCCGACACCGCGCCCATGCCCCGCAGCGCGGCCGCCACCTGCGGATTGCCGGCGTAGTGCGCATAGAGCACGGCCAGCGCGAGGATGACGACGAGGGGAATGGTCAGCATGCCCGCCACCGCGGCAAGGGCGCCGCGCAGGCCGAAGTAGCGGTCGCCGATCATGAGGCCGAGGTTGATCACGTTCGGCCCCGGCATCACCTGGGCCACGGCCCAGTCTTCGAGGAACTGCTCGGGCGTGAGCCACTTCTTTTTTTCCACCATCTCGCGCTGGACGATGGCGAGAACGCCGCCGAATCCCTGCAGCGCGAGCCAGGTGAATGAAATAAAAAGGTCGCGTGGCGACCGGGGCTGCGGGTGATCTTGCGGCGCTGCCGCGTCGGAGGGGGACGGGTGCATGTGGATGCGATTATCGTAGGCAGGCCTGCAACCTGCAGGGTATCGGGCCGACATGCCTTCGGGCGATCCAGAAGGGACACTCCATGCTCATGCAAATCCGCGCGCTTTTCGATCTCTGCAGACGGGCCTTCGCGTCGTGGTCGAACGATTACGCACCCAGCATGGGGGCCGCGCTGGCCTACTACACGGTGTTCTCCATCGCGCCGCTGCTGCTGATCGTGATCGCGGTGGCCGGCCTGGTCTTCGGCCAGGAGGCCGCGCGCGGCGAGATCTTCGCGCAGCTCTCGGGCCTGATGGGAGAGCAGGGCGCGGCCGCGGTGCAGGGCATGCTGCAGGCGGTCAACAAGCCGACCGAAGGCATCGTGCCACCGTGATCGGCATCGCACTGCTGGTGGTGGGCGCGGCCACCGTCTTCGGCGAACTGCAGGACGCGCTCGACCGCATCTGGCGCGCACCGGCCCGCGCGAAGAACAAGGGCCTCTTCAACATGGTGCGCGTGCGGCTGCTGTCGTTCAGCATGATCATGGGCATCGGCTTTTTGCTCATGGTGTCGCTGGTGGCCAGCGCGGCGCTGGCGGCGCTCGGCAAGTGGTGGTCGCCGGTGTTCGGCGCCTGGGAGTCGCTGGCGCAGGTCGTGAACTTCGTCTTCAGCTTCGCGATGGTGACGGTGGTCTTCGCGATGATCTACAAGATCATGCCGCGCGCCAGGGTGCAGTGGCGCGACGTGGGGGTGGGTGCGGCGGTCACGGCGCTGCTCTTCACCGTGGGCAAGCACCTGATCGGCCTGTACATCGGCAAGAGCAGCGTGGCCTCGGGCTACGGTGCCGCCGGCTCGCTCGTGGTGGTGCTGGTGTGGGTGTATTACTCGGCCCAGATCTTTTTGCTCGGCGCCGAGTTCACCTGGGTCTATGCGCGGACCTACGGCTCGATGAAGGACTTGAAGAACGCGGTCGATGCGAACCCCTCTCCGACGCGCGACGTGCCGCTGGCGCACAACGAGAGCTGACTGAGCGTTATCCGGCGAATCCGCCCTCGTCGAGAAACGCCTGCTCTTCGGCCGTGGAGGTGCGCCCGAGCATCCGGTTGCGATGCGGGAAGCGGCCGAAGCGGGCAATGATGTCCCGGTGCAACACGGCAAAGCGCTGCGTGTTGTCGTCGAGCGCCGCATTGAGTGCGACCGAGCGCTCCTGTTCGTCCAGCACTTCCGAGTGCATGAAGGGCAGATAGAAGAACCGGCGCAGTTCTTCATCGACGCGCAGGTCGAAACCTGCATCAACCGCCCTGTGTGCCACGGCCAGCGCCAGGCCGTCGGTGGCGACCATGTGCGGGTTGTTGCGCCAGGTGTTGCGCGGCAGTTGATCGAGCAGCACCAGCAGCGCCAGCGTGCCTTCCGCGTCGTTCGCCCAATGGTCGAGTTCGCCGCGGGCGGCGGCTTGGTGGGCGGCCGAGAAGCGCGAGATGAATTCGACGTCGAAGGCATCGTTCTTGGCAAACCAGCGGTCGGGGCCGGCTTCGCGCCAGAAATCGGCCACGTCGCGGGCGGTGGGGAGTGCTTGAAAGGTCATCGTTGCATTTTCTTTCAGCCTGTGGCGGGCAGGCAAAGA
>CAMATD010000185.1 GCA_945860785.1 Variovorax sp. YR752 | reverse complement strand
ACGAGCGCGTGCACAACGGCGTGGCCGAACCGGTGGTCTACATGATGGACCGCTACGTGGTGGGCGGCTTCTACCGGGTGCACGCCGAGCAGGCCGTCGACGAGAACCTCAAGCTGCCAGGCGCGAGCTTCGTACCGCTGGCGTTCTCGGAAAGTGCGCACTTGCCACAGCCCGGCGCCAAGCCCGGCGCGAGCGCCCCGAACCGCTTCTACATGTATGGCGTGGTCGGCCGCCTGGCCATGGTCGCGGCCAGTTACGAGATGGAAGCGACCGATCCGGACGCCGAAATCTACGAATGATTGCCGTCGCCGGGTTGCGGCGACACCGGGCAACGGCAAAATAGCGGCCCCACAGCAACGGAAACAAAAGGGCGGGAGGGGTGACGTGTGGCGGAGCAGCAGTTCCGTCGCCATGACACTCCCGCGTGTCTGACGCGTCGATCCACAACGGCCAGCCCTTTTCCCATCGACTTCGTGTCAGCCCCCAAATCAATCTCTGCCGGCCTGATCGTCGGCGCCATCGGCGTCGTCTATGGCGATATCGGCACCAGCGTGCTGTACGCGGTCAAGGAAGTGTTCGGTCACGGCCACGTGCCGTTCACCGTCAGGAACGTCTACGGCATCCTGTCGATGTTCTTCTGGACGCTCACCACCATCGTCTCGATCAAGTACGTGGTGCTGGTGCTGCGCGCCGACAACGAAGGCGAGGGCGGCCTTGTCGCCATGCTCGCGCTGGCCTCTCGCGCGGTGGCCGACAAGCCACGCCTTCGAAGTGTGCTGCTGGTGATCGGCATCTTCGGCACCTCGCTGTTCTATGGCGACGGCGTCATCACGCCGGCCATCTCGGTGCTGTCGGCGGTCGAGGGCCTGGAGGTGGTGTCGCCGCACTTCAAGCACTACGTGATCCCGATCACCCTGGTCGTGCTGTTCTGCCTGTTCGCGGTGCAAAAGCGCGGCACCGCGGGCATCGGCAGGTTCTTCGGGCCCGTCACGCTGGCGTGGTTCGCGGCCATTGCGGTGCTCGGCGTGACGCAGATCCTGCATCACCCTGAAATCCTCAAGGCGCTGAACCCCTGGTATGCGCTGAAGTTCATGTGGGACAACCCGGGCACCAGCTTCATCCTGCTCGGCGCCATGGTGCTGTGCGTGACCGGTGCCGAGGCGCTGTATGCCGACCTGGGCCACTTCGGCAAGAGCCCAATCCGCATCGCGTGGTTCTCGGTCGTCATGCCGGCGCTGACGCTCAACTACTTCGGCCAGGGCGCGCTGCTGCTCGAGAACCCCGAGGCGGTGAAGAACCCCTTCTTCATGATGGCGCCCGAGTGGGCGCTGATTCCGCTGGTGCTGCTGGCCACGCTGTCCACGGTGATCGCGTCGCAGGCCCTCATCACCGGCGCGTTCAGCGTCACGCGCCAGGTCATCCAGCTCGGCTACCTGCCGCGCCTGAACATCGAGCACACCAGCGTGCGCACTGCCGGGCAGATCTACATTCCGCTGGTCAACTGGGGCCTGTTTGTCGCCATCGTGCTGGCGGTCGTGATGTTCCGCACCTCGAGCAGCTTGGCCGCGGCCTACGGCATTGCGGTGACGACCGACATGCTGATCACCACCATCCTGACCTTCTTCGTGATTCGCTACGCGTGGAGGCTGCCGCTGGCGCTGTGCATCGGAGCGACCGCGGCTTTCTTCGTCATCGACTTCCTGTTCTTCGCCTCGAACCTGCTCAAGCTGTTCGAGGGCGGCTGGTTCCCGCTCCTGATCGGCGGCGCCGTGTTCACGCTGATGATCACCTGGAAGGAGGGCCGGCGTTTGATGGGCGAGGTGCAGCGCGCCGATGCGATCGAGCTCAAGGCCTTTCTCGATTCGGTGTTCGTGAGCCCGCCGGCGCGCGTGGACGGCACGGCGGTGTTCCTCACCGCGGAGCCCGGCGTCGTGCCCAACGCGCTGCTGCACAACCTCAAGCACAACAAGGTGCTGCACGAGCAGAACATGTTCGTCACCGTGCGCAACCACGAGGTGCCGTGGATACCGATGGACAAGCGCATCGAGATCGAGGCGCTCGGCCACCATTGCTGGCAGGTCACGGTGCACTACGGCTTCAAGAACGACATCGACCTGCCGCGTGCGCTCGAGCATGCGCGCCTGCGCGGATGCCAGCTCGAGCCGATGGCGACGAGCTACTTCCTGTCGCGCGATGTGGTGATCCCGACGCTGGGCAGTGGCATGGCGCCGTGGCGCGAGAAGCTGTTCGCGCAGATGCACCACAACGCGAGCGGGGCTGCGGCGTTCCTGGGCTTGCCGAACAACGCGGTGGTGGAGCTGGGGTCGAAGATCGAGATCTGAAGCAGGTGAAGGGGCGATGGCCGCTTCAGCCAAAGTCCCCGGGCCCGCTCCACCGCAAGCTGCTGCATGTGCGATGCGATCGCGCCCGGCGTGGTGAACCAGATGTCGCCGCGGTCGCGCGCACGCGCCAGGTGCGCGAGCGCCGTGCGCAGGTGACGCAGCCGGTAGGGCTGGCCCACGATGTAGGGATGCAGCGCGAGGCCCATCACCAGCGGCTGCGCGCGCGACTGTTCGAGCATCTCGTCGAAGTTGTCGACGACCATCGCGCTGAAGTCCTTCGCGTCCATCAGTCGGACCACGATCATCGGAATGTCGTTGAGTTCCTGCGGATAGGGCACCGACCAGATCGAGCCGCCGCCGCGCGTGCGCATGCGCACCGGCTGGTCGTCGTGGCACCAGTTGAGCGTGTAGCTGTAGCCGGTTTCACCCAGCAGGTCGGGCGTGACGGCGCTTTCCGAGATCCACGGCGACAGCCATCCCGAGGGCGTCTGGCCGCTCTCGCGCAGCATGCGATCGCGGCAGCGCAGCAGCAGGGCGCGCTCGTGCGGTTCGTCGAGCGCGCCCTGGCGCTCCGCGTTGCTGTGGCCGTGGCCAATCAATTCGTCGCCGCGCGCCACGCAGGCCTGCACCAGCTCCGGGCAGTGGTCGTAGAGCGCGGTGTTGACGAGCGCGCCGGTCGGCAGCGCAAGCGCATCGAACAGTTCGAGGCAGCGCCACGCACCGACCCGGTTGCCGTATTCGCGCCAGCCGTGGTTCAGCACATCGGGCTGCGGCGAAGCCGGGCCGATGCAGGCGCCCAGTCCGTCGCCGAACGCGAAGTGCTCGATGTTGAAGCCGAGGTACACGGCAAGCCGTGCGCCGTTCGGCCACACGTAGTCGGGTCGTCGCGTGATCGGCCGGTAGTCGAAACGATCATGCGACGGAAGCAGCTCGGGCCAGCGCGTTGTCGTCATGCGCTTCGCCTCACAGCACCGCGAGCCCGGCGCGCACCAGCAGCCATTCGGCGCTGTCGTTCCACACGTCCATCTGCACGATGAGCCCGTGGCTCACCACGTAGCGGTCGACATAGCGGTTGCCTTCGAAGGCCGTGCCGTCGGGCCAGGCGCCGTAGAGCGTGCCGAGGCTGTAGACCACCGTGGCTTCTGGCGTGCCGCCCACCACCACTTCGGTGCGTTCGATCTTCTTCTTCACCCAGGCGTAGCGCTTCGCGTTGAAGGCCGAGGTGTCGCCGGGCGCATGCATCTCGCGGTTGCCGGTGAAGCGGATGCGGATGTCGGGCGCGGTGAAGCGCGAGGCCGATTGCGGATCGGGAATCATCACCAGGCGAAGAAATTCGTCGACCACCGCGGCAGGGTCGAGCAGGGCAGGCGTGTCCATGGGGTTCTTCATCGTGTGGGCCACAGCGGTGCATGGCCAAAGGCGTACCCGGAGTCGCTGCAATTCCTGTGCCGAATAGTTGACATTGCGACCGTTGGATTGTCGACAATCTGAGAAACAGCCGACGGCCGGCTCCCGGCACAATCCCTCGATGTCGTTCTTCAAGGTGGGGCGCTCTGCAAAGGCCTCCGCCGGCAAGGGCATCGCCGCTTCCGGCAACATCGCGCCAGACAGCAGCAACATGGCCGCCGACCCGGGCGCCGGAAAGACCCTCTGATGAAAAACATCCTCTTCGTCGCCGACCCGCTCGATCATTTCAAGATCTACAAGGACACGACCTTCTCGATGATGCGCGAGGCGCAGCGGCGCGGCCACCGCATCGCGGCCTGCCTGCCGCAGGACATCCAGTGGAAGTCGGGCGGGTTGGTCACGGCCACGGTGCAGCAGATCACGCTCACCGGCGATGCGAAGGACTGGTACCACGTCGACATCATCGAGGCCAAGGCGCTGAAAGACTTCGACGCGGTGCTGATGCGCAAGGACCCGCCCTTCGACGCCGAATACATCTATTCCACGCACCTGCTGCAGCAGGCCGAGCGCGAGGGCGCGCAAGTGGTCAACTCGCCGCGCGCGCTGCGCGACCACCCCGAGAAGCTCGCGATCATGGAGTTTCCGCAGTTCGTCACGCCCACGCTGGTCACGCGCAGCGCGCAGGCCGTGCGCGACTTTCATGCCGAGCACGGCGACATCATCCTGAAGCCGCTCGACGGCATGGGCGGCATGGGCATCTTCCGCGTGAAGCAGGACGCGCTCAACCTCGGCTCCATCGTCGAGACGCTCAACAAGGACGGCGCCAAGACGATCATGGTGCAGCGCTTCGTGCCCGAGGTCGTGCAGGGCGACAAGCGCATCCTGATCATCGCGGGCGAGCCGGCGCCCTTCGTGCTGGCGCGCATCCCGCAGGGTACCGAGGTGCGCGGCAACCTCGCGGCCGGCGGCAAGGGCGTGGCGCAGCCGCTGACCGCGCGCAACCGCGAGATCGCCGAGGCCATTGGTTGCGTGCTCGCGCCGCGTGGGTTGCTGCTGATCGGGCTCGACGTGATCGGCGACTCGGTGACCGAGATCAACGTGACCAGCCCGACCTGCTTCCAGGAGATTACCGAACAGACCGGCTTCGATGTGCCGGCCATGTTCATCGACGCGCTGGAAAAGACCCTGCGCCCTGCCTGAGCGAAAGCGCCGCGCCGGCCTCGCGTTCGCGCCGGCGCTGCAGCCGGCGAGACCGGAGCTTGCGCGCCCAGATGACGATGCCGGTCACCGACAGCATCGCCACCATCAGCCCCATCGCTGACATCAGGATGCGCCCCGGCAGCCCGAGGATGCGGCCGCCGTGCAGCGGAAGCTGCAGCTGCGCGAACACATCGGCCGCCGTGCCGTGCCACGGGTGGTTGCTGCTGATGATGTGGCCGTCGCGGCCGTCGAGGTACAGGTTCGACAGGCCCATGCCGTCGCTGTCGTCGTGCGAGGCATGGTCGAAGAAAGAGATGTTGTAGAAGCCGCCGCGCGCGTTGTAGAATACGCTGCCCAGCGGCGTCGTCCAGCCGCGGCGCCGCGCTTCTGCATTGGCCTGGGCCACGATCTCGCGGAAGCCATGGGGGGCTCGATGCGCGTGCCCAGCGGCGCGAGCGGCACCAGTGCGGACGGTCCGGGCGTCGTCTTCGACACCAGCGAGAGCACCGGGTGGAACACTTCCTTGTAGAGGTTCAGCGAGAACGAGGTGAAGGCGATGACGATGACGATGATCAGCGCCCAGATCCACAGGCCGCCCGCGCGGTGCAGGTCGAAGTTGAGCTTGTAGCCGCCGGCCGCCCAGCGCACCGTCCAGGCCGGTTTCCAGCGCTGCCACCAGACGGCGGCGGGCCGGTGTTCCGGATGCACCGCCTTGCGCAGTCGCCGCAGCGTGGTGAGGTAGAGCGCGACGAAGCTGTCGAGCAGCCACACCAGCGCCACCGTGCCCATGATCCACCAGCCGATGCGGTCGGTGCCCCACATCGCCGGCACATGCAGCATGTAGTGCAGCTTGCGCAGGAAGGGCATCAGCGTCTCGGGCTTGAGCGAGACGGCGGTCGAGTCGCGGCGGCCGCGCACTTCGGCGGTCACCGGATCGACGAACACCTGGTTGTAGCCGAGCCTGAAGGGCTTGCCCGTGGCTGGATCGATGCGTGGCTGAACGAAGTAGCCGGCCGCATGGCCTTCCTCGAAGCCCAGCGGCAGGTACGCGACCCGCGCGCGCGGGTCATGGGCCTCGACCGCGGCGGCCAGCTCGAACGGGTCCTTGAAAGGGCCGCGCGACGTGGTGTCGTAGAGCTTGCGATTGAGCCAGCCGTCGATCTCGTGGTCCCACGAGATGACGGCGCCGGTCAGGCCCGAGACGATGAGGAACAGCGCGACCGCCAGCCCCGCCCAGCGGTGTACTGCGGTCGCGAAGGCGCGCATCAGAAGTCGATGGTGCCGCTCACTGCGAAGGTGCGCGGTGCGCCGAGAACCAGGTAGTTGGAACCCTGCGTGCCGCCCACCGAAGCCCAGTACGACTTGTTGAACAGGTTGTCGATGCGCGCGCGCAGCGTGAGCGCGCGGCCGTTGCCGAGGTCGACCAGGTAACGCGCGCCGATGTCGAAGCGGGTCCACCCCGGGACTTGCTGGGTGTTGGTGGCGTTGGCGTATTGCTTGGAGGTGTAGAGCACGCGTGCGTTCAGCGACAGGTTGCGCACGCCGGGCACGTCCCACTCGGCGCCGAGGTTGGCCTGCTGCTTGGCCACGCCGATGGCGGTGAGGCCGTCGGTGGCACCGCCTTGCGTGTTCTTCTGCTTGGCGTCGAGCAGCGTCAGGCCGCCGAGCAGGCGCAGGCCCTTCGCCGGCTGGCCGAACACCGAGAACTCGAGGCTCTGGTTGCGCTGCTTGCCGTAGAGGCCGTAGGTCTGGCCCGAGTAGTAATACGTGGGCTGGTCGGTGGTGAAGAACGCGGCGCTGGCGCCCAGCGTGCCGCCGTCGTACTTGACGCCGATTTCCTTCTGCTTGGCCTGGTACGGAGCGAAGATTTCGCCGGCATTGGTGACCGGGCGGTTGTTCACCGTGGTGCCCGCCACGTTGCCCTTGACCAGGCCTTCGATGTAGTTGGCATAGGCCGAGACGCTCGGCGTGATCTTGAACACCACACCTGCCACCGGCGTGGTCTTGCTCTTGTCGTAGGTGCTCGTCTGCTTGAGCGTGGTGTAGGCGAAGCTGGTCTGCTCGATGGTCTGGCGGCGCGCACCGAGCGTGAGCAGCAGGCGGTCGTCCAAGAAGGCCATGGTGTCGGCGATGGCCACGCTCGAGGTGTCGATCTTGTCGGTCAGGCGCGGGTTGTCCAGCTTGTTGCCCACGAATACGCCGTTGGCGACCGGATATGGCGACGCGTACGGCGCGTAGATGTTGTTGCGCACGCTACCCGACGAGATCGCATAGGCGTTGTCGCGGTCGTTGCTGTACTTGGCGACCGAGGCCACCACCGTGTGCTTCACCGGGCCGGTCGCGAAGTTGCCGCGCACGCCCAGTTCGGCCGTGCCGATCCGGTCCTTGCGCGTGTTGCTGAAGCGGGTGTTGCTGGTGTTGCCGAACGCGTCGGTGAGCGTCGGGTTCGACAGCACGTTGTCTTCGTCGCTGCGGCGCACGCCGCCGGCGGCCCAGGCCGTGATGTTGTCGGTGATATCGACTTCGCCGCGGAAGGTGGCGAACTTGTCCTTTTCCTTCGAGTAGGTCCAGGGCTGGGCGAAGTTGGTCTTGGCATCGGGCGCGCGCGGGATCGGCAGCGTCGATGAGGGCGTGAGGCGCGGACGGCCCTCCTTCAGGTCGTAGTCCTGGTAGCCGAAGTCGGCCGACAGGCGCACGTTGCGGTTGTGCCAGTCGAGGCCCACACCGAAGGCGCTGAGCTGCTGGCTCTCCTGGCTCACACCGGTGCCGCCGTCGCGGCGCACGGCGTTCACGCGGATGCCCAGGCTGTCGTCGGGACCGAAGCGGCGCGCCAGGTCGAGGTTCACGAAGCCCTGGCCGCCGGTCTGTACGCCGAAGCCGACACGGGTGAACGGCTCGTTGGGCGCACGCTTGGGCAGCAGGTTGAGCGCGCCGCCGATGCCGCTGCCGCCGGGGGCAGCGCCGTTCAGGAAGGTATTGGCGCCACGGAACACTTCCACGCGCTCGAAGAATTCGGAGGCGATGTACTGGCGCGGCAGCATGCCGTAGAGGCCGTTGTAGGAGACGCCGTCCGAGTACACGGGGAAGCCGCGCACCACGTACAGCTCCTGGAAGTTGCCGAAGCCGCGCGCCTGGCGCACCGACGGATCGTTGAGCAGCACGTCGGCCACGCTCTTGGCCTGCTGGTCCTGGATCAGTTCGTTGGTGTAGTTGGTGCTGGAGAACGGCGTGCTCATGATGTCTCCTGGTTGCCCAGGATGCCGACCCGCCCGCCGCGTGCCACCTGGCCGCCTGCGAAGGGCTTGGTCAGGCCTTCGGCCGACGCGTCAGCGCTGGCTTCGACCGTGACGGTCGACAGCGTGCCGCTCGGCGTTCCCGTGACCGGCTCGGCAGCCGGTGTCTGGGCCATGGCCGTCAGGGCATGGAGAGCGAGCAGCGACGCGACAGCGGTCGGTTGAAGATGGAAAAAAGAAGCAGGCATGGGCGGGCTGAGGAGGATGCAAATGAGAACCGTTATTGTTCATCAGTTGTATTCCGCCACCAATACTTTCTTGCAATGTTGCAAAAAAGTGTCAGAAGAAAGACTACTCGGGGGTCTTCAGCGCACCGACCGCTGCCCGTCCACGAACACATGCAGCTCGCCTGGTGCAAAGGGCGTCCACGTCTCGTTGGTGGTGAGCGGCGTGGTCACCACCACGGCCACGCGGTCGGTGGGCGTCGTGTGCTCCGCAAAGTCGATCGCGAGGTCTTCGTCGGACAGCTGCGCGGTCACGAAAGGGTGGCGCCGCTCCACGTACCAGAGGTTCGTCGAGGCATGTGCCCAGAGCGCCTGCCCGTTGGAGAGCATGAAATTGAAGGTGCCATGGCTCGCGAGCTGCGGCGCCAGTTCGCGCAGCGTGAGCGTGAGCTCCTCGACGCTGGGCACGCCCGCATGCGACTTGGCCAGCTCCTGCATCAGCCAGCAGAAGGCATGTTCGCTGTCGGTATTGCCCACGGGATGGAAGTTGCCATGCAGCCGCGGCCGGAAATCCTTCAGGTCGCCGTTGTGCGCGAACACCCAGTACCGCCCCCACAGCTCGCGCACGAAGGGGTGGCGTTCTGCAGGTTGACCTCGCCCTGCGTCGCCTTGCGGATGTGCGCGATGACGTTGCGGCTCTGGATCGGATAGCGCCGGATCAGCTCCGCCACCGGCGATTCGCAGGCCGGCGGTGATCGACGAAGTGGCGCAGCCCGCGGTCCTCGAAGAACGCGATGCCCCAGCCGTCCGCGTGGTGGTCGGTGCGGCCGCCGCGCTGCGCGAACCCCGTGAAGCTGAAGGTCACGTCGGTCGGCGTGTTGCAGTTCATCCCTAGCAATTGACACATGCCAGCGATTAGACCGCGATTCCCCGCCGGCCTCGCCCGCGGTGCCGCTTACCCGACTGTCAAACTGCGGTCAGCCAGCTACCGGATGAATTTGCCTTCCTTCGTGACGCGGACCATCTCGATGAAGCGCGAACCCGTGTTGCTGGCCCCGGTGAAATCGATCTCCATGCCGCCGATGCGCAGCTTCATCGCCTTCAGCGCGGCGTGCAGCTTCGCGCGCGTCAGGTCGCGGCCGGTGCGGCGCAGGCCCTCGATCATCACGAGCGCATTCACATAACCCTCGTAGCTCAGGTAGCCCGGGTCCGCCTTGGCGCGTTCGGCCAGCTGGCGGAATTCGCGCGCGGTGGCGTCGACCTCGCTCCAGGGGTAGGGCACGATCTGCGAGAGGGCCAGCCCGCTGGTCTTGTCGCCCACCAGCTTGGCCGTGACATCGCCGGGCACGATCGACATGCCGTAGTACATCTGGCGCCCGCCCGCGGCCCACGCGGCCTTCATCACCTCGCCGCCGATGCCGCCGCCCAAGTACATGATCACGGCCTGCGCCGTGCTGTCCGCGAGCGCCTTGCCGGCCGCCTCGTTGGTCGTGCCGTCGCCCTTGACCGCCACGGCAGCCTCCGGCTTCAGCTTCACCGTGGCCAGCGCGGCTTCGACCAGCTTGGCGACTTCCGCGCCGCCCGGGTTGTCGAGGTAGGCCACGGCGATGCGCGAGACGCCGATGGTCGTCAGGTGCTGCACCAGCGCCTGGGCTTCGCGCGCGAAGGTGGCGCGCACGAAATAGCCGGCGCCGCCCATCTTTTCGCGGGCCGAATCCGACACCGCGTAGCCGCCCACCGTCGGCGCGCCGCTCTGGTTCACGACCTTGGCGCCCGCGGCGGTGGTGCCCGAGCCCACGCAGCCGAAGAATGCGAAGACGCGATGCTCCGCCAGCAGCTTCTCGTAGTTGGCGAGGGCCTTCTCCGGCTTGAGCTCGTCGTCGAGCGAAACCACCCTGATCTTGCGACCCGACAACCCGCCCTGCGCATTGACCGCATCGAAGGCCAGCCCGGCGCCGGCCATCACGACCTTGACCGGCACACCGAGCGGACCGCTCAGGATGCCGGTGTGGCCCAGGACGATTTCACCGTCGGTGACGCCGTTCTCGGCGGCATGGGTCGAAAAGGAAAGATGGCCGAGTCCGGCCGCTGCCGCCGCCGAGGCGGCGATGAAATTTCTGCGATGCATGGAGACCGTTTCGCTATTGATACAACTGATAATAATTGAATGCGAAACCGTCTCCTCCGACCGCCGGGGTTTACCCCGTGTTGCGTGCCGGCCCCTTCGACCCTTCGCGCAGTTGCCAGGCCGCGATGATGGCCAGCGCGCACAGCCCGGTCAGCATCGCGAACACCTCGTCGAAGGCGGCCAGCCGCGCCGGGCTGCTCATCGGGTTGGCGAGCGAATCGCCGTGCGCCGCCAGCCGCCACTCGAGCACGATGGCGCACAGGCTCACGCCGGCCGCGCCGCCCAGCATGCGCACGAAGTTGATTGCGCTCGCACCCTGCGGAATCAGCGGCTTGGCCAGCGGCCGCATCGAGCCCAGGTTGAGCGAGGGCAGGATGAAGCCCAGCCCGATGCGCCCGATGATCGCGAAGGCCACCAGCAGCCAGAGCGCGCTGTCGAGCCTGAGCACCATCATCAGCGCGAACGAAGACGCCAGCAGCGCAAGGCCGATGGTCACCAGCGCCCAGGTCGGATGCCGGTCGGCCAGCCGGCCCACGCCGGCGATGGTCACGGCCAGCACGATGCCGGCCGGCAGCAGGATGGTGCCCACGTGCGAGGCCGAGAGGTGCAGCCCCACCTGCATGTACACCGGCAGCAGATAGGTCGAGCCGAACAGCGCCGTGCCGTAGATGAAGGCGACCACGCTGCCCATCGCGAACTGCCGGTACTGGAACAGCGCGAGGTTCATCAGCGGCGTGCCGCCCGAAGCCGCGAGCTTGCGCTGCCACCAGACGAAGGCGACGAACGCCACCACCGCACCGGCCAGCAGCAGAGCGGCCTGCAGCGGCGAATCCCCGCGCAGCTCGACCAGCCCGTTCAGCAGGCACAGCGTGCCGACCGTGCCCAGTGCCAGGCCGCGCCCGTCGAGCCCGCCGCCGCGCACCGCGACTACGCCGCCGGGGGCGGTGGTCGGCACGAACTTGTAGGCCAGCCACAGCGAGGCCAGGCAGAACGGCACCACCATGAAGAAGATCGAACGCCAGCCGAACAGGTCGACCAGCACCCCGCCGATGCTCGGCCCGATGGCCGGCGCCAGCACCACGCCCATGCCGAAGATGCCGCTCGCGCGCCCCTGCTCGTGCGGCTCGAAGGCCCGCAGGATGATGATGGCCGGAATGGGCTGCACGACGCCCGCCGCCAGCCCTTCGGCCACGCGCGCGAACAGCACCAGCGAGAAGTTGTTGGCCCGCCCGCCCACGATGCCACCGACGAGCAGCAGCACCATCGTGCCGACGTACGTGCGCCGGTAGCTGTAGCGCGACAGCAGCCAGGGCGTGGTGAGCATCGAGACCGTCATCGCCACCATGAAGCCCGAGCTCACCCACTGCGCGCGCTCCTGACCGAGCGAGAAGTGGTGGCTCATGCCGGGGATCGCGACGTTGACGATGGTCGACGACATGATCGACGCCATCGTGCCCACCATCACCGACAGCAGCAGGTACCAGCGGTAGTGTTCGCCATAGCGCTGGCGCATCGTGCCGATGGACGGCGGGGCCAGCGTGGTCGCGGCTTCTGGAATCTGTGGGGAGGTCATGGGGCGGCGGAATGTCTCGGGGTCCGTCGTCCTACAAGCATATCGGTGTTTGCGCGGTGAAGGGCGCGGCGGGCGGCCGCACAATGCTGCGGCTGTCCCCTCCGCGTCAAGCTCAAGAAGACAAGAACATGGACTCTCCGATCAGCGATCCCGTCAACGAACAAGCCGGCAGTGTCGAGCCGGAGGCCGCACCCACGCTCGCGGCCGAGCTGGCCTCGCCGACCGTCAGCCGCGCCTACCGCTGCCAATGCGGCCGCCCCGTGTTCCTGCGCA
>CAMATD010000184.1 GCA_945860785.1 Variovorax sp. YR752 | reverse complement strand
CCCGACCGAAAGCGCGCCGGCTTCTCGCACAGCGCCGGCCAGCAGCAACAGTGGGACCAGCTTCTCGTCAGGGCGATCCAGTGTGCAGACAATGAATGCGTGCCGCCCCTTCACTGGCGCTTCGACCCGGACGTGGGACTCACCGTCTGGAAATCGGCGCACCAGGGCCGCCACGCGATCCAGGCAGAGCACCGAAGCGAGCTGGTCGGCCAGAGATTCATTTCCAGGCATGGCGATTGCGGCTGGCTTCATGGTGTCGCCTCGTCGGCCAGTACGACGACAGAGTGCGTCGCCAGGTATTGCTTGGCGTAGGCCAGCTCGCCCGGCGACTCGGCGTGCAGCGTGAAGAGCGCCGATCCGCGCTGCACGTGATCCCCCAGCTTCACGTGGAGTTCGATCCCTGCTGTAGGCGAACCTGGCGCACCTGCGAGCTTGGCCAGCCGCGCCAGGCGACGGTTGTCGATGTCCGAGACGAACCCGGAACGGCCGGACTTCACCGGCTCGCGTAGGGGTGCGACTCCTGGCTCCCGCAGCCCCCCTTGCGCCTCGCAGATCGCCTGGAACTTGGACCACGCCAAACCGCTGTCGAGCAGGCGCCAGGCCTCGGACTTCCCCGTTCCGGCGATGCTGTGGCCGCAGAACTCCAGCAGTTCGCCGGCCAGGAGGAGCGCGCGCATGCGAAGATCGATCGGCGCGGTGGCCGCGCCGCGCAAGACGGCCAGGACATCGTGTGCCTCGAGGGCCGGGCCTACGCCGCGTCCGACCGGCTGCGATCCGCACGTCAGAACCACTTTGAGCTGCAGACCATGCGCGGCAGCGACCTGTTCGAGCATGCCCCGCAGCATGTGGGCAGCCGCGTCGCTACGCACCTTGGCGGTCGCGCCGACCGAAATATCGATCACCGCATGCGTCGCGCCGGCGGCTATTTTTTTGGACAGTATCGAGGCGACAAGCTGCGCATCGCTGTCCAGGTCGAGCGGGCGTTCGACACGGATCAGAATGTCGTCGGCCGGACTCAACGACAGTGCACCGCCCCAGACCAGGCAGCCCCCCTCACGCTCGACAACGCTTCGCATCGCCGGCAGATCGAGATCGACACGCGTCAGCGTCTCCATCACGTCGGCCGTTCCGGCTGGCGAGGTGATCGCGCGCGACGAAGTCTTGGGGACAATCAACCCAGCCGCCGCCGCGATCGCAACCACGATAGGGGTCGTGCGATTGCCGGGCAAGCCTCCCACGCAATGCTTGTCCGCGATGGGAACACGGCCCCAATCGATGCGCTCACCCGCATCGACCATCGCCCGCGTCAGCTCGATGGTCTCCTGCAGGTCCATCCGCCCACCGGCGCACGCACTGAGGAATGTGGCAATGTGAACATCCGAGTAACGGCCTGCCGCGATGTCTCCGATGACCGCATTGAGCGCAGGAGCTTCGAGCCGGTGACCGTAGAGCTTGGCGCGGACTGCGCTCAGCGACTCCAGAGATGGCGCGTGCGTCACGGTGATCGGATCGCCCGGCTGGGCCTGGAGCGACTGCCAGGCGCTTTTTGACAAACTGACTTCACCGGCGCCGAGCAGGTCCGAATCCAGCACATTGAGCGTCGCGATCAGCCGGCGATCGCGCAGAGCCACCTCGACGCGCGTCAGCGCCTCGAATCCCTCGGCGCGGCAGACGTGGCAATCGCGCCGCATATAGATCACGAACTCCCGTTGCGTGTCAATGCCCAGCTGGCGCAGCCGCAGTCCAGGACCAGTCATCGGGTGATCTCCACGGTTTGCCCGAGCCGGGGAACGCTGGCGCTCCAGCCCAGTTCGCGTTCGATCCTTTGGCGCAGGGCGTCCGCCTGTGCCTGCTCGCCATGGTTGAGGTAGATGCCGCGGGGCGGGCGCGGCGCCGTGCCGAGCCATTGGACGATCTGGCGCGCATCGGCATGGGCCGACATGCCCGGCAGCGACACGACTTCGGCGTTGATCGCGACATCTTCGCCGTGGATGCGAATGCTGCGCTCGCCCGCAACGATGCGGCCGCCGCGGGTGCCGCCCGCCTGGAATCCGGCAAAGACGATGGTGTTTCGAGGATTGGGAGCCAGTGCCTTCAGATGGTGCAACACTCGCCCACCGGTCGCCATGCCGCTGGCAGACACGATGACCGCTGGGTAGCGTTGCGCCACCAGCGCGCGAGACTCCTCCACAGTGCGGACCATTTTGGCGACATGGCACATACCGGCGCATTCTTCGGCGGACAACCGGTGCTCCGCGCGATGACGGTGATAGATGCCGGTCATATCGATCCCCATCGGGCTGTTCAGAAACACCGGAAGGTCGGGGATCGCCGAGCGCTGCTTCAAGCGGTAGATCGCGTAGAGCAGTGCCTGGGCGCGACCCACGGCGAAGGCTGGGATCACCACGATGCCGCCGCGTGCCGCCGTGCGCTTGATCACTTCTCCAAGCAGGGGTTCGGCGTCCGACGCCTCGTGGAGTCGGTCTCCGTAGGTCGACTCCGAAACAATGTAGTCGGCGCGCTCGATCGGCTCCGGTGCGCGCATGATGACATCGTCCGACCGGCCGAGATCGCCCGAGAACAGGATGGTGGTCTCGCCGGCTGTCAACTCCACGGAGCTGGCGCCCAGGATGTGACCGGCGGCCCGCAGGCGCAGGCCCATGCCTGCGACCTCACCGGCGCGCTCCCCAAATGGCAGCGGCTTCATGTACCGCAAGGCCCGCTGCGCGTCTTCCTCGGTGTACAGCGGCAGCGCGGGTTTGTGCTTCGTGCGCTGGCGGCGGTTGGCGTATTCCGCATCCTCCTCCTGAAGCCGGCCGCTGTCGGGCAGGAGAATCCCACACACGTCGATCGTGGAGGGGGTAGCGAACACAGGGCCACGAAAGCCCCGCTTCACGAGAAGTGGCAAAGCGCCCGAATGATCCAGGTGGGCGTGGGTCAGGACCACGGCGTCGAGCTCGCGTGGATCGAAGGGGAAGTCCTCCCAGTTCATCAAGCGCAAATTCTTGTAGCCCTGGAACAGGCCGCAATCGACGAGCAGCCGTTTGCCCTCACGGGTCACCAGAGTCTTGGATCCGGTGACGGTGCCGGCAGCGCCCAGGAATGCGAGGTTCATGATGCGGCTTTCAAGTTTGAGGTTCGAGCTCCTGCCGCAACGGGCAGGTGCCATGTCAGGTGCTCATACACGCAGCTCCAGTAGAGGCCGAACGCAAGACCGAAGAAGAGCTTCTCCAATGGAAGTCCGGCTGGTCGCCACTGCAGCAGCTCATCGAGATTCCAAACCGCCTCTATGTACCCGGGCCAGATCCATTTCAATCCCAGGAGAAAAGCCGTGTACAGGCAGAGGAACACGGCCCCACCGAAGACGGCGTTGCGCCAGAGGTCGGGCCGACACATCAGGGTCGCGGCAGCGCCGACAAGCATCGCGCCGATAGCGGGATAAATTGGATTCCAGGGCCATGCGAACAGCGCGAGGAGGACGGCGAACGGACTCGCCAGCGCGAGGCGGTGCCACCGATGCCGCGACAAAGAACGCAGACCGATGTCCCATCGGCCGCAGGGTTACCGGAACCAGGGCCCGGTATCCTGCTACGCCAAGCCCACCGAGGGCAAAGCAGAAGATCAGACTTTCAATGTCGAAGCCGGTGCGCTGGGCGAGGTCGAACAGGCTGGGCGGGTTCCAATAGGCTGGCACGAACAGCGGTTCGGTCAATCCGAAAGGTACGGTCAGCGCGCTGGCCCGGAGCATGGGCTTGCGCAGGGCGGGCCGCACGATGAACAGCACCGTCCAGGGCGCCATGAACGCGGTCGCCCAGATCAGCCATGTGTAGCGGAACGCGGGGTCCATGGCTTCGACTTCGCCTAGGGGTGGACGCCCGAGTTGGAGGTGCTGCCGAAACGCGGAATGAAGCGTGGCGTGCGCGCTGCATAGCTCTCCCATTGCACGCCGAACACGCGCTGGGACTCCCTTTCCTCGGACATGGCCAGGCGCACGTACATGAAGCACAGCACCGGGAACATGGCCAGGGTCAGAATCGTCGGCCATTGCAGCAGGAAGCCGAACATCACGAGCATGAACGCGATGTATTGCGGGTGGCGCATGCGGGCGTACGCCCCCGTGATCGCCAGCGTGCCATTGCGCTGGTTCTGGTAGAGCACAGTCCAGGCTGCGGAAAGCAACCAGAAACCGCCACCGATGAACGCGTAGCTCAGCAAGTGAAACGGCCCGAAGTGCGGATCAATCTTGGTGCCGATCATGACTTCCAGCAAGTGACCGGCATCGTGCGAGAGAAAGTCCACGCCCGGGAAGCGCGTGGTCAACCAACCCGACAGCAGGTAGATGGTCAGCGGGTAGCCGTACATCTCGGCGAACAGCGCGACGACGAAGCCCGAGAAGGCGCCGAAGGAACGCCAATCGCGCGGGCTTTAGGGCTTGGCGAAACTGAAGGCGAAGATAATGAACACCAGGGAGTTGATGACTACCAGCGTCCAGAGCCCATAGGCGGGAGGTGCGGTGTAGTCCATGTTGTCTTGCTCCAGTTGCGCTTAGTCTTAGTGGTAGTGATGGGCGGCCGGCGCAGCAGCGGTGTCCGGCGTTGGGTTTTCGTCGCGGCGCCGCTCATCTTCGGCGTTGTGACCGCCGTGCCCTCCATGACCGCCATGGAGAAGGTGCATCAGCGGGCAGGCAGCCAACAGCAGGAAGGGAAGCCAGCCGTACAGGTGAGCACGGTGTTCCGCCAACAGGAAGAAGAGCGCGACCAACGCGAAGCCGCCGAATATCCAGGTGGAGGCGACACCTCGCTGGTGCTTGCGGGAGGAAGAATCGGGTCTCATGGGGATGTCCTTTCGAGGATCGTGGTTGAGAAATGGCTCACGGGCCGCGCGCCACGCGCATCGTCTTGGGGCCGGTCGGCACTCGCTGCGCCGTGCCCTCGATCAGCTCGCAGACCATGTGCCCGTCGGGCACGCCGTCAGGTATGTTCTGCCATTCGTCTACCGCACGCTTCATGCGCCGATACAACGCGGCCATTGCCTCCAGCCGTTCGTGCTGTTCGCCGACGCGCTCAGCCAGCATCTCCCGTGCCCTGGGGCATGGCCGATCGCCCTTGTCGCTCATTCGCAGCAACTCCCGGACATCGTCCAGTGTGAACCCCAGCCCGACTGCAGCGCGGATGAACCGCACGCGATTCACTGTGCGCCCGGAGAAAGTGCGGTAGCCATTCGGTGCGCGGCTCTTGGGCTTGACCAGGCCGGCGCGAAGGTAGTGCCTCAACGTATCGCTCGTCACACCCGCTTCGCTCGCACACTGAATCAGTTGCATTGCCATCCTCGCTGTAGTCTGAAGCCGGGTGCGCAATCCTGGGAATCTCAACCTGGGTGCGGCACACGGGTCAAGCTTCAGGATAGACGCCGATCGCGGGTGCTCGATTGACATAGCGCAAGTCCGCGCGAAGTCGGCACGGTCATGCCGCATACAACCGCTCGAACAACAGTTCGGCCCATAGGTCTCTGGTCACACGCCATGACTCGACCGCTTGCGCCGCCGAATCGGCGAGATTGCGTTCCATGCAGTACCAGAGGTTGGCGTCACGCGCCTCGTCAAGGGCGCCCGACTGCTCCACGCTCTTGGCGAGCCAGGGCAGCATCGATAGCGCTGGCAGGACGTGATCCGACCATGCGGCGGATCGAAGGGAATATCTTCGCGACGCCGCGGCTCGAAACGCGCCGCGATGGCCCCGCCCGGTTGACCGTTGTCGCAATGCCCCTCAAGTCATTTGCCAGCAGGTGGCCGTACTGCCTCGCGGTCCATCATCATCTGCATGGTCATGTCTTTCATTTCCATGCAGCGCTTCATCATTTCCGGGGAACCAGACATGTTTGAGCCTTGGGCGGAACCACCCATTTCGCACATCATCGACATGCTGCCCCGCATGGCCTTCATGTGCTCGTCCATCAGCGCCTGGCGCTCTTCAGGTGTCTTGGCGGACACCATCTTCTCGTGCATCGTCCGCATTGCCTTCATTTGTGCATCCATGCGCGCAGGCGAGGCCGCAGTGGGAGGAGTAGCGGCACCAGGTGGGTGGTGCGCGCCATGGTCTTTGTCCGCCTGCGTCACTGCGCAAGCTGAAAGGGCGATAACTGCGGCGAAGGCAGGAATGAAGCGCATATGGATCTCCAAGGGTTTGAGTAAGCGTCTCAGGTTCCGTGAAGGGCGGCTTGACGTAGATCAACCCGCGCGTGATATAGGTCACCACTTGACAAGGATCAAGCAAGGCGGCCTCGCGCAGTCCAAGAATCATCTCCTGACCGCCGGCCTTCGCACCACAAGGCCATGCGGACTCAATAGTTCGCCACCAAGGAGCCTCCATGCTGGATGGGACCGCAGAGGTCGCACAGTCGCTCGCAACCGCGCTCGCGGTCGGTCTCCTGATTGGCCTGGAGCGCGGCTGGCGGGATCGGAATCGCGCAGAGGGAACGCGCATTGCCGGACTTCGCACGTTTGCGCTGGTGGGTCTGCTGGGAGGAGGTGCGGCGCTCCTTGGGCCCGCACTCGGCCCCTGGCCCATGGCCGCTGCCCTGGCCTCGCTGGCTGCCCTGCTGGCCGTGTCCTACGGTCGTGCCACCGAGGAAACCGGGAGCGTGAGTCTGACTGGCGCAGTGGCGGCGCTTCTCACCTTCGTGCTCGGCGCGCTCGCCGCCTCGGGCTTTCCCGTGCCCGCGGTGGCGGCGGCGGTGGTAACTGCCCTGATTCTTGGAATGAAGACAACCCTGCATCAGGGTTTGCGGCGCATCGAGCCAGCGGAACTGGCGTCCGGGCTGCAGCTCCTGGTCCTTTCCCTGGTGGTGCTGCCTCTGCTGCCAGACCGCAATCTGGGGCCGATGGACGCATTGAATCCGTATCGTCTCTGGTGGGCCGTTGTACTGGTGGCGGCGCTGTCCATGGGCGGCCACTTTGCCATGCGACTGGGCGGGCCCCAACGCGGGATGCTATGGGCCGGCCTCATTGCAGGCCTGGCCTCTTCGACCGCCGCGACCTTTGCCCTGGCGCGCCAGGGACGCACCCAGCCCGCCTTGGCCGCGACAGCCGCAACCGCCATCGTGGCCGCTTGCGCCATGATGTTCATGCGGATGGCGGTCGTCGTGGTCGCACTGCAACCCGACCTCTCCGGCCGGCTGGCGGTCCCGTTGATCGCACTGGGTGCCACCACGTTCGCCGCAGCCTGGTTTTCGTGGCGCGTGCAGGCTGCCCGGCGGGTGGCCGCCAAACTGCCGCTCGACCCGGATGCCCCACCCTTCGATCTGCGCTCGGTCCTTGCCTTCGGCGCCTTGCTTGCGGTTGTGGCGTTGGTCGTGCGCTACGCTGTGCAGGTTCTGGGTACCCCGGGGCTATTGGCTGTGGCGGGCATTGCGGGGCTGGCGGACGTGGACGCCATCACGATCTCAACGATACGCATGCACGGCCAAGGCATCGTGGACGCCCAAACCGCGACCTTGGCCGCGCTGCTCGCAGCTGCTGCGAACCTCATTTTCAAAGGCGCCGTCGCCTGGATCGTTGGCGGCAGCGAGATTGGAAGAAGTGTGGCTCGGGCGTTCGCGGCGGTGCTGAGTGCGGGTGTTGTCGCAATGGTGCTGACGATCGCCATCTAGGCATTGCGCCTCGAAGAGATGAAACGTGGGGAAGTAGTTGACCAGGATCAAATCATGCCGTGCCCGATCCGGAACAATGAGCGAACACACCCCGAAAGGAACACGCCATGAAACGAACGACCCCCGCATCGCTGGCCTCAGTTGCACCCTGGTACGGGACGCCAGGCCTGGGCTCCCAGCAGGCGGCCGCGGCGACGCAATGCGCCACCGCGATGTTCCGCGGGTTCGAGGCGATGCGAAAGGTGCAGGAAGACGCGGCCCATGCGGCCGCGCAGCGCCATGCTGACGTCACCGACAGGATCAAGGCCGGCGCCGCGCCGGCCGAGCTGGTCGCGCTGCAGGGCGAACTGGTGCGGTTCGACCTCGAAGCCGCGACGCGCTATTGGCAGGCCCTCGGTGAAGCGGCCCTTGAAATGCAGACGCAGATGCTGGGGTGCTGCAGCCAGCTGATGGACAGCGATGTGCTGCTCGAAGCGGCTTCCGCCTTCGACAGGGCGACGGGCCGCCCCGCGTCCCCGCGCAGCTAACCCTGCATCACGTAGGTTCCGGGCGCCGCCTGCGGCGCGCCGGTCGAGGGGAGTGCGGTGACGTGCCTGGCATCGACCTGGCCGGACGAATGCTCGCGCAGCCATACTTCCCACGAAGGCCACCATGATCCCTTGCGTGTGCGGGCCGCGGCACGCCAGGCCGCCGGATCGGCAGGCGCTTCGCGAGGCTCGCACAGCCGGAGCTGGTGGACCGATTCCGGATGCGCGGTGGGACCCGCCGGCGGATTGACGATGCCCACGTTGTGCCCTCCCGATGTCAGCACAAAGGTGACCGGTGAGCGCACGAGGCGCTGGATCCGATAGACCGACGTCCACGGAGAAACGTGGTCGCGTTCGGTAGCCACGACGAACATCGGCATGCGGATGTCGGCCAGGTCGACAGGTCGTCCCTCCACCTTGAACCGCCCTTCGGCGAGATCATTGTGCAGGTAGAGCTGCCGCAGGTATTCGCTGTGCATGCGCGCCGGCAGGCGCGTCGCATCCGCGTTCCAGGCGCGCAGCGCGGTCATGGGTGTGGTCGCCCCCATCAGGTATTCATGGACCAGCTTGGACCAGACGAGATCCTTGGAGTTGATTAGCTGGAACGCCCCCGCCATCTGCCGGCCGTCGAGATAGCCCTTCTCGGCCATCACGTCTTCCAGGAATGCGATCTGGCTCTCGTCGATGAAAAGGCCCAGCTCCCCCAGCTCTTCGAAATCGACTTGCGCCGCCAGCAGCGAGAGCGTCTTGAACGGGTGCGCCTTCCGGCTGGCAGCCGCCGCGGCAGCGATGGCCAGGAGCGTGCCGCCGAGGCAGTAGCCCATGGCATGGATACCCGCGCTTGGGCGCAGCGACTGCACCGCGAGGACCGACTCCATCACGCCCTGCTGCAGGTAGTCCTCCAGGCCGAGGGCCGCATCTTCCCCGCCCGGGTTGCGCCACGACACCATGAAGACCGTATGTCCCTGGTCCACCAGAAACTTCACGAGCGAATCGGCCGGCGTGAGGTCCAGGATGTAGAACTTCATGATCCACGAGGGCACGATCAGCACCGGCTCCTTCTGCACCTTGGTGGTCGAAGGCTCGTACTGGATCAGCTCGGCGAGGTGGTTGCGCATCACGACCTTACCGGGCGTCACGGCCACATCACGGCCCGGAACGAAGTTCTCCACGCCGCGTGGCTTGCCGCCTCCGGCAACGGCGGCCGCGTCGCGCTGCCAGTTGGCCAGGCCCGCCGCGAGGTTCATGCCGCCGGTGGCCAGGGTCTGCCTGAGCACCTGCGGGTTGGACACAACGAAGTTGGCGGGCGAGAGCATGTCCAGCCACTGCCGGGCGAGAAACGACGTGAGTTCCTCATGGTGCTTCGACACGCCGCGCACGCCGTGCGTTGCTTCAGCCCACCACAGCTGTTGCAGCAGGAAGCCCTGCGCCAACGCGGAGAACGGTGGCAAGTGCCACTCGTGGCGGCTGAATCGCTTGTCGCCGGCCTGGCCGTCGACGCAATCGGCACATTCGCCCTGCTGGGCTTGCGCCGTGTACTGCAGCCACGCGATCGCTTTCTGCAGCGCGCTGGAGGCAAGTTCGGCTTGCTTCGAAGGCGAAACGAGGATGTGGGTCAGCCAGTCGGCCTGGGCCTGCGCCAGCGACGACGGCGAGATGCCGTTGGCCGCGCGGGCGATCCAGAGCTTCAATGGCAGGTCCATCGACTCGGGGCCATGGCCGGATGGGGCAACAGTATCTGAATGCATGATGCGAGCCCTCAACGCCTGATCGGGGCGGCGGGCGGCGGCACCGGCCGGGGGGACGCAGGTGGTAGCGGCGCAGGCCTGGGTGTTGCGCGAACCGGTGCCCGGTGCGGAATGTAGGGCGCGGGACTCCAGTCTGGCCTGTCGCTGCGCCCGCTGTCGATGATGACAAGAAAGTGTCCCGGGTCGGAGACGGGCTCGCGGTTTTCGCGCAGCACCCATTGCTTGCGCCCGGCGCCCAGATGTTCCTCGTACTCGGCGTCGAGGATGGCGTAGTGATCGAGAAAGCGGTTCAGCGTGGCGGGAATGCGGATGCAGCCCTTGGACTGCGCGCTGCCCAGGCGCGACTCGAGCGCATCGGGATCGGTGGCATGCATCTGCAGGCGCATCTCGATGACAGTACCGTCGCCCCAGCCCTTGGGCACGCGCTGCCATCCGAAGTCGAAGACCCGCATGCCCTTGATTCCATAGCCGCGGATGCCGTTCTCGTTGAAGGTGCCTTCGGCGCGAAAGTCGGGGTTGGCGACGGTGTGTGGAAACACGCCCAGCGGCGTGTCGAAGTGATCAAATTCTCCGGGCCGGCCGGTGGACACCGGGGATGCACCCGCGAACACGTAGTCGGCGGTGGCTGAGCGCCAGTAGAGCAGGCCCGCCTGTACCCACGGGCTGCGGTCGACAACGAAGAGCCACTGGGCGCGCACAGGCGCCGCGGCCGCCCCTTGCAGTGTGGCTTCGGCAAGTTGCACATACCGCCTGCGCTCCTCGGCGGGCAATTCGAGGCGCTTGTCCACTTGGAGCCGGTACTGGCTGGCCACGTCCGCCGGCGACAAGGGCTCGGCAAGCGCAGCGCAGCCCGCCGCGGCGAGGCAGGCGCCGGATAGCAGGAAGCACAGGCGGCGGCGCAGGTTCAAGAATCGGTTCATGCGGCTGATTCTGGAAACAACCGCGTCGACATCACTTGAGGAAGATCAAGTACGCGGCACGGACGCTTGCCTAAAGTGGGTACAGCGTCGCAGTAGCGGCGCCCGCTTCCCTTTTAACCTGATATTCAAGGAAACCGCGTCATCGACCGGCTCGCGCTGTCCGCCTGAGGAGGCCGCTCAGCGGCCGCGCCGGTCCACCGCGATGTAGAGCGTGAGGTTGCCGCGCCCCACCAGCAGCGCAACCACGCCCGCACCGGCCAGCGAATCGAGCGCGGCTTCGAACTCCGCCTGGCTCGCTACCGGAATCCTGTTGACGCCGATGATTCGGTCGCCCGTCTCGATGCCGGCGACCAGGCTGGCGCCACTCGCGCTGTCCACATAGACACCGGCGGGCATCTGCGCCGTCACCTTCGACGGGGCGAGCCTGAGACCGAGCTGCGCTTCGGCCACAGGCGGCCTGGCGAGGACCGGCGGCGCGGTAGCCCCTCCAGCCTCGGCAACCTGCAGCGACACGGCCATGCGTGACTTGCCGCGCCACACATCCAGCGCGAGCCGCGTTCCGGGACGGGCATCCGAGATGAAGTCTTCCCTGTCCGGGCCTTGCGCTGCCGATTCGGCCGATGGCTGCGCCAGGACATCGCCGATGCGGATACCCGCCCGTTCAGCGGGGCCGGCCGGCGCAACCCGGGTGACCAGCAAGCCGCGTGGCTGCGCGAACCCGAATGCCTGTGCAAGCTCGCCGGTGAGCGGCTGCGTGTGGGCGCCGATGTCGCCCCGGCGCACCCTGCCGCTCGCGCGCAGGTGCGCCGCGATCCGCAGGACCCTCTCGATGGGGAGGGCGAATGAAACGCCCACGAAGATTCCGGTGCTGGAGAAGACCATCGAGTTCATGCCGATCACCTGGCCGTCGGCGTTGAACAGCGGCCCGCCGGAGCTTCCGGGGTTCAGGGCGGCATCGGTCTGGATCAGGGGCATGGCGCCGCTGCCCGGAAGGAACCGGGGAAAGGCGCTGACGATCCCCGCCGTGATGGTCTGCTCGAATCCGAACGGCGCGCCGAGGGCGGCGACCCAGTCCCCGGGGCAGACGGGCGCGGTGGGCGCAACCGGTGCCGCCGGGAGTTGGCCGCCTTCGATCCGCAGCAGCGCGACATCGGTGCGCCGGTCGAAGCCGGCCACGCTGGCGGGAAAGCGCCGGCCGTCAGCCGCGACGACCCACGTTTCGCGCGCGTCGAAGACGACATGCGCATTGGTCAGGATGGATCCGTCATCGGCTATCGCAAAGCCCGACGCGGTGGTCCGGTCCAGCCCGGCGGCCTCGCTTGGATCGGGAATCGGCAGGCCCGACAAATTATGGAAGTACTCCGGGTCGCTCTCGTCGTCGTAGCTGCTACGGCGCGGCCGCACGACGATGATGCTGACCACGGAAGGTGAGTTGCGCGCGGCGGCCTGGGCGAACCCCTGCGCCGGCACACTCTGCTGCGTGCGTGCGGCGCACGCGGGCTGCGCCCCCGCCGGCGCCGCCGCTGCGAGAAGCAGCGC
>CAMATD010000183.1 GCA_945860785.1 Variovorax sp. YR752 | reverse complement strand
ACGATGTACAGGCTCCATTTGTCGCCGACGCGATCGAGGATCTGGCGGATCTCCGTGCAATCCGGTGCGGCCGGCGAGGGTCTGGCGCATGAGTCAGGTGACATGAATGTGCCTTCTTGTGCGGCTTGGCGGTTGGTTCCTATGAACCTAGATCACAAACAAGAAGCCCAGTTGTGCCAATGCCAATCGCCGCCTGCGTGCTGCTTGCCCTCATTCTCGTTTTCGCCTTGAGCGTGTTCGCCTTCGTGGCGTTCAGCTGGGCGCCCGATCGGCCGGTGGATGCGCTCAGGGCGCGCTGGGCTTCGGGCGCTTCCCGCTTTGTCGCGCTCGACGGCATGCAGATTCATGTCCGGGACGAGGGGCCGCGCGACGACCCTGTGCCCATCGTGCTGTTACACGGCACGGGATCGAGCCTGCACACCTGGGACGGGTGGGCGCAGCGACTGCAGGGTGCACGCCGCGTGATCCGCATCGACCGTCCCGGCTTCGGCCTGACGGGGCCCGATCCTGCGGGCGACTACAGCATGCTGACCTCGGCCCGCCGCGTGCTTCGCCTGCTCGATGGAATGAAGGTCGGGCGCTTCGCCGTGGCTGGCAATTCCTCCGGCGGACGCCTAGCCTGGCAGCTCGCGCTCGAAGCCCCGGCGCGGGTGGAACGCCTCGTGCTCGTCGCCGCCGGGGGCTATCCAAGGCGCACCCCCTTGCCGATGGGGCTGCGGATGGCCCAGTCGCCATGGCTCGGCGCGTTGATGTCCCGTGTGCTTCCCCGGTCCATGGTCGAAAAGGGCGTGAAGGCGACTTACGGCGACCCGTCGCTCGTGACCCCGGCGGTTGTCGAAAGAAGCTACGAACTCACCCTGCGTGCAGGAAATCGTCTCGCGCTGGGGGAGACCCTCCGGCAGGACAGGCTGCTGGACAATTCCTCTCGAATCCGCGAGATCGTGGCGCCGACCGTGATCCTCTGGGGCGATCGCGACACGGTCATTCCGCCCGCTGATGCGCAGGTTTTCAAGAACGACATCGGGGGCAGCCAGCTCGTGATGTTTCCCGAGCTCGGACATCTTCCGCAAGAAGAAGATCCCGCCGCAACCTTGGCTGCGGCATTTCCCTGACCTGGCGGCGGGCCCGGATCAGATCTGCTTGAGATTCGGATTCGCCGGCGCATTCCGCCGCAGGCGCAATGACCGGATGTACCGAAGCTCCTTCAGCGAGATCGCATCGTCCGGATCGATCTGCAGCACGCGCTTGTGGATCGCCTCGGCCTCGTCCAGGTTCTGCAGCTCGACCTCGGCGAACGCCATGCCGCGCAGGGCGCGCGTGAGCTCCCTGTTCTTGAGCTCGGGCGGCGTGAATTCGGCGGCATCGCGTGCCGCGCGAAACTCCTGCAGCGACGTGCGCCAGTCCCGCTGGTAGGCATAGATCTGCCCGCGTTCTGAACGGTACTGCGAGTTGTGCGGTGCGAGATCGATGGCGGACGTGAGGGCGGCCTTGGCGTCGTCGAGGCGCAGCAGTTCCACCAGCGCGTAGCCTTTGAGGAAGTAGGCCTGGCCCCAGGTGGCTGCATAGACGCGCGCACCGATCGGCGGTTGGGCCTTGCTGGCCTCCAGCAGATACAGCAGGCTTTCGGCCGGCGATCTTGCCGAATAGGCACGCTCGGTGCCGTTGCGGTATTTCCTTTCGAAGTGGGCAATGACCTCGTCGAGCAGCGGCAGGGCCTCTGCGGACTTCCGGGCCTGGACCAACCGGCCGGCTTGCTCGAGTCGGCGACCCATGCCCGCATCGTCGTCCGGAGTTTGGGGCTTGGAGGTCGCCGTTGAAGCGGGAGGCGGCGTTGGCGCGTTGGGGGTCGCACAAGCCGCCAGGAGAAGGGTCAGCGCGAAGGCCGCGAACAGTTTGCGCATGCTCATGTTTCTCTCCGCTGTTTCTCCGAAGCCTAACGCTTCGCGGGGCGGCGCGCTACGCGATGGTGGCCAGCTGCAGCGCATCGGCCAGCCGTGCGCCGGCCTCGGCGAGCGTCTGCTGGTCGTTGTGGATCTCGATGGCGGCGACACCCGCCGGTATCCGGAAGTCGAGCGCACGCTGCACGCGCGCCTCGACCATCTCGACGGATTCGCGGCCGCGCGCCATCAGGCGCTGGCGCAGGGTCTGGACGCTGGCGGTCACGTGCACCACCGTCATGTCCGGATAGCGCCGTGCCGCCTCCGGCAGGTAGGCGCGCGATCCGTTGACGATCACGACCTCGCTGTCGCGCTGCGGTGGCAGCTCGGCATGGCGCACGCCGTAGCAAAGCCCGTTCGCTTCCCAGTCGAGCCCGAAGGCGCCGGCACGGCGCAGGTGCACGAAACCGGGCAGATCGATGCTGTCGTGCTGCTCGCCGTCGGCCGTCGCGGCACGCGTGATGGTGCGGCGGGCGAAGGCGACCGGCGCGTCGGGTGCAAGCCGGTTCTTCAGCCACGCGAGCAGGCTGTCCTTGCCGGCGCCCGAGGGGCCGGGCGACGTACACGAGCCGGCCGGTCATCGACCCAGCTCCATCTGTGCGAGGCACGCGAAGTCGGCGCCGGGGGCAGGCTCGGCGAACAGGCTGATGGCTTCGAAGCGCAAAGGCGTCGCTGCCAGCAGCGGTGCGAAGTGCTGCTGCGCCGCCGCGCGCAAGGCCTCCACGACATGGGGCTCGGTGTCGCGCAGCGAGCCGGTCAGCGACATGTGGAAGCGGAAGCGGTCCAGCACGTAGGGGTAGCCCCATCGCACCAGCAGCGCGTCTTCCTCGGGCGTGAGGCCGGCCGCGCGACGCCGCTGAAGCTCACCGGGCGAGAGGGGGTCGGCAAAGGCACGCAGGCCGGTGACACAGGCTGCGGCCACGGCGTGCAACGCCGGGCTCGGCTGTGCCGGAACCAGTGCGAGGAAGTCGTCGAGCAGCGCCACCTCAAGCGCGGGCATGTCGAACGGCTCCCAGGCCCTGCAGAGCGTTTGCAGGCCTTCCCGCAAGGTCGGCTCCTCGATCTGCGGCAGCAGCGTGAAGGGCGCGGCGAGCGTGGCGTGCCAGCCGTAGCGTCGCGGCGCCGACGTGAGCCTGAACTGCAGGCCGACCGGCAAGCCTTCGAAGACCGGTTGCGGGCAGGTCTGGCCGTTGGCGGCGCAGCGGCCCAGCCAGTGGTTGCCGGCCTCGCACCAGGCGCTGCCGATGGCCGGCGCGAAGTACGCCGCATAGCGATGCGCCCTGCGCTGCGGCGCGCGTGCGAGGTGCTCATTCATCGTGCTTCACCGTCAGCGTGGTGCGGTCGCCCGCGAACCAGGTGCGGGCGTATTCGATGGGCACGGCGGCCGGGTCCACGTTCACGCTGTTCGATGAACAGCACCGGCCGGCCGACGGGCTGGCGCAGGTGGGCGGCCACCATGGCCTCGGGCATCTGCGCGGTGATGCGGCTTTCGCGCCGCGTGTAGTCGTCCACGCCGTGGGCCGCGAAGCCGGCCGTGATGGAGCCGGTCTCGCGCACCACGGCCTCGAGTCCGGCAAAGCGCGGCAGCGGAAAGAAGCGCTCGCTGAAGTGCAGAGGTTGCCCCTCGGCTTCGCCGATCACGTTCATGCACAGCAGCGTGCTGCGCGCCGCCACGTCCAGTGCGCGGGCTTGCGCGGCCGTGGCGCGAACGGTGCTGGAGGCGACCACGTGCAGCGCGCCCCGCAACCCCGCCTGTGCCAGGCGCTGGTGGTGCCGGGGGCGCTTGCCCAGTGCGATGTCGACCGCGAACTCCTCGACATAGGTGCCGCTGCCCTGCGTCGCCCGCAGCAGGCCCTGGCTGATGAGGTCGGCCAGCGAGCGGCGGATGGTGTGGCGATTGACGCCGAACTGCTCGGCCAGCGCGTGCTCGGAGGGCAGCCGCTGCCCCGGCGGATAGACGCCGCGCGCAATGGCGTCGGCGAGGTCGGCGGCGATGCGGGTCCAGAAACTGTCGCGCGGCGGGCGGGCGGAAAGCGAGGCGGAAGAACTTGTTGTGCTTGTCATGAAGTCGTCTTGCGCGCTCTCTAAGCTCGCGTCGGTTGTTCAATTTGTCTATACAACTTTCAGAATATCACTTTCATGTTTCATGCTTTTGACACGGAACCCTCAGGGCGTCCGCTGGATCGGGCGCAATGGATGGCGACGCTGGCGCGGGCCCCGCTCGATCTGCTCGAGCCTGCCCTGGGCGCGCATGCGCAGCGTACGCCGCAATGGCTGCGTGCGCCGGAGACGGGGCTGGTGATGGTGCAGGGCCGCGCCGGCGGCACCGGCGAACGCTTCAACGTGGGCGAGGTCACGGTGACGCGTTGCGCGTTGCGCGCTGCGATTGGGCGATGCGGGCGCCGCGGTCGGCGTTGCCTATGTGCTGGGCCGCTCGCACCGCCACGCGCAACTGGCCGCCGTGGCCGATGCGCTGCTGCAGGACCCCGCGCAGCAGGCCGTGCTGAACACGCAACTGCTCGTGCCGGTGCGCCGCCACCTCGACTTGCAGCGCGCGCGGCGCCATGCGCGCGCGCAGAGCAGCAAGGTCGAGTTCTTCACGGTCGCACGCGAAGCTGGCGGCGCCGATGCAGAGGAGGGCGACGAATGAACGCACACGATCTTTCCAGCCTTGGTGCCGGCTTCTCCGATGCGGCGCTCGGCAGCCAGTCGGTGTTTCGCGCGGCGCTGCATGCGCTGTCGCACCCCGGCCGCGTGGTCGTGCTGCCGCACGATGCACAAACGCCTTCGCGCGGCCATGCCGCTTCGGCTGCGCTGCTGCTCGCACTGCTCGACCCCGACTGCACCCTCTGGCTCTCGCCTTCGCTGGCAAGCAGCGACGCCGCCGCATGGCTGCGCTTTCACACCGGTTGCGTGCTGGTCGATGCGCCCGACGACGCGCAGTTCGCATGTGGTGGCGCAAGGCGACGAATGCCCGTCGTTCGAGCGCTTTGCCAAGGGCAGCGACGCCTACCCCGACCAGTCGGTCACCTGCGTGCTCGACGTGGCCGCGCTGATCGAAGGCGGCAAGGCCGGGTGGACGCTGCGCGGTCCCGGCATCCAGCACAGCACGCAGATCGAGGTCGACGGCCTCCCGCGCCCCGGCGCCTCGGCCTTCGCCGCGCAGTGGGCCGCCAACCACGCGACCTTCCCGCGCGGCATCGACCTGTTCCTGGCCGCGCCGCAGCAGATCGTCGGCTTGCCGCGCACCACGCGCATCGAACAGGAGGCTTGAGATGTACGTTGCCGTCAAGGGCGGTGAAGCCGCCATCCTCAGCAGCTACGAACTGCTGGCCGAACAGCGCCGCGGCGACACGGGCACGCCCGAGTTGTCGGTGCAGCAGATTCGCGAGCAGCTCAAGCTCGCGGTCGACCGCGTGATGACTGAGGGCTCGGTGTACGACCCCGAGCTGGCCGCGCTGGCCATCAAGCAGGCGTCGGGCGACGTGGTCGAAGCCATCTTCCTGCTGCGTGCCTACCGCGCCACCTTGCCGCGCCTGGGCACGAGCGTGGCGCTCGATACCGCGCGCATGCAATTGGACCGCCGCATCTCCGCGACCTTCAAGGACCTGCCCGGCGGGCAGGTGCTGGGCGCGACCTACGACTACACGCAGCGCCTGCTCGACTTCACGCTGCTGGCCAACGCCCAGGCCTCGCCGGCCACTGCACGCACGGAGGCAAGCAATGCCGCGGCGCCCACCATCACGCCACGCGTGGTCGACCTGCTCAACCACGAGGTCCCGCCCGGCGACCCGGCGCCCGTGGACCTCACGCGAACGCCGCTGCGCTTTCCCGCCGACCGCGCCACGCGCCTGCAGAACCTGGCGCGCGGCGACGAGGGCTTCCTGCTGGCCATGGCCTATTCGACGCAGCGCGGCTACTCGCACAGCCACCCCTTCGTCGGCGAGATCCGCGTGGGCAGCGTCGAGCTGGAGCTGGCACCCGAGGAGCTGCCCTTCACCATCTCGATCGGCGACATGGAGCTCACCGAATGCGAAATGGTGAACCAGTTCGCCGGCAGCAAGACCGAGCCGCCGCAGTTCACGCGCGGCTACGGCCTAGCCTTCGGGCACAGCGAGCGCAAGGCCATGGCCATGAGCCTGGTCGACCGAGCGCTGCGCGCCGAAGAGCTGGGCGAGCCCGTCGAAGCGCCCGCGCAGATGCAGGAGTTCGTGCTCTCGCACAGCGACAGCCTCGAGGCCTCGGGCTTCGTGCAGCACCTGAAGCTGCCGCATTACGTCGACTTCCAGTCCGAGCTCGAGCTCGTGCGAAAGATGCGCAAGGCAGACCACCCATGACCGCCACCACCTACAACTTCGCCTACCTCGACGAGCGCACCAAGCGCATGATCCGCCGCGCCATCCTGAAGGCGGTCGCCATTCCCGGCTACCAGGTGCCCTTCGGCTCGCGCGAGATGCCGCTGCCCTATGGCTGGGGCACCGGTGGCATCCAGGTCACGGCCTCGGTCATCGGGCCGAAGGACGTGCTCAAGGTCATCGACCAGGGCTCGGACGACACCGTCAACGCGGTCAACATCCGCCGCTTCTTCCAGCGCACCACGGGCGTGGAGACCACCACGCGCACCACCGAGGCCACGCTGATCCAGACCCGCCACCGCATTCCCGAAGCACCGCTCGCCGAGGGCCAGGTGCTGGTCTACCAGGTGCCGGTGCCGGAGCCGATGCAGCGCCTGGAGCCGCGCGAAACCACCACGCGCACGCTGCACGCGCTGGCCGAGTACGGCCTGATGCACGTGAAGCTGTACGAGGACATCGCGCGCTACGGCCACATCGCCACCACCTATGACTACCCGGTGCTGGTCAACGGCCGCTACGTGATGTCGCCGTCGCCGATTCCGAAGTTCGACAACCCGAAGCTGCACATGAACCCCGCACTGCAGCTCTTCGGCGCCGGCCGCGAGAAGCGCATCTATGCGTTGCCGCCCTACACGCCGGTGGAGAGCCTGGGCTTCGAGGACCATCCCTTCGAGGTGCAGCGCTGGGACGAACCCTGCGCGCTGTGCGGTGCGACCGACAGTTTCCTCGACGAAATCATCACCGACGACCGGGGCACGCGCATGCATGTGTGCTCCGACTCCGACTACTGCCAAACGCGCCAGCAGGCTTCGGCCGCGCGGGCTGCACCCGAAGAACAGGTTCCCGCATGAACGCCGCCCTTTCTCCTGCGCCGTTGCTGCGCGTGCGCGGCGTCGGCAAGCGCTACGGCGACCGCGTGGCGCTGCACGACGCGTCCTTCGACCTCTGGCCCGGTGAAGTGCTGGCCGTGGTCGGCGAATCGGGCTCCGGCAAGTCGACGCTGCTCAACGCCATTGCCGCGCGCGACAAGCCCGACGCCGGCAGCGTCGAGTTCCAGGTACGCGGCGGCGGGCTGCAGGACATCTTCGCGATGACCGAGGCTCAGCAGCGCCTGCTCGCGCGCACCGACTGGGGCTTCGTGCACCAGAACACGGCCGACGGCCTGCGCATGGACGTGTCGGCCGGCGCCAATGTCGGCGAGCGACTCATGGGCCTGGGCGAACGCCACTACGGCCGTCTGCGCGCCACCGCGGCCGAATGGCTGCAGCGCGTCGAGATCGATCCACAGCGCATCGACGACGCGCCGCGCACCTTCTCGGGCGGCATGCGGCAGCGGCTGCAGATCGCGCGCAACCTGGTGACGCAGCCGCGCCTGATGTTCATGGACGAGCCGACCTCGGGGCTCGACGTGTCGGTGCAGGCCCGGCTGCTCGACCTGCTGCGCCAGCTCACGCGGCAGATGCAGCTGGCCGCCATCGTCGTCACGCACGACCTCGCGGTGGCGCGGCTGCTCGCGCACCGCATGGTCGTGATGCAGCACGGCCGCGTGGTCGCGTCCGGCCTCACCGACCAGGTGCTGGACGACCCGCAACACGCCTACACGCAACTGCTCGTTTCCTCGGTACTCACACCATGACGCTTCCATTGCTTCACATCCAGGGCGTGGCCAAGCGCTTCACGCTGCACAACCAGAACCAGCTCGAGCTTTCGGTGTTCGACGAGGTCGATCTGAGCGTCTCGGCCGGCGAGTGCGTGGTGCTCGACGGCGCCTCGGGCCTCGGCAAGAGCACGCTGCTCAAGCTCATCTATGCCAACTACCGCGCGAGCGCCGGCCGCATCACGGTGCAGTCGGCCACGGGCCCGGTCGACGTGACGCAGGTGGCGCCGCGCGAGTTGGTGCGCCTGCGGCGCGACACCATCGGCTACGTGAGCCAGTTCCTGCGCGTGATCCCGCGCGTGCCGGCGCTCGACGTGGTGGCCGAGCCCTTGGCCGAAGACGCGGGCGACGATGCCGATGGCATCGAGGCCGCGCGCGAGGAGGCCCGCTGCTGGCTCACGCGCCTGCGCATTCCCGAGCGCCTGTGGCACCTGCCGCCGGCCACCTTCTCGGGCGGCGAGCAGCAGCGCATCAACATCGCCCGCAACATGATCAAGCCGAAGCCCTTGCTGTTGCTGGACGAGCCGACCGCGTCGCTGGACGCGGCCAACACCGACACGGTCATCGCGCTGATCCGCGAAGCCACGGCGCGCGGCGCCGCCACGGTCGGGATCTTTCACGATGCCGAGGTGGGTGCCGCCGTGGCCATGCGGCGTGTCAACGTCGGCGAATTCAGGAGCCAGTCATGAGCGCGAACACGGTGTTTTCGAACGCACGCATGGTGCTGCCGGAGGAAGTGATTTCGGGTGCGCTGTCGGTCGTCGGCGACCGCATCGCCGCCATCGACAGCGGCCCGACCGCCGAGGGCACGATCGACCTGGACGGCGACTACCTGCTGCCGGGCCTGGTCGAGATCCACACCGACAACTTCGAGCGCCACCTGATGCCACGCCCGAAGGTGCAGTGGGGCGCCTTGCCGGCACTGCTGGCGCATGACGCCGAGGTGGCTGCCGCCGGCATCACCACTGTGTTCGATGCGCTCGGCGTGGGCGAGGCCGACCCCGAAAGCTTGCGCGGCAGCACCTGGGGTGCAGCCCTGGCCACGCTCGACGCCTGCGCCGCGCAGGATCTGCTGCGTGCCGACCATCACCTGCACGTTCGCTGCGAGCTGCCCGCGCCCAACACCATCGAGCTGTTCGAGCCGTTCCGCGGACATGCACGACTGTCGCTGATCTCGTTGATGGACCACACGCCGGGCCAGCGCCAGTGGGAGAACATCGAGCTGGCCCGCGTCTACTACACCGGCAGGAAGGGCTGGAGCGACAGCAAGTTCGAGCTGCGCCTGGCCGATTCGATGAGGCTCCAGGCGGAGTACGTGCAGCCGCACCGGCGGCACTTCGTCGACTACTGCCGCACGCACGGCATCGCGCTCGCGAGCCACGACGACACCACGGTGGCGCACGTAGCGCAGGCACACGCCGAGGGCGCCAGCATGTCCGAGTTTCCGACCACGCTGGCGGCGGCGCGCGCGGCGCACGCGCACGGCCTGGCCAACGTGATGGGCGGGCCGAACGTGATGCGCGGCGGTTCGCATTCGGGCAATGTGGTCGCGGCCGAGCTGGCGCGCCAGGGTTTGCTCGACATCCTCTCTTCCGATTACGTGCCGAGCAGCCTGATGGGTGCGGCGATGCGTCTGGTGGACGACGAGATCGCCACGCTGCCGAAGGCGGTTGCCATGGTGACGCGCACACCGGCGCGTGCCGCCGGGTTGCAGGACCGCGGTGCGCTCGCGCCCGGCCTGCGCGCGGACCTGGTGCAGGTGCGCATGTGCACGCTGCCCGGCGGCATGCGCTGGTGCGCGGCGTCTGGCGCGAAGGCCGCCGCGTCATCTGACCCCTGATGACACGTGGTCTTCGCGGAAATGTCGCTGCCGCGTCATACGGGCTGGCGAGACTGCATTTGTCTAGACGACTTGAAGAACGCCATGAACACCCTCCTGCGCATCCGACAGCTCAACAAGCACTTCGCCAACGGCAAGCATGCGTTGCGCGACATCAACCTCGACGTGGCGCGCGGCGACATGGTGGCGCTCATCGGCGCCTCGGGGTCGGGCAAGTCGACGCTGCTGCGGCACATCGCGGGGCTGGTGGCGGCCGACGGTGCAACGCAGTCGCTGGTGGAGATCGACGGGCGCTGCGTGCAGCAGGGTGGTCGCATTCACCGCGACATCCGCAAGGTGCGCTCGCAGGTCGGCTTCGTGTTCCAGCAGTTCAATCTCGTCGGGCGGCTCCCGGTGCTGGTGAACGTGCTCGTGGGTTCGCTGCACCGCATGCCGTGGTGGCGCAGCTGGATGCGCCTGTTCACCGCGCAGGAGCGCGCACTGGCCCTCGAGGCGCTGGCGCGCGTGGGCATTGCCGATTGCCATGCGCAGCGCGCCTCCACGCTGTCGGGCGGGCAGCAGCAGCGCGCCGCCATCGCGCGCACGCTGGTGCAGGGCGCCAAGGTGGTGCTGGCCGACGAGCCGATCGCCTCGCTGGACCCGGAGTCGTCGCGCAAGGTGATGGAGATCCTGGCGCGCATCAACCGCGAGGACGGCTGCACCGTGGTCGTCTCGCTGCACCAGGTCGAGATCGCGATGAAGTATTGCCCGCGGGTGGTGGCGCTGAACCAGGGCCAGGTGGTGTTCGATGGGCCGTCTTCTGCGCTCACGCCCGAGTTGCTGCACGAGCTGTACGGCGTGCAGGCTGAAGAACTGCTGCGGCCTGCCACCCCGCCCGCCGAAGGCGCCAGCGTGCACGTGCTGACGCCGCCTGTGGTCGTGCCCTGGGCGGCGCGCTCGGCCAAAGCCGCTTGAACCGAACGCGCCGTGGCGCACCCATTTTTTACCGTTCCATTTTTGGAGTCATCCATGATCAAGAAACTCTGTGCAGCCCTGGCCCTTGGCCTCGGCATGGTCGGCGCGTTCGCGCAGGACATCAACTTCGGCATCCTCTCGACAGAGGCGACGCAGAACCTCAAGGGCGACTGGCAGCCGCTGATCGACGACATGAGCCGCCAGACCGGCCTGAAGGTCACGGCCTTCTTCGCGCCCGACTACGCCGGCATCATCGAAGCCATGCGCTTCAACAAGGTGCAGCTCGGCTGGTTCGGCAACAAGTCGGCGATGGAAGCGGTTGACCGCGCCAGCGGCGAGGTGTTCGCGCAGATGGTCAACGCCGATGGCACGCAGGGCTACTACTCGCACCTGATCGTGAATCGCGCAAGCCCGATCAACACGTTGGACGACGTGCTCAAGAACGCCAAAAACCTGAGCTTCGGCAACGGCGACCCGAACTCGACCTCGGGCTACCTCGTGCCCGGCTTCTATGTCTTCGCGCAGAACAAGGTGGACGCGAAGACCGCGTTCCGCGTCACGCGCAGCGCCAACCACGAAACCAACGCCCTGGCCGTGGCCAACAAGCAGATCGACGTGGCGACCAACAACAGCGAGAACCTGGAGAAGGTCAAGGAGCGCTTCCCCGAGAAGTTCAAGGACATCAAGATCGTCTGGACCTCGCCGCTGATTCCGCTCGACCCGCTGGTCATGCGCAAGGACCTGCCCGAAGCCACGAAGACCAAGCTCAAGAACTTCTTCCTCAACTACGCCAAGACTGATGCGCGCGAGAAGGAGATCGTGATGAAGATCTCGAAGCTCTCGGGCTTCAAGGAATCGAGCGACAAGCAGCTGATGCCGATCCGCCAGCTCGACCTGTTCGGCCAGCGCAACAAGATCGAAGCACGATACCGTGCTGAGCGACGCCGACAAGAAGACGCGCCTGGCCGACATCGACAAGAAGCTGTCCGCGCTCAACTGAGCGCCGACCGACCGCCATGCCGTCCGCGATTCCGATGACCCGCCCGCCGCTCGCCGCAGTGGTTCCCAAGCGCAACCTGGCGTGGCAGCTGTCGTGGGCCGTGCTGCTGATCCTCCTGCTCGCTTCCTGGAAGGGGGCCGACATGCGGCCGCTCGACCTGATCAAGGACAGCGGCAACATGGCGACCTATGCCGCCGAGTTCTTTCCGCCCAACTTCACGCAGTGGCGCATGTACCTGCAGGAGATGGTGGTCACGCTGCAGATCGCGCTGTGGAGCACGGCGCTGGCCGTGGTGACGGCCGTGCCGCTGGCGCTGCTGGCCTCGGCCAACATCGTGCCGTGGTGGATCTACCAGCCGATGCGCCGGCTGATGGACAGCTGCCGCGCCATCAATGAGATGGTGTTCGCGATGCTGTTCGTGGTTGCCGTGGGCCTGGGGCCTTTTGCCGGCGTGCTGGCGCTCTGGGTGCACACGACCGGCGTGCTGGCCAAGCTCTTTGCCGAGGCGGTGGAGGCCATCGACCCGCAGCCGGTGGCAGGTATTCGCTCCACCGGCGCGAGCGCGCTGCACGAGATCGTGTACGGCGTGCTGCCGCAGGTGATGCCGCTGTGGATTTCCTATGCGCTCTACCGCTTCGAGTCGAACGTGCGCTCGGCGTCGGTGGTGGGCATGGTGGGGGCGGG
>CAMATD010000182.1 GCA_945860785.1 Variovorax sp. YR752 | reverse complement strand
GAACGGCGCCGTCCTCGTGAAGGGCGAGCCCAAGGGCAGGAAGATGGGCTGGATGAAGCTCTCGCGCGGCCACCAGGGCCTGCTGCCGAAGAACACCGCCTACCAGTTCCGCACCGCCGGCGATCCGGGCGTGATCGTCCTGCAGAGCTGCAAGGGCGACCTCTCGGTAGAGAAGTGGGCCGACATCTGCCAATCGCACTGAACGCACACGCACCCAGGAGCCACACACCATGAACGCACCCGCTGAACTCGCCAAGGTGATCGCGTCGCAGCCCGACGCCACGCTCGGCTACAAGGATTTTTCGCTCGGCAGCTTCAGCTTCCGCCACGACGAGTATTTCGTTCACATCGGCTGGAAGACCCGCGACGGCCGCCCCATGAGCCACACCATGGATGCCGGCAGCTACCTGCGCGCATTGATGCGCGACGTGGCCTGGGGCTTCTTCTACGGCTGGGTCAACTTCGACGACGTGTTCGGCACCGTCAACCACTACGAGTCGGTCGACCTCTACGCCGGCAGCTTCAACGGCACGATGAAGGACGCGGGCATCGACCTGCTCGAGAACTTCCCGACCGCGCAGATCCGCGCCACCTTCGAAGCGATGCTCGACGACTGGACCAACGAAGCCTTCGACCCCTTCGCCGCGCCGCAGGAACCCGGCTCGCCCTACGGCCGCAAGAAAGGCAACAACACCGCCAAGATCACGAGGGCGCGCGAGCTCGCCAAACGCTGCGTGGGCCTGAAGGGCGATCTCGACCTGCGCAGCGACGAGCGCGGCGCGCCGGTCAATCGCGCCTTCGCCGACGTGCCGCAGGCCCAGCCCGAGCTGCACCCCGAGCCCGGCTTCGAGAACGAGGTGCATGCCTTCAATCTCTTCGGCTTCCTGAGCCGCTCGCAGGTGACGTGGAACCCGAGCTTCACCTCGGTGGTCAAGCACAGCTACATGTGCCCGACGACCGAAGAGCACATCCTGCCGATCATCCACGGCAACGACCGCGTCGAGTGGTTCTTCCAGATGACCGACGAGATCCACTGGGACTGCGGCGACAAGAACACCGGCCGCCCCATGGCCCGCGTGATCATGAAGGCCGGCGACATGGCCGCCATGCCTGCCTACTGCCGGCACCAGGGCTTCAGCCCCAAGCGGTCGATGCTGCTGGTGTGGGAGAACGGCTCGCCGAGCCTGGTCTATGAGATCCAGAAGGGCGAGTCGCCCGAGATCCCCGTGCAGTTCTGAATGGCCCCCTCTCCCGCGAGCGGGAGAGGGCTGGGGTGAGGGTGGTGTTTGTGCCACCGCCGCCCCCTCACCCCAACCCTCTCCCCAAGGGGCGAGGGAGGAATGCAAAGAACATGAAGCCCACTGACATCGCCGCCGCGGCAGGCCTGCGTACGCCCATCCGCCACCAGCTCTTCATCGACGGCCGCTTCGTCGACGCCGAATCCGGCGAGACCCTCGCCACGCTCAACCCGCACGACAACGCGCCCATCGTCGATGTCGCGCTCGCAGGCAAGGCCGACGTCGACAAGGCCGTTGCCGCAGCCAAGCGCGCGTTCCCGAAATGGAGTCGCATGGCCGCCGCCGACCGCGGCCGCATCCTGCTCAAGCTCGCCGACCTGATCGAAGCCAATGGCGAAGAACTCGCCCGCCTCGAATCCCTCGACACCGGCCACCCCATCCGCGATTCGCACCGGCTCGACGTGCCGCGCACGGCCGCGTGCTTCCGCTACTTCGGCGGCATGGCCGACAAGTTCCAGGGCGAGACCATTCCGGTCGAAGAGGGCTTTCTCAACTACACGCTGCGCGAGCCGGTCGGCATCGTCGGTCAGATCGTGCCGTGGAACTTCCCGCTGATGTTCACGAGCTGGAAGATGGCGCCCGCGCTCGCGGCCGGCAACTGCATCGTGATGAAGCCGGCCGAGATCACGCCGCTGTCGTCGTTGCGCATCGCCGAGCTGATGGCCGAGGCCGGTCTCCCGCCCGGCGTCGTCAACATGCTGCCGGGCCTCGGCAGCGTGGCGGGCCAGTACATCGCCGAGCATCCGGAGATTGCGAAGATCGCCTTCACCGGCAGCACCGCCACGGGCCGGCGCATCGTGCAGGCCAGCGCGGGCAACCTCAAGAAGGTGCAGCTCGAACTCGGCGGCAAGGGGCCCAACATCGTGTTCGAGGATGCGAACCTGCAGGCCGCCGTCAACGGCAGTGCGTGGGCCATCTTCCACAACCAGGGGCAGGCCTGCATCGCGGGTTCGCGGCTGATGCTGCACGAGAAGATCGCCGACGCTTTCCTCGAACAGTTCATTCCGCTCGCCAAGTCGATCCGCCTTGGCAACCCGCTCGACGAGAACACCGAGATGGGCCCGCTCACGAGCGCCCAGCATCGCGAGCGCGTGCTGAGCTATGTCGAGGTCGCGCAAGGTGAAGGCGGCGAGCTGCTCGCCGGCGGCAAGTCACCGGGCGGCGATCTCGCCAAGGGCTGCTACGTCGAGTCCACCGTGATGCGCGCGAAGTCCTACAAGGACCGCGTCGCGCAGGAAGACGTGTTCGGCCCCTTCGTCACCGTGCTCACCTTCAAGACCGACGAAGAGACGATGCAGATCGCCAACGGCACCGACTACGGCCTCGGCAGCGGCCTGTGGACCAACAACCTGCAGCGCGCCCACAAGGTCGCGCGCGACCTGCACGCCGGCATGGTCTGGATCAACAAGCGCGTGAACCCCGGCTCCCCCTTCGGCGGCGTGGGCCAGAGCGGCTACGGCCGCGAGATGGGTTTCGACGCGATGCGCGAATACACGCAAGTCAAGAGCGTGTGGGTGAACGTCGACGCGCAGATACCGCCGCACTTCGCGCGTTGATCGATGAGTTCCGGCCGAGCGGCACCACAAACACAAGAGACGGAGGCAACCATGACATTCAATCGCAGACAGTTCACGCAGGCCACGGCCGCACTGATGGCCTCGGGCGCGACACCGCTGGTGTTCGCGGCCGACACGCTCAAGATCGGCTACGTCTCGCCGCAGACCGGCCCGCTCGCGCCCTTCGGCGAGGCCGACAAATGGGTCATCGAACAGATGAAGACCGCGTTCAAGGACGGCATCAGCGTCGGCGGAAAGAAGTACGCGGTGCAGATCGTGCTGAAGGACAGCCAGTCGAACCCCAACCGCGCGGGCGAGGTGGCGAACGACCTGATCCTCAAGGACAAGGTCGCGCTCGTGCTCACGGCCGGCACGCCCGAAACCGCCAACCCCGTGAGCGACGCCTGCGAGCTCAACGAGGTGCCCTGCATCTCCAGCGTGGTGCCCTGGCAGCCCTGGTTCTTCGGCCGCAAGGGCGACCCAGCCCAAGGCTTCAACTGGACATATCACCTGTTCTGGGGCCTGGAAGACGTCATCGCCAATTTCACCAACGACTGGAAGACGCTCGCCACCAACAAGAAGGTCGGCGGCCTGTTCCCGAACGACGGCGACGGCAATGCCTGGGGCGACAAGGAACTGGGCTTTCCCAAGCCGCTCGCGCAGATGGGCTTCACGCTCACCGACCCCGGCCGCTTCCAGAACGGCACGCAGGACTTCAGCGCGCAGATCGCGGCCTTCAAGAAAGAGGGCGTGGAGATCGTCACCGGCGTCGTGATTCCGCCCGATGCCAAGACCTTTCTCACGCAGGCGCGGCAGCAGGGCTGCAAGCCGAAGATCATCACGCTGGGCAAGGCGCTGCTGTTCCCCGGCGCGATCGAGGCGCTCGGCGACCTGGGTGACGGCCTCTCGACCGAGGTGTGGTGGAGTCCGTCGCATCCGTTCACGTCGAGCCTCACGCAGCAGAGCGCGAAGGCGCTGGCCGATGCCTACGAGGCCGGCGCGAAGAAGCAGTGGACGCAGCCCATCGGTTTCGCGCATGCGCTGTTCGAAGTGGCGGCCAATGCGCTGTCGCGCTCGAAGTCGCTCAAGGCGGGCGATGTGCGCGATGCGGTGGCATCGACCTCGATCAACTCCGTCGTGGGGCCGGTGAAGTGGGGCGGCCAGGGGCCCTTCAAGAACGTCAGCAAGACGCCGCTGGTGCTCGGCCAGTGGGGCAAGGGCAAGAAGTACAAGGTCGCACTCACCATCGTGAACAACGAAGCGGCCAAGAGCATTCCGGCCGGCGGCACGCTGCGGTTGCTCTGAACGCCATGGCGCTGCTGGCACTGCATGCCGTGAGCAAGTCCTACGGCGCGCTCAAAGTCACCGACGACATCACGCTCACGGTGACCGAGGGCGAGACGCTGGGCATCCTCGGGCCGAACGGCGCGGGGAAGACCACGCTGTTCAACCTGATCTCGGGCGACGTGCGCGTCGATGCGGGGCGCGTCGAATACGCGGGCCGCGACGTGACGCGGCTGCGGCCGCATCAGCGCTGCCATGCGGGCATCGGGCGCAGCTACCAAGTGCCGCAGCCCTTCGGGAACATGAGCGTGTTCGAGAACCTCGTGACCGCTACCTGCTTCGGCGGGCAGCAGACGGAGCGCGAGGCGTGGCGGACAGCGCATGAAGTGCTGGAGCAAACGGGATTGATGGCGCATGCGAACAAGCCTGCGGGTGGGCTCACGCTGCTCGACCGCAAGCGCCTCGAACTCGCCCGTGCGTTGGCGACGAAGCCGCAACTGCTGCTGCTCGACGAGATCGCAGGCGGCCTCACCGAGCCCGAGGCCGCGGTGCTGGTCGACGAGCTCAAGCGCATCAAGGCACGCGGCGTGACGATGATCTGGATCGAGCATGTGGTGCATGCGCTGCTGTCGCTGGCGGACCGGTTGTTCGTCATCAACTTCGGGCAGAAGCTGGCGGAGGGGGAGCCGCGGGCGGTAATGAACGACCCTGAGGTGCGACGGGTGTACATGGGGATGGAAGCATGAGCGCGCCGTCTTGTCTTCTGTGTTGTCCCCTCTCCCGCTTGCGGGAGAGGGTTAGGGTGAGGGCGGCGGCGTTCGAGTTGCCGCGTGCCTTGCCATCATCGCTGGCCCTCACCCCAACCCTCTCCCCAAGGGGAGAGGGAGCAAGAGGGGAGGGGTCGTGCAGATGAACTCGCCGCTCCTCACCACCCACGCCCTCAAGGCCTTCTACGGTGACGCCCAGGCCTTGTTCGGCATCGACTTCTCCCTCGCTGCCGGCGAACTCGTCGCGATCATCGGCTCCAACGGTGCGGGCAAATCAACCTTCCTCAAGAGTCTCACCGGCCTGGTCCGCGCCCCTCGAGAAACCATCCACTTTAAGGGCGAACCCATCGGCGGCCTGCCGCCCGGCGAGATCGTTCGACGTGGGCTCGCCATGGTCCCCGAAGGCCGCCGCCTCTTCCCCAGCCTCAGCGTCGAAGAGAACCTGCTGATGGGTGGCATTGCCGGCCGCAAGGGCCCCTGGAACCTGCAGCGCCTCTACACCCTGTTCCCCATCCTCGCCGAGAAGCGCCACCACCCGGGCACCTCGCTCTCCGGCGGCCAGCAGCAGATGGTCGCGCTCGGCCTCGCCCCCATCGTCATCCGCGAGATCTACGCCGCCATGCCCACCATCACCGGCGAAGGCATGACGGGTGGTCATCGTCGAGCAGGACATGACGATGGCGCGGCAGGTCTCGCGGCGCATCTACTGCTTCCAGGAAGGCCGCGTGTCGCTCGAAGGGAAATCCGTCGAGCTCACGCGCGAGCAGATTTCCCAGGCCTACTTCGGCATCGAAGCCGCCCATGCTTGAGACCGTCATTCAAGGCGTGCTGCTGGGCGGCCTGTATACGCTGTTCGCGCTCGGCCAGTCGCTGATGTTCGGCGTCATGCGGCTAACCAACACGGCGCAGGGCGACTTCATCATCCTCGGCGCGTTCGCGGTCATCGCGGGCGTGTCGCTGACGGGCGATGCCGTGCCCTGGCTCGTTGCGCTGGCCGTGCTGCCCGTGGCCTTCGCCTTCGGCTACGCGCTGCAACGCTACGTGCTCAACGGCACGCTCGGCAAAGACCCGTTGCCTTCGCTCGTCGTCACCTTCGGCCTCTCGATCGTGATCCAGAACCTGCTGCTCGAACTGTTCTCGGCCGATCCGCGCTCCATCGAAACCGGCGGGCTCAACACGCAGGGCGTGGCGCTCGGCGACACGCTCTCGCTCGGCGTGCTGCCGCTGATCGTGTTGGCCGTCGCGGTCATCGCCACCGGCGCGCTGCAATGGCTGTTCGCGCGCACGGCGCTGGGTCGATCGTTCCGCGCCGTGTCCGATGACCGCGAGATCGCCGAACTCATGGGCCTCAACGCGAAGAAGGTCTACGCGTTCGCGACCGCCATCGCCTTCGTGCTGATCGCCATCGCCGGCGCACTGCAAGGCATGCGCACGACGGTCTCGCCCTCCGACGGCCCCCTGCTGCTGCTCTTCGCCTTCGAGTCCGTGATCATCGGCGGCATGGGCTCGTTCTGGGGCACGCTGGCCGGCGCGATGATCCTCGGCATCACGCAGCAGGTCGGCTTCCGGCTCGACCCGGGCTGGGGCATCTGGTTCGGGCACATCGTGTTCCTGGTCGTGCTGGTGCTGCGGCCGCAAGGCCTTTTTCCGAAGACACGTGGATGAAGCGGATGACGAACATGCCTCCCACCCTCTTCGCGGTCGAGCGTGCCACCGCGGCCAGCCGCGCTGCACTTTTCGTTGGCATCGCGCTCGTGCTGATTGCCGCCAGCCTGCCGTTCTGGGGCGAGTCGAGCTGGATGCGCGAGTTCGTCGAGATCGCCTGCTACTTCATCTTCGCGATGATGTGGAACCTGCTCGCGGGCTACGGCGGCATGGTGAGCATCGGGCAGCAGGCCTTCTTCGGCTTCGGCGGCTACGTGATGCTGATGCTCGGCAATTTCGCGGGCCTCAATCCCTTCGTCGCGATACCGCTGGGGGCGCTGGCGGCGGGGCTGATTGCGGTGCCCGTGTCCTTCATCGCGTTCCGCTTGTCGGGCGGCTACTTCGCCATCGGCACCTGGGTGATCGCCGAGGTGTTCCGCCTCAGCTTCGCCAACGTGTCGGCGGTCGGCGGCGGTTCAGGCACCACGCTCACCGCGCTGCGCGGCATCGAGAAGGCCACGCGAGAAAGTACCACCTACTGGATGGCGCTGGCCTGCGTGGTCGCGGCCATCGCGCTGGTCTACCTGTTCCTGCGAAGCAAGCGCGGGCTCGCGCTGCTGGCCATTCGCGACAACGAAGTGGCGGCCGAGTCGCAAGGCATTCCGGTCGCGCGCATGAAGCTCGCGGTCTACGTGGTCGCGGCCTTCGGTGCAGGGCTCGCGGGCGCGCTCTACTTCGTCGGCAACCTGCGCATCAGCCCCGATGCGGCGTTCAGCGTGAACTGGACGGCTTTCGCCATCTTCATGGTGGTCATCGGCGGCATCGGCCGCATCGAAGGGCCGCTGGTGGGCGCGCTCATCTTCTGGGCGCTCAACAAGTTCCTGAGCGACTACGGCACGTGGTATCTGCTGGGGCTCGGGCTGCTTGCGATCCTCGTCACGCTGTTCTTCAAGCAGGGGCTGTGGGGGTATGCACAGCAGCGGTGGGGGTGGTCGCTGTTTCCCACGCAGCGCAGGTTGCTGCGCGCACACCCGCAGGTTACGGCTTCACGGGGTTAATGTCGTACTCGATCTTGGTGTTGGCTTTGTGCCGCTCGTCGCGCATTGTTTGTTCCGCGCGAGATCTTGATCTCGTAGCCATCGCGGACGCCCCAGAGCGCGGTGGGTGTTTCTCGAATCACGCTGGAGAACAAGGGCCTGTGGAAGGCTGCGATCGTCTCGAATTTGTCGCGGCTGAACGCCTTGATGCTCGCGCTGAGCACACGGCCGGCGGCGTCGGTGTCGAAGTTCACGTCGGCCATCGCCGTGTGCGGCGGCACCGAAATCAGCGCGGCAAGCGCGGGCGGCAGCGGCCTGGCGTCGCCATGCTCCTGAATGCGGTAGTGCAGCCCGCCCCTGTCGTTCGGCTCCCCCCTCGCTGCGGATGCCACTTCCATGCGGCCCACTGCCCACGTGGCGACAAGCAGGACCGGCACGGCAATGGCGCCCACGAACAACAAAAAACGCAGGCGATTTCTGGTGTGAAGAAACTCGATCATCGGTGCTAGGTTTCCCTCTGGCGGCACGCGGCGGCTCCAGAAGTGAAGCGCGATCGAGCCCATCCTAAAGGCCCCGCGCATACCTCCTTCGGACTTGCGCAGCGCAGCATGATCCTGTAACGTTTGAAATAAAGCGGTGACATTTTCCGCTTCTTTTCACCGCTCTGGAGCCTCCTTTGATGATCACCAAACGCCGCTTGCTCGAAGGCGGCGCCGCAGCCGTTGCCACATCGCTGTTCGCCCCGGGTTCCTGGGCCCAGCAACGCCCGGCCGCCGCCGAGGCCGCATGGCCGACCAAGCCCGTTCGCATCCTCGTGGGCTTTCCCGCCGGCGCCTCGCCCGACCTCGCGGCCCGCGCCATTGCCGAGCCGCTGTCGAAGATCCTGCGTCAGCCGGTCACGGTCGAGAACAAGCCCGGCGCCAGCGGCAACCTCGTGGCCGAGCAGGTGGCCAAGGCCACCGACGACCACACCATCGGTGCGCTGATCAACGGCAACCTCACCATTGCCAAGCTGCTCAACCCCGCGATCCCCTTCGACCCCGAAAAAGACTTCGCACCGATCGGCCTGGTCGGTACCGCGCCGCTCGTGCTCGTGGTGTCGGGCACCGCCACCGGCAAGACGCCGGCCGACCTGCTGCTGTGGGTGCGCAACCTCGGCAGCGTCGGCAAGTACGGCACGCCGGGCGTGGGCACCGTGGGCCACCTGGGCATGGAACTGCTCAAGAGCCGCGCCGCCATCACGGCCCAGCACAAGGCCTACACCGGCAACCCGCAGGTGATTGCGGGCCTGCTCGCAGGCGAGATCCAGCTGGCCCTGCTGCCGCCGGGGCTGGCCCTGCCGCACCTGAAGTCAGGCAAGCTCAAGGCCATCGGCGTGACCTCGCCCGAGCGCAGCCCGCTGGCCAACGAGCTGCCCACCATCCGCGACGCCGATGTGCGCGGCGCCGACCTCGAGATCTGGACCGCGCTGGCCGCGCCCGCGGGCATGAACAAGAACGCCGTCATCAAGCTCAATGCGGCACTGGTCGAAGTGATCAGCCTGCCCGAGGTGGCCGGAGCGCTGCTGAAGACCGGCTGGCAGGCGCAGCCGGGCACGCCCGAGGCGCTGGCCCGCCGCATGCGCGCGGACACGGCGCGGCTGGGCGGCGTGATCATCATGAAGGGCATCCACTCGGAGTCCTGACAGGACTCCGAGGACTCAGTCCTTCGCCGAGGCCCCCAGTTTCATCGCCGCGTTGCGGATGGCCGTTGCCAGCGCTCGCACCGTGGGCTGCTGCGAAATGCTCTGCGACACGAAGAAGCTGATCGGCAGCAGGTTCCACGACAGCTCGTAGGGCAGCGGCGCGCACGAGCCGCCCACGGCCAGTTCCGCGCCCACGTCCCGCGCGAGGATCGTCACGGCATTCGGCTCGCGCCGCAGCACCGTCTCGATGCTGCGCAGCGACCAGGTCTCCACGATGGGCGCCGGCGGTTGCACCCCCGCGCCGAGAAAGATCGCGTTGAAGGTGCGCCGCATCGGCGTGTTCGGCGGCGGCATGATCCAGTCCAGCGCAGCGAGCCGACGCCAGTCCAGCGGCCCTTTCGACAGGCGCGCGCGGCTCTTCACCGGCACCAGCAGGCAGGGCACCTGCTGGTAGATCGCCTCCTGCGTGATGTCGATGTCGATGCCGCCATGGAACGAGCGGCCGATCACGCAGTCGAGCGCGCGTGCACCCAGCGCCGCCACCAGTTCGTCCGTCGTGCCTTCCTTCGCCATCACGACCACCCGCGGCGTCTGCCCCAGCAGGTGCGTGAAGGTCGCGTTGAGCAAGGCCTCGGGCACGTGCGGCGTCACGCCGATGCGCACGCGCCCCGTCAGCCCGGTGTCGATGGCGGTCAGCACCTTGGTGGTCGACTCCATGTCGGCCAGCGAAATCAGCGCGTAATGCAGCACCGCTTCGCCGGCCGGCGTGGGGTTCAGGCCGCGGCTCGTGCGTTCGAACAGCGGCGTCATGAAGATCTCCTCGACCTCCTTCAGCGCCTTGGTGATGGCGGGCTGGCTCAGCCGCATTTCCACTGCCACGCGGCTCAGCGTGCGGTGGCGGTTCACGCTTTGCAGCAGGGCCAGGTGGCGCAGCTTCAGCCTTGAAAGCAGCGTGTGGCGAAGCTGCTCGGCGCGATCGTTGGTGACAGTCGAGGCCATAAGCGTCTGGTTATACCTTCATCAGAAAAAAGCGTGAAAAGGTGAATTGCCAATCCTAGACATGCGATGCATGTTCACGCCACCCGAAGCCACCCATCTGCTGCCCACAGCCCTCTGCGCGAACCTGTTCGACGCGGCGGCCGAGGCGAAGGACGTGGACAGCGCCATGCGCCAGATCGACGCCTTCCTGCGGCTCATGGTCGGCCCCGTCACCTTCAGCATCAACCTCAACGTGACGACGGCCGAAGACCCGGCCGACGAGGTACAGCTGCAGCGGTTCTATTCGTCCAACGGCGGCGACTTTCCGGTGGCCGGCCGCAAGCGCAAGACCCTCACGCCTTGGACCGAGACGCTCTTCGTCAAGGGCCAGGTCTTCGTCGCGGAAGGCGACCACGTGCTGGCCGAAGTGTTCGACGACTACAGCCGCATGGCACCCCTGGGCCTGAACGCCTGCATCAACGTGCCGATCCTGCGCGGCAATACCTGCATCGCCACCTGCAACGTGTTCGGCGTTCGCGGGCAATGGCAGGCGCATGAAATCCTGGCCGTGCGCCTGCTGGCGTTGCTGGCCTCGCGCTGGCTCGCGCCCGTGCCCCGGCTTCACTATTCGCTGAATCCGGCGCAGGCTGGCGGCTGATTCCATCCTCCCCAAAGGCCCACCATGACCACCACAGCGAAGTCGCAAGACCCTTCCTCGAAGCGAACATCCGTCTTTATCGTCGGGGGCGACCCCGTCGGCCTCTCGATAGCGATTCTCATGAACCGCTTCGGCATCGACTTCGTGATGGTCGAACGCGCCTCGTCCACCACCGACCACCCCAAGGCCCGCGGCTGCTAGAGCCGCACCATGGAAATCTTTCGCCAGTGGGGCATCGAGGACCGCATGCGCGCCCGCGGCCTGCCCGACAACTCCGACATGTTCGCCTTCGTCGAGTCGATGGCCGGCCATGAATACGGCCGCACCACGCCCGAAGTGAACATCGGCCTTTCGCCCGCATGGAAGTGCATCCTCTCGCAGGACGCGGTGGAAGAAGAACTGCTGAAGCACGCCCGCGAACTCGGCCGCGGCCAGATCTTCGATTCGACCGAGTTCGTCGACTACGCCGACACCGACAACGGCGTGAAGGTCACGGTGCGCGACCTGAAGAGCGGCGAGACCACCGCCTGGGACGCGAGCTACCTGATCGCCGCCGATGGCGCCGGCAGCAGCGTGCGCCGCGTCGCCGGCCTCGAGATGCGCGGCCCCTCCACGCTGGCCGTCATGGCCAACGAATACTGGAAGGCCGACCTCTCGGGCATTCGCGGCGCCGCCAACACGGCCGCCTTCCGCGTGGTGCCCAAGGACCAGAGCGTGCCGATGGCCTCGGTGCTCAACACCAACGGCCGCGACCGCTGACTCAGCCTGATCCAGATCGGCGCGGAGAAGGACGAGCGCGTCGGGGAGCGCACCGACGAGGAAGTCGTCCGGCTCGCCCGCATCCACACCGGCCTGCCGAACCTCGAGGTCGAGGTCATCAACCGTTCCATCTGGCGCCTGAGCCGGCAGGTGGCGACGGGCTTTCGCAAGAACCGCGTGTTCCTCGTCGGCGACGCCGCGCACCGCTTTCCGCCGAGCGGCGGCTACGGCATGAACTCCGGCATCCAGGACGCGCACAACCTGGCCTGGAAGCTCGACTTCGTGCTCAAGGGCCGCGCCGGCGATCGCCTGCTCGACAGCTACGACCTGGAGCGCCGCCCCGTCGCCGAGTCGAACGCCGACTGCAGCTACGGCAACACCCAGCGCTTCCTGAAGACCGACAAGGCCTTCCGCGGCGGCAACATCGACGAGATCAACTTCTGGATCCGCGACACCGAGAACCACGTCCACAGCGTCGGCCAGAGCCGGGGCTTCAGCTACGACGAAGGCGCGCTGATTCCCGACGGCACCGCCGGCCCGCGATGCGCACGCGCTTCTACGAACCTTCGGACCGGCCCGGCGGACGCTTTCCGCACATCTGGCTCGACCTCGCGCGCAAGCACTCGACGCTCGACTGGTTCGACAAGAACTTCGTGCTCGTCGTCGGCCTGAAGGGCGAGGCCTGGCGCGAAGCCGCGAAGGAGGTCGCGTCACGCAAGGACCTGCAGATCGAAACGCGCCAGATGCACGAGGAGTGCGAGAAGAGCGGCCTGCTCATCGGCCTGCGCGGCGCCGTGCTGGTGCGGCCCGACGGCCACGTCGC
>CAMATD010000181.1 GCA_945860785.1 Variovorax sp. YR752 | reverse complement strand
ACACAGCGGCCAGCACGGCCGTGGTGCGCGAGTGAAAGTTTGCGCTGCCGCTGGCACCGTAGAGGCTGCCGGCACTGCCGCTGCCGAAGGCGGCGCCCATGTCGGCGCCCTTGCCGTGCTGAATCAGGATCAGACCGATCATCGCGAGGGCGGACAGCATTTGCACGCCGACCAGAAGGTTGAGGACCACGTTCATTCGTTCTTACTCCTAATTGATAGCAGCCGTTGCGCGTTCAGCGCGCAGCGGCAGAAATGATCTGCAGAAAGTCGGGGGCCTTGAGCGACGCGCCGCCGATGAGGCCGCCGTCGATGTCGGCCTGCGACAGCAGTTCGGCGGCGTTGGCCGCGTTCATGCTGCCGCCGTAAAGAATGCGGATGCCGGCAGCGTGTTCGCTCGCTGCGTGATGCAGTTGCGCACGCAGCACGGCATGCACCGCCTGCGCCTGCTCCGGCGATGCCGTCTTGCCTGTGCCGATGGCCCAGACAGGCTCGTAAGCCACGACGATTTCGCTGATGCAGTGGCCGTTGACATGGATCACCGCAGCCAGCTGACGCTTGACGACCTCTTCGGTCTGCCCTGCTTCGCGCTGCGCCAGCGTTTCGCCGACACAGACGATCGGCGTGATGCCATTCGCCAGCGCAGCGGCAGCCTTGGCAGCCACAGCCTCATCGGTCTCGCCGTGGTACTGCCGGCGCTCCGAATGCCCGACGATGGCATAGCGCACGCCGAAATCCTTCAGCATCGCCGCCGACTGCTCGCCGGTGAACGCGCCTTGCGGATGCGCCGAAATGTCTTGCGCGCCGAGCGCCAGCGATGTCGAACCCGCCAGCAGCGCCTGCAGCTGGGCAAAGTACGGCGCCGGTGCGCACAGTGCGACATCGCAAGCGGCTGGGCTTGCAGCCAGGCCTTGTTGCAAGGCCTTCACCAGCGCCTCGTTGGCAGCCAGGCCGCCATTCATCTTCCAGTTGCCGGCGATCAGTTTCTTCTTGGTTGTCATCGCGTTGTTCGTTGTCACCATGTCAGCACGATCTTGCCGATGTGCTGGTTCGATTCCATCAGCGTGTGAGCCTGGGCCGCGCCGCTGGGCTCACCTGCTGCCGCAAAAGTGCTGTGAATCACAGGCTTGATCGCGCCGCTTTCGAGCAGCGGCCAGACCTTCTCGCGCAATGCCTTGGCAATCGCGCCCTTGAACGCCACCGGCCGCGGCCGCAGCGTCGAGCCGGTGATCGTGAGCCGCCTGCGCAGCACGAGGCCCGCATTGATCTGGCTCTTCACACCGCCCTGCACCGCAATGATCACGAGCCGGCCGTCTTCGGCCAGGCATTCGATCTCGCGTGCCACGTAGTCGCCGGCGACCATGTCGAGGATCACGTCCACGCCCTTGCCACCCGTGAGCTCCTTCGCCTTTTCGACGAAGTCGCTCGTGCGGTAGTTGATGGCGTGATCGGCCCCCAGCTTCTTGCAGGCTTCGCACTTGTCGTCGCTGCCGGCCGTGACGATCACGGTCGCACCGAGCGCCTTGGCGATCTGGATCGCCGTGACGCCGATGCCGCTCGAACCGCCCTGGATCAGCAGCGTCTCGCCCTTCTGCAGGCGGCCGCGCTCGAACACATTGCTCCAGACGGTGAAGAAGGTCTCGGGCAGCGAGGCCGCCTCGACATCGCTCCAGCCCTTGGGCACCGGCAGGCATTGCGCCACTGGCGCCACGCACAGCTGCGCATAGCCACCGCCCGCGATCAATGCACAAACGTGGTCGCCGATCTTGAAGCCCGCTTCGGCCAGCGCCGCAGCGTCGCCCGACACGATCTCGCCGGCCACTTCGAGGCCCGGCAGGGCGGATGCGCCGGGCGGCACCGGATAGTGACCCATCCGCTGCAGCACGTCGGGACGGTTGACGCCACTGGCTGCGACACGGATCAGCAGCTCGCCCACGCCCGCCACCGGATCGGGACGATCGGCCACGCGCAGCACCTCAGGGGCGCCGTACGAAGTGATTTCAATGGCTTTCATGGTCTTTCGGCCTCCAACGCCCGCAGGTGGGGCGCAGCTAGCTGTTCAAAAGATAGCAACGGCAGAGAAAACTGCCGTTGCGCCCTTCTTACTCCTGAGGCTCGCGCGGTGCTTGCGACTGCTGCTCGCCGGCCGGAGCCTGCTGCTGCTCGTTGCGCGGCGGCTGTTGCTGCTGGTCGTTGAAGCGCGGTGCGCGCTCGCCACGATCACCACCACGGTCGCCGCCGCGATCGCCACGGTCCGAACGCTCGCGGCGGTCACCGCCACGGTCGCCGCGGTCACCACGGTCTTCACGCGGCGGACGCTCGCTGTATTCCATGCCGGCAGGACGCTCGGTCAGCGCCTTCATAGACAGCTTGACGCGGCCCTTTTCATCCGTCTCGAGGACCTTGACCTTGACGATCTGGCCTTCGCTCAGATAGTCGGTCACCTTCTCGACGCGTTCGTGCGCGATCTGGCTGATGTGCAGCAGGCCGTCCTTGCCGGGCAGCAGGTCGATGAGCGCGCCGAAGTCCAGGATCTTGGTGACCGGGCCTTCGTAGACCTTGCCGATTTCGACTTCGGCGGTGATCTGCTCGATGCGGCGCTTGGCGAACTCTGCCTTTTCCGGATCGGTCGAGGCGATGGTGATGGTGCCGTCTTCGTCGATGTTGATCGTCGTGCCGGTTTCTTCCTGCAGGCCGCGGATGACCGAGCCGCCCTTGCCGATCACGTCGCGGATCTTCTCGGGGTTGATCTTCAGCGTGGTCAGGCGCGGTGCGAAGCTGGAGACTTCGGCCTTGGCCTCGCCCATGGCTTCCTGCATCTTGCCGAGGATGTGCATGCGGGCTTCCTTGGCCTGGGCCAGTGCGACCTGCATGATTTCCTTGGTGATGCCCTGGATCTTGATGTCCATCTGCAGCGCGGTGATGCCGTTGGTGGTGCCCGCAACCTTGAAGTCCATGTCGCCCAAGTGATCTTCGTCGCCCAGGATATCGGTCAGCACCGCGAAGCGGTTGTCTTCCTTGATCAGGCCCATGGCGATACCGGCCACGTGCGCCTTCATCGGCACGCCGGCGTCCATCATCGAGAGGCAGCCGCCGCAGACCGAAGCCATCGACGAAGAGCCGTTCGACTCGGTGATTTCCGAGACCACGCGCACGGTGTACGGGAATTCTTCCTTGGTCGGCAGCACGGCGACGAGCGCGCGCTTGGCCAGGCGGCCGTGGCCGATTTCGCGGCGCTTGGTCGAGCCCATGCGGCCCACTTCGCCGGTGGCGAAGGGAGGCATGTTGTAGTGGAACAGGAAGCGGTCTTCGTACTCGCCGGCCAGCGCGTCGATGCGCTGTGCGTCGCGTTCGGTGCCAAGCGTGGTGATGACCAGCGCCTGCGTTTCGCCGCGCGTGAACAGGGCCGAACCGTGGGTGCGGGGCAGCACGGAGTTGCGGATCTCGATGGGGCGCACGGTGCGCGTATCGCGGCCGTCGATGCGGGGCTCGCCCGACAGGATCTGGCTGCGCACGATCTTCGATTCGATCGCGAACAGCAGATCGTTGACCTTGCCGGCGTCGAAGGGCTCGCCGCTTTCCTTCAGCGTGCTCATCACGCTGGCGTTGGCTTCGCGCAGGGCTTGGGTGCGGGCTTGCTTGCTGCGGATCTGGTACACAGCGCGCAGCTTTTCTTCGGCCAGGCCCTTGACCTTGGCGACGAAGGCTTCGTCTTCGGCAGGTGCCTGCCAGTCCCACACCGGCTTGCCGGCGTCGCGCACGAGGTCATGGATCGCGTTGATCGCGATGCCGGCCTGTTCGTGGCCGAACACCACGCCGCCGAGCATGATTTCTTCGCTCAGTTGCTGGGCTTCGGACTCGACCATCAGCACGGCGGCTTGCGTGCCGGCGACGACGAGGTCCATCTGCGAATCCTTGCGGGCCGTTTGGCCCGGATTCAGCACGTACTGGCCGTTGATGTAGCCCACGCGGGCGGCGCCGATCGGGCCGCTGAACGGGATGCCGGAGATCGACAGGGCGGCGCTCACGCCGATCATGGCGGCGATGTCGGCGTCGACTTCAGGGTTGAGCGACACGGTGTGGATAACCACGTGCACTTCGTTCAGGAAGCCTTCGGGGAACAGCGGGCGGATCGGACGGTCGATCAGGCGGCTGGTCAGCGTTTCATGTTCGCTGGGCTTGGCTTCGCGCTTGAAGAAGCTGCCGGGGATCTTGCCCGCGGCGTAGGTCTTCTCGATGTAGTCGACGGTCAGCGGGAAAAAATCTTGACCCGGCTTGGCGGACTTGGAGGCGACCACGGTCGCCAGGATCACGGTGCCGTCGATGTCGACCAGCACGGCGCCATTGGCCTGGCGGGCGACTTCGCCCGTTTCCATGACGACAGTCTTGTCGCCCCATTGGAAGGACTTGGTGACTTTGTTGAAGAGGCTCATGTTTTGCTCCTGTTTTAGTAGCGAACCACACAGGGTTCGCGAAGGGCGGAGGCTGTCTCAGAACATGATGCCATTCCAGCGAAGCTCGGGGTGAACTTCATTGGAATGACACAGCTTCGCTCTGTTTTGGCACTCCGAAAGTGGATCGCGAAGTAAAAAACGCCTGAGCTAGCGGACTAACCCAGGCGTTTTTTCATGCGATTCGGTTTACTTGCGCAGACCCAGCTTGGCGATCAGCGCGGTATAACGGTCGGCATTCTTGGACTTGAGGTAGTCGAGGAGCTTGCGGCGGCGGCTCACCATGCGCAGCAGGCCGCGACGGCCGTGGTGGTCCTTGGCGTGCGTCTTGAAGTGGGGGGTGAGCTCGTTGATACGGGCGGTCAGCAGTGCGACTTGCACTTCTGGGCTACCGGTGTCGTTGGCGGTGCGGGCGTTGTCTTTGACGACTTCGGCCTTGATGGAGGCTGCGATCATGTTGAATTTCCTTGTTCCGGGATGTTTGACTTGCGGTGAGCGCTGGAACTGCCCTCACCGTGCGCCTTGCGGCATGCAAATCCTTAGGATTATAGCTCGGCGGGCCTGAGGGGGCTTTCAGGCCGTTTCTCACCCCTTCCATCGAGCGAGGCCAGGCCCACCGCACCCAGCACGCAGGCCGCCCCGCCAATCTGCGCCAAGCTGATACTTTCGCCCAGCCAGAGCGCCGCCAGTATCAATGCCGAAACCGGCAGGAGCGCCGTGAAGAGCGCCGCTTCGGCCCCTTTCAGGCGGGCCGATCCAGCAAACCAGAGAACGAAGCCGAGCACCGTCGGCACCAGAGCGTAGTAGGCGACGCCGGCCAGGGCCGCTGCCGGCAACGGATGCTCCCAGGCTCGCTCGAACAGCGCCGGCACCAGCGACAGCAGGAGCCCGAAGGCCGTCATCAGCGTCGACAGCGCCAGCGGGCGCACCGGCACCCGCAAGCGCTTGTTGAGCAGGATGAACATCGCCTCGCAGACGACCGCGCCCAGGACCAGCAGGTTGCCGACCATTGCCGCAGGGGATTTTGAGTCCCCTGCTGAGCCCTCCCCCGGCCAGCTGATCGCCAGCACCCCTGCCGTCGCCAGCACGATGCTGCTCACCAGGTAGCGCCCCGGCCGCTCGCGCAAGGCCAGCACCGCCACCAGCGCAGCGACGGCCGGCAGCGTGCCCGCCACCACGCCCGCACTGGCGGCTGGCGCCCAGCGCACGCCCAGGATCAGCAGCACGGTGTAGCCGACGCTGCCCAGTCCGGCCTGGCACAGCAACAGCGCGAGATCGCGTCGATCAGGGCGAGGCCAAGGGGTACGGGTGAGCCGCAGCAGCAAAAGAAAGATCGGCAGCGCCATCGCAAACCGCAGCGCGGTCGCGGTGAACGGCGGCAGGCCGCCCGCCATGATCTTGCTGGCGACGACGGTGCTTCCCACCGTGACCATCGCCAGCGCGCACAGCGCCATTCCCTTGAGTCGTTCCGACATTGCATGACCTTTCGCTTTCGAAGAAAGGCCGAGCTTCGCGGGACGCAAGCCCCGCGTATTGAACGAAATTGCAGACGGCCGGATCAGCCCTTGCGCTGCGGCTGCTCCGCCAGCCAGTTGCGCAGGCGCTCCACGCCCTTCACCAGCCGCTGCGGGTCCTTCGAGGCAAAGCACCAGCGCAGCCAGCCCTGCGCCTCGGGCGCGAAGGCATTGCCCGGCGCGAGCCCCAGCTCCGCCTCGACCACCAGCCGCTTGGCCACTTCGAGCGAATCGCCGAAGCCTTCGAGCCGGAAGAAGGCGTACATGCCGCCCTTGGCCGGCGCCACCTGCACACCAGGCACCGCGGCGAGCAAAGGCACGAGCGTGTCGCGGCACTGCTTCAGATGCGCCACCACGCGCGGCGTGATCTCGGCCGTGTGTTCGATGGCCGCGATGGCCGCGCGCTGCGTGAACACGCTGGCGCAGGAGGTGTTGAACTCGATCAGCTTGCCGATGCCATCCACCATCGCGGGCGGCAGCACCAGCCAGCCAAGGCGCCAGTCCGTCATCCGGAAGCTCTTCGAGAAGCTGTGCGTCACGACGAGGCGGTCGTCGGGCTGCGAGATGTCGAGGAAGCTCGGCGCGCAGCCGTTCGGCGTCGGCTCGAAGTACAGCCGCTCGTACACCTCGTCGGCCAGGATCCAGGTGCCGGTCTGGCGGCAGTGGTCGAGCACGGCCTGCTGCTCGTCGCGCGTCATGGTCCAGTCGGTGGGGTTGTTGGGCGCGTTGACGATCAGCAGCTTGGTCTTCGGCGTGACTGCCGCGCGCAGCGCGGACAAGTCGAGCGTCCACTGCCCTTCCACCGGCACCAGCGGCACCGTGCGCACATGGGCACCCATGATCGCTGGCTGCGCCGTGAGGTTGGGCCACACCGGCGTCACCGCGACCACCTCGTCGCCCGCATCGACCAGCGCCTGCACCGCGAGCATCAGCGCGCTCACACCGCCCGAGGTGACGGCGATGCGCGAGGCATCGACCGCCGGATGCAGTTTGCTGGTGTAGCCCGCAATCGCCTCGCGCAGCTCGGGCAGGCCCAGGTTGTGCGCATAGAAAGTCTCGCCGCGCTGCAGCGACTCGATGGCCGCCTGGCGGATCACCTCGGGCGTGACCTCGTCGCTTTCGCCGAACCAGAACGCCAGCACATCGTCGCGGCCGAGTCCGGCATTGGCGACTTCGCGGATCTTGGAGGCTTCGAGGTTGTGGATGGCTTCACGCATGTCCTGTTTTCCTGTTCTTCATATCAAGGTCTTTTCATCTTGCACGAGGTGGGCAGCTCGGCGCGTTCCGGGGCAATTGTCTTGATCACGCGAAAGCCGTAGCCCGAGCCTTCGACATCGAACTGCACGCCGGGCTTGCCCTGCCTGTCCATCACGCCGACCACCAGCTGCTGCTGGAACTGGTGGTCCGCCGCGCGCATGCGGCCGCGCTGGCCGTAGAGGCTGACATCGGCCTGCTCCAGCGCACGCGCCACCGCCACGGCATCGACGCTGCCCGCACGCTCGACGGCCTGCGCGAGCGATTCGACCAGCAGTTGCATCCGCATGTGCACGTAGTCGTCCGCAGGCTTGGGAAAGCGAGCACGAAACGCGCGGTAGAAAGCCTCCGACTGCACGGTCTGCACATTCGGCAGCCAGTCGGCCACTGCGATCACGCGGCCGATGCCCGCATCGCCGATGGCCGCGGGCGCACCGAGCGCATTGCCGTAGAAGGTGTAGAAGGTGCCGTTGAAGCCCGCCTCGCGCGCGGCCTTCACGAGCAGCGTGAGGTCGTTGCCCCAGTTGCCGGTGACCACGGCCTGCGCGCCGCTTGCGAGGATCTTCGTGGCGTAGGGCGCGAAGTCCTTCACCTTGCCCATCGGGTGCAGCTCGTCGCCGACGATCTCCACATCGGGCCGCTGCGCGCCGAGCTGCCGCCGCGATTCGCGCAGCACCGCCTGGCCGAAGCTGTAGTCCTGCCCGATCAGGTAGACGCGCTTGAGCGCGGCGTCGTCCTTCACCACGTCCATCAGCGCGGCCACGCGCATGTCGGCGTGCGCGTCGAAGCGGAAGTGCCAGAAGCTGCAGCGCTCGTTGGTCAGCACCGGATCGACCGCCGCGTAGTTGAGGAAGATCACGCGCCGCGAAGGGTCGCGCTCGTTGTTCTTGTCGATGGCATCGACCAGCGCCGCGGCGGTGGCCGACGAGTTGCCTTGCAGCACGATGCGCGCGCCGTCGTCCATGGCCGCGCGCAAGGCGGAGAGCGCCTCTTCGTTCTGCCCCTTGCTGTCGTAGCGGTCGAGCTGCAGCGGCCTGGCACCGCCCGGCAACTTCACGCCGCCGCGCGCGTTGACGCGCTCCACCGCCCACAGCAGGTTGCGAAACACCGCCTCGCCCGTGTTGGCGAACGGGCCGCTCATGCTCTCGATCAGGGCAAGACGGATGGGCGTTGGCGGCGTTTGCGCCACCCCGGAAAAGGGGGGCGCGCATAGCGCCAGCGCCGCGAATTTCAAGGCCTGGCGGCGCCAAATAAAGCTGGGGGTCATCGTCTTGAAACGCGTGCGGCTGCGCCTAGATGAGGTGTCAAGCGGCACTCAGGATTGAATGGCCGCGCAGTGTAAGGGACACACATTCCTTGTCCCCATTGTGTTCATTCAGGAGCTCTTCATCATGTTTTTCGCACCCACCATCCGCACCACCCGCTTCGTCCCCCGCTCGCACGACCGCGCCTTCGAGCGCTTCGTGAACGACGCCTTCGCCGCCCCGCGCCGCTCGCCGCTGGTGGAGCAGGACGACACGAGCTGGACCCTCTCGCTCGACGTGCCGGGCTTCTCGCGTGAAGACCTCGCGATCAGCATCGAAGGCGCCGTGGTTCGCATCGACAGCAAGGCCGAAGCCAAGCGCCAGTTCAAGGCCGCCTACGAGCTGCCGCAGGACATCGACGTGGCCGCCAGCGTTGCCAAGCTCGAGAACGGCGTGCTCTCTCTGAAGCTCGGAAAACTCGTGCTGGCCAGCAAGGCGTCGGAGCTGCAGATCAACTAGTTCGGCCTATGCCCACAAGAGGAAAATGTTAGTAATTGCTTGTTTTTGACTTTAAACAAGCACCTTATTCACAATAGCGCTGGATAACGTCACATGATGTGACGTTATCTTAGTACTTTCTTCTTCGTGGGCGTCTCGCAAACGCATCGAAATTCGTGCCGGTGCGGGTTCGGGTGCCCCTCAAGGCACCCATGAACACGCACCTGCAGTCAGCCAATGACAACGAACGGTCCGACACGCTCCTGATCTTCCTGCCGGGCGCGTATCTGAAACCCGAAGAATTCGAGCGGCAAGGCTTCATCAGCGCCGTCCGGGAGCGCCACCTCGCAGCCGATGCGATGCTGGTGGATGCCGACGTCTCTTACTACTACGACCAGACGCTCAGCGAGCGCCTGCATGCGGACGTCATCGAGCCGCAGCGGGCCAAGGGCTACAAGTCGATCTGGCTCGTGGGCATTTCCATTGGCGGCTTCGGCGCGCTGATCCACGAGCTGGCGCGGCCGGGCTCGGTGGACGGCATCGTTGCCCTGGCGCCCTACCTCGGGCGCCGCGTGCTCGGCGCGGAAATCATGAAGACCGGCGGCCTGCGCGCCTGGCATGCGCCGACCGGGCCCCAGCCCGACGAGGAGCCCGACCGCAAGCTCTGGCCCTTCTTCCAGCAGTACCTCGCGGCCCAGCCCTCCAGGGACCTGCCGCCGCTCTACCTGGGTTTCGGCCTCAACGACCGCTTCGCCGGCAACCACCAGCTGCTGGCCGATGCCTTGCCCCCGGGCCAAGTCTTCACGACCGAAGGCGGACACGACTGGCCGGAATGGCGCCAGCTCTGGCGCAATGTGCTGGACGTGCTGCCGCTGCCCTCGCTCGGCCGCCCACGCCAAACAGTTACGCAGTTTCCGGTAGCTGCGCCTCGGCCGTCAGCGAAGCCATGGGCCATCGCGGCTTGACGTCGAAGGCATAGCGCTCGCTGGCCTGCGACAGGCCCGACTGCAGGCGCATGGCGGCGGCCATGGCGATCATGGCGCCGTTGTCGGTGCACAGGTGCAGCTCGGGGTAGTGCACGCGCACCCGGTGCTTGGCACAGGCGGCGTTCAATTGCTCGCGCAGGTTCTTGTTCGCCCCCACGCCCCCGGCCACCACCAGGCGCTTCAGCCCGGTCTGGTCGAGCGCGGTAAGCGACTTCTTCAGCAGCACCTCGACGATGGCGGCCTGCGTGGACGCCGCGAGATCAGCCTTGTTCGCCTCGAGCTGGTCGCCGAGCTTCTTGGCCTGCGTGAGCACGGCCGTTTTCAGGCCGGCAAAGGAAAAATCGAGGTCGCCGCTGTGCAGCAACGGCCGCGGCAGCTTGAACGCCGTCGCGCTGCCGCTTTCCGCCAGCTTGGCGAGCCACGGGCCGCCCGGGTACGGCAGGCCCATGAGCTTGGCGCTCTTGTCGAAGGCCTCGCCAGCCGCATCGTCAATCGTTTCGCCGAGCAGTTCGTAGCGGCCCACGCCATCGACTCGCATCAGCTGTGTATGGCCGCCCGACACCAGCAGGGCGACGAACGGAAATTCAGGCGGATCGGCACTCAGGAACGGCGACAGCAGATGCCCTTCGAGGTGATGCACGCCCAGCACCGGCTTGCCGAGCGCCACGCCCAAGGCGCAGGCCACGCCGGCGCCCACGAGCAGCGCACCTGCCAGCCCTGGCCCGCGCGTGTAGGCCACGACATCGATCTCGCCCAGCGAACGCCCGGCCTCGGCCATGACGGTCTCGGTCAGCGGCAGCACGCGGCGGATGTGGTCGCGGCTGGCCAGTTCGGGCACCACGCCGCCATAGGCCTGGTGCATGGCGATCTGGCTGTGCAGCGCGTACGAGAGCAGCACCGGCAGCGCGTCGCCGTGCGACTCGACCAGCGCCACGCCGGTTTCATCGCAGGATGATTCGATTCCCAACAAGAGCATGGCGCGAGTGTAGGTGGCGCCTGCAAGGGACGCCCGCAAAGGGGCAAGCGACCGTCGAGGCACGGATGTTGCAGCAACGGTGTGCGCTCCCTCTCTCCCACCCACCATGAAATCCGGCCTGCACTTCCTGATCGCCGCCCGCCAGTGCGAAATCGACGAGCTGGACCAGCTCGCCCGCACCAGCGAGCTGGTCGGCGTGATCGGCCGGCTGGTCCATGGGCTGCAGCGCGAACGCGGCATGTCCAACGTGTTCCTCGCCTCGCGCGGCAGCCGCTTCGCCGACCAGCGCGATCCGCAGATCGCCGAATGCCTGGCCCTGGAGCAGGAGGTGCGCAACGGTTTCGACCAGCTCGAGACCGAGACCCGCCAGCGCGCCAGCGCCGGCAATAGCGCGCGCCTCTTCAGCCGCATCGCCTGGGTGCTGCCGGGTCTTGACGCCCTGCCCGCGCTGCGCCGCCGGATCGGCGTGCTCGAACTCGGTCCGGCGCAGTCCACTGCGGCCTTCGCCAAGCTCATCGTCGGCCTGCTGGCCGTGGTGTTCGAGGCGGCTGACGGCGCCACCGACCCCGAGATCTCGCGCCTGCTGGTCGCCATGTTCAATTTCATGCAGGGCAAGGAATTCGCGGGCCAGGAGCGGGCCTTCGGCGCCGCCACGCTGGCGCTGGGCCGCAGCAACGAGGCGCAGCGCGTGCAATGGCTGCACCTGATCGAATCGCAGGAGCGCTGCTTCCATGTCTTCACCGATTTCTCGAGCGAAGACGTGCTGGCGCTGTGGCGCGAAAGCGAATCCAGCGCCACCATGGCTGAACTCGAACGGCTGCGCCGCGTGGGCACCACTTTGACCGCGGCCGACGCGCCCTACAGCCAGCTGAGCCAGAACTGGTTCGACTGCTGCACGCGCCGCATCGACGCCATGAGAACCGTCGAAGACCGCCTCGCCGCCGACCTGCGTGCCCTCTGTGGCCGCAAGACCGCGCAGGCGCGCACCGAGCTGGAGGCCTACCGGCAGTTGCTCGGCACGCTGGCGCCGCAGTCCGGCGGCGCGATGTTCTTCGATGATGCCGGCACACAGGCCGTGGCCCCCGCCCCGTACGGCCGCGTCCTCGAGCGCTCGGTGCTCGACATGGTGCAGGAGCAGTCGCAGCGCCTGCAGGCCATGAGCGACGAACTCGAGACCGTGCGCGCCTCGCTCAACGAACGCAAGGTGGTCGAACGCGCCAAGGGCCTGCTGATGGCGCACCGGCGCCTCAGCGAGGACGAGGCCCACAAGATGCTGCGCCAGACCGCCATGAACCAGAAGCGCCGACTGGTCGACGTGGCCGAATCGATGCTGGCGATGGCCGACTACCTGCCACTGCCCGATGCCCGGCCGCCGCGCTGAGAGCCTGTCTGCGGTCTATTTGGGGCCATGTTGGGGGCGCTGCTGTTCAGGGTGCGCTCACGCCGGCGGTGTGAGCGCTCAGCGCACTTGTTGATCGGCCAGCACGACAGCCGCGCCTCTCGTGCACAGGACACCGGGTGCTCCCCTCCGCGAATGTCCCCCGCTTCGCTCCTCCTTTATTTCGCTGCGGGGAGTACCCGGTGCCCTGTGCACGCGCCCCGAACGGGCCCCGAAACCGTT
>CAMATD010000180.1 GCA_945860785.1 Variovorax sp. YR752 | reverse complement strand
GTTTTCCAACAACGTCATGGGTCCCGTCTTGCTCGATTGCGCAACAATTGCTGGTTCATCTGGCTGGTGTCGTTTTCCGGAAAGTTGACCGAGGTCAACGGCCGAAAGGATGCCCCGAATCATAGTCTCGGTTCGGGCCTCGGCCATTCACCAAAGCAGAAGGAGAGACATGTCTTCAGTAAGAACGGACAAAGAGGCATCCACGACCCTGGACGACGCCCTTAAATCGAAAGTCCGGACCGCCGACGGCGATTCGGTCGTGCGCGCCCTCAAGCAGATCGCGGAAGACGCACCGGAGGCCGAAACGATCGACGGCTTCCACCTGGTCATCGATGCGCTGAAGCTGAACGACATCGACACCATTTTCGGCCTGCCCGGCATCCCGATCACCGACCTGACGCGCATGGCGCAGGCCGAGGGCATGCGGGTCATCTCGTTCCGCCACGAACAACACGCCGGCAACGCCGCCGCAGCAGCCGGTTTCCTGACGCAAAAGCCCGGCATCTGCCTGACGGTGTCGGCCCCCGGCTTCCTGAACGGCCTGACCGCGCTGGCCAACGCCACCACCAACTGCTTCCCGATGATCCTGATCAGCGGTTCGAGCGAACGCGAGATCGTCGACCTGCAGCAGGGCGACTACGAAGAGATGGACCAGCTCGCGATCGCCAAGCCGCTGTGCAAGGCCGCCTTCCGCGTGCTGCATGCCGAGGACATCGGCGTCGGCATCGCACGGGCGATCCGCTCGGCCCTGTCGGGCCGGCCGGGTGGCGTTTACCTCGATCTGCCGGCCAAGCTGTTCGCGCAGACCATGGACGCCGCGGCAGGCAAGAAGTCGCTGTTCAAGGTGGTCGATCCCGCACCGCGCCAGATTCCTGCCCCCGACGCCGTCAAGCGCGCGCTCGACCTGCTCAAGGGCGCGAAGAAGCCGTTGATCCTGCTGGGCAAGGGCGCGGCCTACGCACAGGCCGACGCCGACATCCGCGCGCTGGTCGAAAAGACGGGTATTCCCTACCTGCCGATGTCGATGGCCAAGGGCCTGCTGCCCGACACGCACGTGCAATCGGCCGCAGCGGCACGCTCCTACGTGCTGCAGGAAGCCGACGTCGTGCTGCTGGTGGGGGCGCGCCTCAACTGGCTGCTCTCGCACGGCAAGGGCAAGACCTGGGCGCAGGACAAGGGCGCCAAGCAGTTCATCCAGATCGACATCGCACCGACCGAGATCGACAGCAACGTCCCGATCGCCGCGCCGGTGATCGGCGACATCGGCTCCTGCGTGGCCGCGCTGCTGGGCGGCATCGGCAGCAACTGGGTCAAGCCCCCGGCCGAGTGGACCGGCGCCATCGCCGAACGCAAGGACAAGAACCTGTCGAAGATGGCCGTCACGCTGGCCGCACGGCCCTCGCCGATGAACTTCCACAGCGCGCTCAGCGTGATCCGCGACCAGGTGAAGGCGCGTCCCGATGCCATCGTCGTCAACGAAGGCGCCAACACGCTGGACTTCACGCGCAGCATCGTCGACATGTACGAGCCGCGCAAGCGCCTCGACGTGGGCACCTGGGGAATCATGGGTATCGGCATGGGCTTTGCCGTGGCCGCTGCGGTGGTCACGGGCAAGCCGGTGATCGCCATCGAAGGCGACAGCGCCTTCGGCTTCAGCGGCATGGAAGTCGAAACCATCTGCCGCTACAACCTGCCGATCTGCATCGTGGTCTTCAACAACAACGGCGTGTACCGCGGCACCGCCGACGTGGCGCCCACTGTGTTCGTCAAGAACGCGCGCTACGACAAGCTGATGGAAGCCTTTGGCGGCGTGGGCGTCAACGCCACCACCGCCGACGAGCTGCAGAAGGCCCTCACCGAGGCCGTCGCCTCCGGCCGCCCGACCCTGCTCAATGCCGTCATCGACGAGACCGCGGGCACCGAAAGTGGCCGCATCACCAGTCTGAACCCCAGCACGGCGAAGAAGAAGTAATCCAAGTCCATCCAGGAGATATCAAATGAGCAGCATCAAACCCCTCAACGGCATCAAGATCATCGACTTCACGCACGTGCAAGCCGGTCCCGCCTGCACGCAAATGCTGGCCTGGTTCGGCGCCGACGTCATCAAGGTCGAGCGCCCCGGCGCCGGCGACGTCACGCGTTCGCAGCTGCGCGACATCCCCGATGTCGATGCGCTGTACTTCACCATGCTCAACAGCAACAAGCGCTCGCTGACGCTGGACACCAAGCAGCCCGAAGGCAAGGTCGTGCTGGAGAAGCTGATCAAGGAATCGGACGTACTGGTCGAGAACTTCGGCCCCGGCGCGCTGGACCGCATGGGCTTCACCTGGGAGCGCATCCAGGAACTGAACCCCAAGATGATCGTCGCCTCGGTCAAGGGCTTCAGCGACGGCCACCACTACGACGACCTGAAGGTCTACGAAAACGTCGCGCAGTGCGCCGGCGGCGCCGCATCGACCACCGGCTTCTGGGACGGCCCGCCGACCGTGAGCGCTGCGGCCCTGGGCGACAGCAACACCGGCATGCACCTGGCCATCGGCATCCTGACGGCCATCATCGGCCGCCAGCAGACCGGCAAGGGCCAGCGCGTGGCCTGCGCCATGCAGGACGCCGTGCTCAACCTGTGCCGCGTGAAGATGCGCGACCAGCTGCGCCTGGACAAGCTCGGTTACCTCGAGGAATACCCGCAATACCCGCAATACCCGCAATACCCGCAATACCCGCAATACCCGCAATACCCGCAATACCCGCAATACCCGCAATACCCGCACGGCACGTTCAGCGACGTGGTGCCGCGCGGCGGCAATGCCGGCGGTGGCGGCCAACCGGGCTGGGTGCTCAAGTGCAAGGGCTGGCAGACCGACCCCAATGCGTACATCTACTTCACGGTGCAAGGCCACGCCTGGGCCCCGATCTGCGATGCCATCGGCAAGCCGGAGTGGAAGACCGACCCCGACTACGTGACGCCCAAGGCGCGCCAGCCGCACATCATGGACATCTTCGCGACCATCGAGGGCTGGCTGGCCGACAAGACCAAGTTCGAGGCGGTGGACATCCTGCGCAAGTTCGACATTCCCTGCTCACCGGTGCTGACGATGAAGGAACTGCTGCACGACCCGTCGCTGCGCGCCAGCGGCTCGATCGTCGAAGTGCCGCACAAGGAGCGTGGCAGCTACTTCACCGTGGGCAGCCCGATCAAGTTCTCGGACCTCAAGCCCGAGATCACCGGTTCGCCGCTCTTGGGCGAGCACACCGACGAGGTGCTGGCCGAACTGGGTTACTCGAAGGACCAGATCGGCAACCTTCGCGAATCCAAGGCCGTCTGAGGCCGTCATAGAGAAAAGCGGGAGCGCACCTTGCCATCACCGACCGTCAATCTGGATCAGCTTGTCGCCGGAGCCGGCGACGCCATCATGGTCTGCGATGCGGAAGGTGCGATCACGTTGTGGAACAAGGCTGCCGAGCGCATCTTCGGGTTCACCGAAGCCGAGGCGCTCGGCCAGTCGCTGGACATCATCATTCCGATGCGGCAACGCCAGCGGCATTGGGATGGCTATCACAAGACGATGGAAACGGCGGTCACCAAATACGGTGCCGATGTGCTGCGCGTGCCTGCATTGCACAAGGACGGACACACGCTCTCGATCGCCTTCACGGTATCGATGCTGTTCTCGGAGGATCATCAGGTTTCCGGCATCGTCGCCATCGTGCGCGACGAGACCGCCCGCTTCGCCGAAGAGCGCAAATTGCGCGCCCGTCTGGTAGAAGTCGAAGCTGCGGCGATCAAATAAAACAGGAGACTCACGATGAGCAAGGCACTAGAAGGCGTTCGCATACTCGACTTCACGCATGTGCAGTCGGGCCCCACCTACACCCAGCTGCTGGCGTGGTTCGGCGCCGACGTGATCAAGGTCGAGCGCGCCGGTGAAGGCGACGCAACGCGCGGGCAGCTGCGCGACATTCCCGGTGTGGACAGCCTCTACTTCACGATGCTGAACCACAACAAGCGGTCGATCACGCTGGACACCAAGAACCCGAAGGGCAAGCAGGTCCTGGACACGCTGATCAAGACCTGCGACGTGCTGGTCGAGAACTTCGCGCCCGGCGCACTGGACCGCATGGGCATCACCTGGGCGCACATCCAGAAGCCCAACCCGAAGATGATCGTGGCCTCGGTCAAGGGCTTCGGCCCCGGCCAGTACGAACACTGCAAGGTCTACGAGAACGTGGCGCAATGCGCCGGCGGCGCGGCATCGACCACCGGCTTCGACGACGGACCACCCGTGGTCACCGGCGCGCAGATCGGCGACAGCGGCACCGGCCTGCACCTAGCGCTCGGCATCCTGGCCGCGCTGTTCCAGCGCAACAGCACCGGGCGCGGCCAGCAGGTGCTGGCACCGATGCAGGACGCCGTGCTCAACCTGTGCCGCGTGAAGATGCGCGACCAGCAACGGCTCGAACGCACCGGCACGCTGCACGAATATCCGCAGTACCCCGACGGCAAGTTCGGCGACGCGGTGCCGCGCGCCGGCAATGCATCGGGCGGCGGGCAGCCGGGCTCGATCCTCAAATGCAAGGGCTGGGAGACCGACCCGAACGCCTACATCTACTTCATCACGCAGGGCGCGGTGTGGCCCGCGGTGTGCAAGGTTATCGGCGAAGAGGGCTGGATCACCGACGAGGCCTACGCCACGCCGGCCGCGCGCCTGTTGCACCTGAAGCCGATCTTCGCGCGCATCGAGCAATGGACCATGACCAAGACCAAGTTCGAGGCCATGGACATCCTCAACGAGTTCGACATTCCCTGCAGTCCGATCCTGTCGATGAAGGAAATCGCCGCGGACGAATCGCTGCGCGAGAGCGGGACCATCGTCGAGGTGGACCACCCGACGCGCGGCAAGTACCTCACCGTGGGCAACCCCATCAAGATGTCCGACAGCCGGACCGATGTGACCCGTGCGCCGCTGCTGGGCGAGCACACCGAGGAAGTGCTGAAGCAGCTGGGTTACGGCGTGGACGAAATCGCCATGCTGCGCACCGAGCGCGTGATCTGAAGAACTGCACGCGCTGCTTGATTGATTGATTGATTGATTGATTGATTGATTGATTGATTGATTGATTGATTGATTGATTGATGGGCCTTTTTGCAGGTGGCGCGAGCCATCTGCAAATGGAAATTCGCGGTCTCTTATGTATAACTTATCGCGAATGCATTCAATAAAATAGCTTAACTATTATTTATCGATCATCGAATCTACATTTTGATCATGCCGACCCACAAGCCATTTGTCGCACGGCATTCAATTTCTAGGAGAAATTTCATGATCGACGATTTGCTAATTCAATACTGGAACAGCGAAACGGAACGCAATGCCTACAACGCAGCGTTCTATGAACTGGGCTTCCGCTGGCACTGGGACCGCGAAATCTACTGCCAGCTGCTGCGCCAGAGCCAGGATGGCGCCGAGCGCGTCTGCCAGTACCTGAGCACCCACCAGCCGCATCTTCTGCGCGCCTACGACGCCAAGTTCCTGGCCGAGGTGATCGAGCAGAAGAAGGAAGAGCATCAAAAGCGCGAATTGAGCGGTGGCGTCATGAGCAGGCGCTATTTCAATTGGGCCGAAAGCCACGGCGCCGAACTGGGCGCCTGAAATTGCCATGAATATCCACGAATACCAGGGCAAGGACGTATTGCGCAAATACGGCGTCACCACGCCCCGTGGATTTCCCTGCCTGTCGGCGGCCGAAGCGGCAGATGCCGCCACCCGGCTCGGCGGCCGGGCCTGGGTGGTCAAGGCGCAGATCCACGCCGGCGGCCGCGGCAAGGGCGGCGGCGTGAAGCTCGCGTGGTCGGTCGACGAGGTGCGTCGGCACGCCAGCCAGATGCTCGGCATGACGCTGAAGACCCACCAGACCGGCCCCGAAGGCCGCGTGGTGAAGCGCCTGCTGGTGGAAGAGGGTGTCGAGGTCGACAAGGAGCTCTACCTCGGCCTCGTGGTCGACCGCGATTCCGGCCGCGTCGTGTTGATGGCTTCGAGCGAAGGCGGCGCGGACATCGAAGAAGTTGCGGCCCGCACGCCCGGGAAGATCCACAAGGTGTTCATCGATCCGGACACGGGCCTGAAGGGAAGCGAGGCCGACATCGTGGCGCGCAGCATCGGTCTCTCCGGCAAGTCGGTGATGCGGGCGCGCGCGCTGATGCAGAACCTGTATCAGGCGTTCGACGCCTGCGATGCATCGCTCGCCGAGATCAACCCGCTGGTCGTCACCCGCGACGGCAGCGTGATCGCGCTCGACGCCAAGTTCAGTTTCGATTCGAACGCGCTCTTCCGCCAGCCCGAGATCGCCGCGATGCGCGATCTCGACGAGGAAGACCCGGCCGAGGTCGAGGCATCGAAGTTCGACCTCTCCTACATCGCGCTCGACGGCGACATCGGCTGCCTCGTCAACGGCGCGGGCCTCGCGATGGCCACGATGGACGTGATCAAGCTCTACGGCGGCTCGCCCGCGAACTTCCTCGACGTGGGCGGCGGCGCCACCGCCGAGAAGGTGACGCAGGCCTTCAAGCTGATGCTGCGCAACCCGAACCTGCGCGCGATCCTCGTCAACATCTTCGGCGGGATCATGAAGTGCGACGTGATCGCGCGGGGCGTCATCGCCGCCGCGCGAGAGGTCGATCTGACCGTGCCGCTGGTCGTGCGCATGAAGGGCACCAACGAGAGCCTGGGCCGGACCCTCCTCATGCAGTCGGGCCTGCCGATCATCAGCGCGGACGACATGGCGGATGCCGCCCAACAGGCCGTGGCTGCAGCCCGTCGGAGCCACTGAGATGTCGATCCTCATCAACAAGCACACCCGCGTGATCACGCAGGGCATCACCGGCAAGACGAGCCAGTTCCACACCGCGATGTGCCGCGACTACGGCAACGGCCAGAAGTGCTTCGTCGCGGGCGTGAACCCGAACAAGGCCGGCAAGTCGTTCGACGGCATCCCCGTCTTCGGCACCGTGAAGGACGCGAAGGCCGAGACCGGTGCCACCGTTTCGGTGATCTACGTGCCGCCGCCGTTCGCGACCGCCGCGATCGACGAGGCGGTCGATGCCGGACTCGACCTCGTCATCTGCATCACCGAAGGCATTCCGGTGCGCGACATGATCCGCACCCGCCACCGCATGGAGGGCAGCAAGACGCTGCTGCTCGGACCCAATTGCCCGGGCCTCATCACGCCGGACGAAATCAAGATCGGCATCATGCCGGGCCACATCCACCAGAAGGGCCGCATCGGCGTGGTCTCGCGTTCCGGCACGCTGACCTACGAGGCCGCGAGCCAGCTTGCGCGTTTCGGCATCGGGCAGTCGACCGTGGTCGGCATCGGCGGCGATCCGGTCGGCGGGTTGAAGCACATCGACGTGCTCAAGATGTTCAACGACGACCCGCGCACCGACGCCGTGATCATGGTCGGCGAGATCGGCGGCAACGAAGAAGAGATCTGCGCGCGCTGGATCAAGGACCACATGAAGAAGCCCGTGGTCGGCTTCATCGCCGGCGCCACCGCGCCAACCGGAAAGCGCATGGGCCATGCGGGCGCCATCGTGTCCGGCGGCCGCGGCACCGCAGAGGAAAAGCTCGCGGTGATGAAGGCGTGCGGCATCCACGTGACGCGCAACCCCGCCGAGATGGGCAAGTTGCTCGCGTCGCTCGTCATCCCCGACTACCTCCCGTTCGACTGATCCGTCGGACGGCCTCGCGAATTTCAAGAAAGCACACAACAAATGAAACAGCAATGGGTCCGTTTTGAACACGCCGGCGAGGCCGCCTTCGGCACCGTCCAGGGCGATGCGGTGCACGAGCACCAGGGCGACATGTTCGGCCGCTCCGAACCCACGGGCCGCGTGTTCGTGCTCGCAGGCTTGAAGCTGCTCACGCCCACCGAGCCGCCCAAGGTCATCGCGCTGTGGAACAACTTCCACGCGCTCGGCGCGAAGCTGAGCCTGCCGGTGCCGGCCGAGCCGCTGTACCTGCTGAAGGCGCCCAACTCCTACCTGGCGCACGGCGAGCCCATCCGCAAGCCGCTGTGCGACGGCAAGGTGGTGTTCGAGGGCGAGCTCGGCATCGTCATCGGCAAGACCGCCACGGCCGTGGCAGAAGCCGACGCGCTCGACCATGTGTTCGGCTACACCTGCGCCAACGACGTGACGGTGGTCGACATCCTGAACCGCGACGCCTCGTTCGCGCAGTGGGTGCGCGCCAAGGGCTTCGACACCTTCTGCCCGATGGGCCCGGTGGTCGCCACCGGCCTCGACCCCGCGACGCTGGTCGTGACCACGGTGCTCAACGGCGAGCAACGCCAGAACTACCCGATCAGCGACATGCGCTTTTCCGTGCAGCAGCTGGTCAGCCTGATCTCCCAGGACATGACGCTCAATCCGGGCGACGTGATCCTGTGCGGCACCTCGGTCGGCGTCGGCTCGATGAAGCCGGGGAGCCTGGTCGAGATCGGCATCGACGGCATCGGCACGCTCAGCAATCGTTTCGGCTGAACGCCCGCGCAAAGCATTCAACTACTTGGGGGATCGACATGAAGATAGCAGTCATCGGCGCAGGCGCCATCGGTGGCCTGGTCGGCGCGAAACTCGCGCTCGCCGGCGAGGACGTGACGTTCATCGTGCGGGGTGCCAACCTCGCGGCCATCAAGGCCAACGGCTTCAAGCTCGTTTCGGCCGAAGGCGAGGAACAGATGGCGCGCAACGTGAAGGCCACCGACAGCTACGACGAGGCCGGGCCGCAGGACATCGTCATCCTCGCAATGAAGGCGCACCAGGTCGAAGCGGTGGCGAACGACGTGCCCAAGCTCTTCGGCCCCGACACCATGGTGGTGACGATGCAGAACGGCATTCCGTACTGGTACTGCCATAAGCATGGCGGCGCGCTCGCAGGCACACCCGTGCGCAGCGTCGATCCCACGGGCGTGGTGAGCGCGAAGATTCCGGCGGAGCGTGTGATCGGCTGCGTGGTCTACCCCGCGTCCGAGCTGATTGCGCCGGGCGTGGTGAAGCACATCGAAGGCGATCGCTTCCCCGTTGGCGAGCTCGACGGCTCGACCAGCGATCGCGTGAACCGCGTGTCGGCCTGCTTCACCGGCGCGGGCTTCAAGGCGCCGGTGCTCGACAACATCCGCGCCGAGATCTGGCTGAAGCTCTGGGGCAACCTCACCTTCAACCCGATCAGCAGCCTGTCGCATTCGACACTCGTCGACATCTGCCAGTACCCGCCTTCGCGCGACCTGGCCGCCGCCATGATGCGCGAGGCGCAAACCGTCGCGCACAAGCTGGGCATCGAGTTCCGCGTGACGCTCGAGAAGCGCATTGCCGGCGCCGAGAAGGTGGGCAAGCACAAGACCTCGATGCTGCAGGACGTCGAAGCCGGCCGCGCGCCGGAGATCGATGCGCTGGTGGGCGCGGTGGTCGAACTGGCCCGCCTTACCGACACCTCGACGCCGCACATCGACACCGTGTACACGCTGGTCAAGTTGCTGGCGCGCACAATGGAAGACCAGCGCGGTCGCGTTCGGCTTCACGAAATGGCATGAGGAACAACACACCATGAGACGCACCCGCAGCGCAAAGATCGTCGCCACGCTCGGCCCGGCCACGTCGGACGAGCAGGCCATCCGTGCGCTGTTCGAGCGCGGCGTGGATGTGTTCCGCCTCAACTTCAGCCACGGCTCGCAGTACGACCATGCGCAGCGGCTGGAGGCCATTCGCCGTCTTGAAAAAGAGTTCGGCCGCCCCATCGGCGTGCTGCTCGACCTGCAAGGGCCGAAGCTGCGGCTGGGCACCTTCGAGGGCGGCCGGGCGCAGCTCGAAGCGGGCGCGCGGTTCCGCCTCGACATGGACACGAAGACAAGCGGCAATGCGCGCCGCGCGCCGCTGCCGCATCCGGAGATCTTCGCGGCGCTGCAGGCCGGCACCGACCTGCTGCTCGACGACGGCAAGCTGCGCCTGCGCGTGGACAGCCACGGCGCCGACTTCGCGGAGACCACCGTCATCGTCGGCGGGCCGATCTCGGACCGCAAGGGCGTCAACGTGCCGAGCGTGCTGCTGCCGATTTCGCCGCTCACGCCGAAGGACCTCGACGACCTGCACTTCGGCCTCTCGATGGGCGTCGACTGGGTTGCGCTGTCGTTCGTGCAACGGCCCGAAGACATCGAGGAGGCGCGCGCCATCATCGGCACGCGGGCCTGGATCATGGCCAAGCTCGAGAAGCCCGCCGCCATCGAGCACCTGGACGGCATCGTCGCGCTGGCCGACGGCATCATGGTGGCGCGTGGCGACCTCGGCGTGGAACTGCCGCCCGAGCAGGTGCCCGAGCTGCAGCGCCTGATCGTGCGTGCCTGCCGCCACCACGGCAAGCCGGTGGTGGTGGCGACGCAGATGCTCGAATCGATGATCGCCTCGCCGGTGCCCACGCGCGCCGAAGTCTCCGACGTCGCGACTGCCATCTACGACGGCGTGGACGCGGTGATGCTTTCCGCCGAATCCGCATCGGGCAAGTACCCACTCGAAGCGGTCGGGATGATGGACCGCATCGTCGCGCGCGTGGAGGCCGATCCGTCGTACCGCACCGGCATCGACGCCACGCACGATGCTGCGCTGTCGACCACGGCCGATGCGGTCTGCGCGTCGATGCGGCAAGTGGCCGCGCTGCTCGCGCCGGCCGCCACCGTGACCTACACCTCGTCGGGATTCACCAGCCTGCGCGCCGCGCGCGAACGGCCCGCGGTGCCGATCCTGAGCCTCACGCCCGACATCGCCGCGGCACGCCGTATGGCGATGGTCTGGGGCGTGCATGCGGTGCTCGTCGACGACGTGCACGACGTGGCCGAGATGATCGAGTGCGCCTGCCGCACGGCGCGCACCGAAGGGTTCGCGAACATGGGCGATGACGTGGTGGTCATTGCGGGCCTGCCGTTCGGACTCTCCGGCACGACGAACCTGCTGCACGTCGCAAAAATTCCGAACTGAGCTCCTCGGGGCCACGAGGGCCGCGCTGTACGATGGCCCTTCGATTGCAGCCACCCCATTCCCGATGAAGCATGCGACCCTGCGCCAGTTGAAGGTCTTCGAGGCGGTCGCGCGGCTGCTGAGTTTTTCGCGCGCGGCCGAGGAGCTTCACCTCACGCAGCCGGCCGTGTCCACGCAGGTCGCCAAGCTCGAGGAGCATGCCGGCAACATGCTGTTCGAGCAGTTCGGCAAGAAGATCTACCTTACGCCCGCCGGCAACGAGCTGCTGCAGATCAGCCGCGCGATCATCCAGCAGTTCGAGGCCGCCGAGAACGCGATGATGCAGTTCAAGGGCGTCTCGGGCGGCAAGCTCAATGTGGGCGTGATCAGCGCGGGGGACTACTTCTTTCCGCGCCTCCTGGTGGAGTTTGCGAACCGCCACCGCGGCGTGACGCTGAACTTCACGGTGCACAACCGCGAGGGGCTGTTGACCCACATCGCCGAGAACCTCACCGACCTCGCGATCATGGTGCGGCCGCCCACCGATCTGGACACGTCGAACCAGGCCTTCGCGCCGCACCCGTACGTGATCGTCGCAGCGCTGACGCATCCGCTGGTCGGCACGAAGAGCATTCCGCTCAAGCGCCTGATGCGCGAGCCCTTCGTCGTGCGCGAGAAAGCCTCGGACACCTGGCATTCGATGGAAGACGGCTTCGGCCGCGAGCTCGAGAACATCAACATCGCGATGGAGATTCGCAGCACCGAGACGATCAAGCAGGCGGTGATCGCGGGCATGGGCGTGAGTTTCGTGTCGGCGCACACCATCAGCCAGGAGATGAAGGCTGGCAGCCTGTGCGTGCTCGACGTGCAGGGCTTTCCGCTGATGCTGAACTGGTACGTCGTGCACCGGCGCACCAAGCGGCTGCCGCCGGTGGCGCAGGCCTTCAAGGACTTTCTGCTGAGCGACGGTGCATCGCTGATCTCGCAGATCGTGCCGTTCGGATCCCCGGCCTGAAAAAAAAGAGCGCATCAAGCGCTCTTTTTTGGGGGGTGAGGAACGATCAGTTCGTCAGTGCGCTGCGAACGCATCTTGCGATGCTGCGTGAGCGCAGCGCGGGCCGCCTTGTACATGATCACGATCGGCATGGCGGCGATCAGGTCGCGCAGTGCTTCGTCGGTGGTGGTGGACGGCGAGGTGTTGCGGATCGCGCGGGAGTCGAGGGTGCTGTTGTTCACTGAAATGCTCCGGAAGGTTGAATCAAAAAGACTGAAGGGATTACCCGCAATTTTAGGGTTTACTCTAGACGAGAGCAAACGCCATTTTCGCGTTTCTTGACCTAGGTCAATTTTTCTCCTGCTGAATGTGTTTGGCAAGCTCATGAAGCGTGTCCCGGCAAGGGGCGGTTTTGTTCGGGGTGCGTGCACAGGACACCGGGTGCTCCCCTCCGCGAATGTCCCCCGCTTCGCTCCTCCTTTATTTCGCTGCGGGGAGCACCCGGTGCCCTGCGCACGAGGCAGGCGGCTGGTGTGCGGCCGATCAACAAGTGCTCTGAGCGATCACG
>CAMATD010000179.1 GCA_945860785.1 Variovorax sp. YR752 | reverse complement strand
CGGTGGCAGCGGCGGCACGCCGGCCGTCAATCCTGACCCGGCACCGACAGCCGCCTGAAGTGGGCTCGGCAATCAGCAACAACGGGGCCTCTGGCCCCGTTTTCCATGGAGGGGCGGCATGACGGCGATCGCCACGGTCTGGCAGACCTCGCGTTTCGCGATCGACCTCGCGCAGCCGCGTGTGATGGGCATCGTCAACGTCACGCCCGATTCCTTTTCCGATGGCGGCGCACACGCCTCCACCGAGACCGCGCTGCGGCACTGCGAGCAGTTGCTGAAGGAGGGCGCCGACATTCTCGACATCGGCGGCGAATCGACCCGCCCCGGCAGCCCCGCAGTACCGCTCGACGCCGAACTGGCGCGCGTGCTGCCGGTCGTGCGAGAGGCCGCGAAGCTGAACGTGCCGTTGTCCATCGACACCTACAAGCCCGAGGTCATGCGCGCCGTGCTCGACCTGGGCGCGGACATCGTCAACGACATCTGGGCGCTGCGCCAACCGGGCGCGCGCGAGGCCGTGGCGGCGCACCCGACATGCGGCATTTGCCTCATGCACATGCACCGTGACCCGCAGACCATGCAGGCCGTGCCCATGCAGGGCGACGTGATTCCCGAGGTGCTGTCGTTCTGGGCCGAGCAGGTGGCGCAGCTTCGCGCGCTGCAGATCGATCCTTCCCGCATCACGCTCGACCCCGGCGTTGGCTTCGGCAAGACCGTGGCGCAGAATTTCGCCCTGCTGGGGCGGCAGCGCGAGCTGCTCGATGCCGGCTACCCGCTGCTGCTGGGCTGGTCGCGCAAGTCGTCGATCGGCGCGGTCACCGGCATCGACGCCGCGGGCGAGCGCATCGTGCCCAGCGTCGCGGCCGCGGTGCTGGCCGTGGATCGTGGCGCCGCCGTGGTGCGCGTGCATGATGTGCGCGACACGGTCGCTGCCCTCGCGGTATGGCGCGCCATGAAGGCGACGGAATCGCTACAACAAACAAAAGAGCAAACCACATGACCCGCAAATACTTCGGCACCGACGGCATTCGCGGCACCGTCGGCCAATCGCCCATCACGCCCGACTTCGTGTTGCGCCTTGCGCATGCCGTGGGCCGCGTGCTCAAGAAGAGCCAGTCGCGCCCGACGGTGCTGATCGGCAAGGACACCCGCATCTCCGGCTACATGCTCGAATCGGCGCTCGAATCGGGCTTCAATTCGGCCGGTGTCGACGTGGTGCTGCTGGGCCCGCTGCCTACGCCCGGCGTGGCGTACCTCACGCGCGCGCAGCGCGCCAGCCTGGGTGTGGTGATCAGCGCGAGCCACAACGCCTTTCCCGACAACGGCATCAAGTTCTTCAGCGCGCAGGGCACCAAGCTCGATGACGCCTGGGAGCTGGCGGTGGAAGCCGCGCTCGAAGAGGCGCCGGTGTGGGCCGCCTCCGCCGACCTCGGCAAGGCCCGCCGCCTCAACGATGCGCCCGGCCGCTACATCGAGTTCTGCAAGAGCACCTTCGCCAACGACCTGACGCTGCGCGACATGAAGCTCGTGGTCGATGCGGCGCATGGCGCGGCCTACCAGGTGGCGCCCAACGTGTTCCACGAGCTGGGCGCCGAGGTGACCAGCATCGGCTGCGCCCCCGATGGGCTCAACATCAACAAGGGCTTCGGCGCCACGCATCCCGCCGCGCTGGTCGCTGCCGTGACGGCGCAGAAGGCCGACTACGGCATCGCACTCGACGGCGACGCAGACCGCCTGCAACTGGTCGACAGCAGCGGTCGCCTGTTCAACGGCGACGAACTGCTCTACCTGATGGTGGCCGAGCGCATCGCGCGCGGCGAAAAGCCGGTGGGCGTGGTCGGCACGCTGATGACCAACAAGGCCGTCGAGGTCGCGCTGCGCGGGCAGGGCATCGAGTTCGTGCGTGCCAAGGTCGGCGACCGCTATGTGCTCGAAGAACTCGACAAGCGCGGCTGGATCCTGGGCGGGGAGGGCTCGGGCCACCTGCTGGCACTCGACCGCCACACCACGGGCGACGGCATCGTGAGCGCGCTGCAGGTGCTGCAGGCCTGCGTGCGCAGCGGCAAGACGGTGGCGCAGCTGCTCGAGGGTGTCACGCTGTTCCCGCAGACGCTGATCAACGTGCGCCTCGCGCCCGAGCAGAACTGGAAAGACAACAAGGCGCTGGCCAGCGAAACGAAACGCATCGAAGCCGAACTCGGCGATGGGGGCCGCGTGCTGATCCGCGCCAGCGGCACCGAGCCGCTGGTTCGCGTGATGGTCGAGGCGCGCGATGCGAAGCAGGCCGAGTCCTGCGCGCAGCGCCTGGCGGCCACGCTGGGCTAGTTGCAGCCCCGGGTCGGCTTCACCGCTCGACCAGTCCCCGGTTCGTCAGCGCGAGCGCGCGCATCGAGAGCCCCTGCCTAGCCATGAACTGCTCGGTGGCATCGGCCATCGTGCCCAACAGCTGCGGCTTCGACTGCGCGACCGCCTGCTCGCGGATCAGGATCATCTGGCAGGTCTGGTACATCAGGCCGTCGGCCAGCAGCTGGCGTTGCCGGGCGTCCGGTGTGCGGGCCGCCATGGCGGCGAAGGCATCACCCATCTGCTGGCGCAGGGCCAGCACCTGCGGTCGCTGGGGCAGCGCGGTCTGCCGATTGGTCGACATCCACATCACAACCAGGAAGCCCGTCATGACGTCGCCGAAATCGTCGGGGCGCAGCCCGTAGGGCGCCGCAACGCGCGCGTAGGTGCCCTGGATGTCGCCGAAGTATTTGTCCACCGCGGCGGCCATGGCGGGGCCGCTGTTGCGGGCCAGGCCGTCGATGAACGCATTGCGCGCCTGCAGCGTGACGGCGGGGTCGTGTGCGACGCGCAAACTGTTGGTGCGCGAGCGCGTGTCTGCGGGCGCCGCGGCCGGCTGGCGCACCGTGGCTGCCGCAGCCTGGCCGGAGCTCTGGCGAATGGCGTTTCGCGTGGCGGCCACCTGCGCGCTGCCGATCATCCCCCAGGTGTTGATGTTGATAATCGCGTTGTTGGGACTGAACACCGGCGCAGGCGGCGGCATCGTGCTGTAGGCCCATCCCGGGGCTGGAACGATCGATGCCAGCGCCACGGTCGACAGAATCGCACGTCGGTGCTTGGACATGGGTTTTTCTCCCGCAGCAACAAGGATCTTTCCATCGTATGCCATCTTCCGAGGCCCCCGTGATCCATTCCGTGATTGCCGATTACCGCAACCCGGCGCATGCCGAGGCGCTCGTGTCCTTGCTCGACACCTATGCCCACGATCCGGCCGGTGGCGGCATGCCGCTCGCGGACGATGTGTTGTCCGAACTGCCGCGTGCGCTCGCGGCGCGGCCTCAGGCCTTCAGCGTGCTGGCCTTCGACGGCGAGAAGCCCGTGGGCCTGATCAACTGCATCGAGGGCTTCTCGACCTTCGCCTGCAAGCCGCTGGTCAATGTGCACGACGTGGTGGTGTTGCCTAGCCACAGGGGCCAGCGTGTTGCGCAGCAGATGTTTGCGCAGGAGGCGCGCAAGCGCGGCGCCTGCAAGCTCACGCTCGAAGTGCTCTCGGGCAATGCGCCGGCCCTGCGCACCTACGAGCGCGAGGGGTTCATCAGCTACCAGCTCGACCCGGCCTTCGGCCATGCGGTCTTTTTGCAGAAGAAGCTCTGAAAAAGAAAAGGGCCGAGGCGTATTGATCGCCGTCGGCCCTCACCCCAACCCTCTCCCCGAGGGGAGAGGGAGCAAGACAACAGATCAGAAACGGGTGACAGGTGCCTCGGCTTCGGTCTTGTTGGGCGAGTACTTGCCCAGTTCCCATTTTGCGATCGCATTACGGTGCACTTCGTCCGGACCGTCCGCAAAACGCAGCGTGCGTGCACCGGCGTAGGCATAGGCCAGCGGGAAGTCGTCGCACATGCCGCCGCCGCCATGCACCTGCATGGCCCAGTCGATCACCTGGCAGGCCATGCTCGGCGCCACCACCTTGATCATCGCGATCTCGTTCTTCGCGACCTTGTTGCCGGCCACATCCATCAGCCAGGCGGCCTTCAGCGTGAGCAGGCGGGCCATGTCGATCTTGCAGCGTGCCTCGGCGATGCGTTCCTGCGTGACGGTCTGCGAGGCGACGGTCTTGCCGAAGGCGACGCGCGACGAGGCACGCTTGCACATCAGCTCGAGCGCGCGCTCGGCCAGGCCGATCAGGCGCATGCAGTGGTGGATGCGTCCCGGGCCAAGGCGGCCCTGGGCGATTTCGAAGCCACGGCCTTCGCCGAGCAGGATGTTGTCGACCGGCACGCGCACGTTCTCGAAGTACATCTCGACGTGGCCGTGCGGTGCGTCGTCATAGCCCATCACGTTGAGCGGGCGCACGATGCGGATGCCCTTGGCATCGGCCGGCACGATCACCATGCTCTGCTGCGAGTGGCGCGGCGCCTCGGGATCGCTCTTGCCCATGGTGATGAAGACGGCGCAGCGCGGATCGGCCGCACCCGAGATCCACCACTTGTGACCGTTGATCACGTACTCGTCGCCCTGGCGTTCGATGCGGGTCGAGATGTTGGTGGCATCGCTCGATGCGACATCGGGTTCGGTCATCGCGAAGGCCGCGCGGATCTGGCCTTCGAGCAGCGGCTTGAGCCAGCGCGCCTTGATGACTTCCGAGCCGTAGCGGGCGATGGTTTCCATATTGCCCGTGTCCGGCGCGGAGCAGTTGAAGGCTTCCGAAGCCCATGGCACGTGGCCCATGATTTCGGCCAGCGGTGCGTACTCCTGGTTGGTCAGGCCCGCACCTGCGTAACCCGAGGCGGCAGCGCTGTCGACCGGCAGGAAAGGTTCCACAGGCCCTGGGCCTTGGCCTTTTCCTTGACCTTCTCGATCGTCTTCAGCGCCGTCCAGCGCTTGCCGGCGGCCGTGTTGGCGGCAAGCTCGGCCGAATACTCGGCTTCGGCCGGGTAGATGTGCGCGTCCATGAAGTCGCTGACACGCTTCTGCAGTTCTTTGGTCTTGGCCGAATATTCGAAATCCATGCTGTCTCCTGGTGGGTTAGGGGCTGGTTATGCCTTTTGGGCAAACTGCCAGGCCATCTCGGCCATCGGTCGCGCGCCGCGGCCCGACGCCACGGCTTGCTCGCTCGATGCGGTACCGGCCTCGACCCGCTTGGCAATGCCTTGCAGGATCGCGGCCATGCGGAACAGGTTGTAGGCCTGGTAGAAATTCCAGTCGGGCGCCAGCGCCTCGGGCGTGGTGAGCCCGGTGCGCTCGCAGTACCTGCGGATGTATTCGCTCTCGGTCGGAATACCCAGGCTCTTGTGGTCGAGGCCGCCGATGCCGCGGAAGGTCGCGCCGGAGATGTGCCACGACATGCAGTGGTAGCTGAAGTCGGCCAGCGGATGGCCGAGCGTCGACAGCTCCCAGTCGAGCACGGCAATCGCGCGCGGCTCGGTGGCGTGGAACATCAGGTTGTCGAGCCGGAAGTCGCCGTGCACGATCGACACCATCTTCTCGTCGCGTGCGCTCGCCGGCATGTGGGCCGGCAGCCATTCCATCAGCTTGTCCATCTCGGGGATGGACTGGGTGATGGAGGCGACGTACTGCTTGCTCCAGCGGCCGATCTGGCGCTCGAAGTAGTTGCCCGGCTTGCCGTAGTCGGCGAGGCCGCGGTCGGCGAACTTCACGGTGTGCAGCGCCGCGATGACGCGGTTCATTTCGTCGTAGATGGCCGTGCGCTCGGCATTGCTCATGCCGGGCAGCGACTGGTCCCACAGCACGCGGCCGGCCATGAACTCCATCACGTAGAAGGCACGGCCGATGACGGCCTCGTCTTCGCACAGGCAGTGCATGCGTGGCACGGGCACATCGGTGCCCTGGAGGCCGCTCATGACCTTGAACTCGCGCTCCACGGCATGGGCCGAGGGAAGCAGCTTGGCGACCGGACCGGGCTTGGCGCGCATCATGTAGCTCTGCGAGGGCGTGACGAGCTTGTAGGTCGGGTTCGATTGCCCGCCCTTGAACATCTCTACCGTCAACGGCCCCTCGAAGCCTGCGAGATTCTTTCCGAGCCAAGCCGCGAGCGCCTCGACGTCGAATGCGTGCTGTTGCGAAACGGTGCGGGTGCCGATGAAGTTGGAGAAGTCCTGGCTCATGTCAGTTGTCTGCTTCCGAGACGCGCATCAAGGCCGCGCGATCCAATACGACCAGGCCGCCCGGCTCGATCCGGATCGTGCCCTCGCGTTCCATGGTCTTGAGTTCCTGGTTGACCCGCTGGCGCGAGGCACCGAGCAGCTGCGCCAGCTCTTCCTGCGCCAGCTGCAGGCCGATACGCATCTGGCTGCCGTCGTCCAGGTTGGGCACGCCGTAGCTGCGAACTAGGTGAATGAGCTGCTTGGCCAGCCGCGCACGCAGGGGCAGGGTGTTGAGGTCTTCCACCAGACCGAACAGCGTGCGGATGCGGCGTGCCTGCAGCCGCATCAGCGCTTCGTACAGCTCCACGTGCGATGCCAGGATCTTCTGGAAGTCGGCCCGTGCCACGCAAAGGATCGTGCTGTCGCCGTGCGAATAGGTGTCGTGCGTGCGCCGGTCCCCGTCGAACATCGCCACGTCGCCGAACCAGATGCCCGGCTCCACGTACGTCAGCGTCACCTGCTTGCCCGAGACGGCCGTCGAACTCACCCGTACCGCGCCCTTGGCGCAGGCAATCCAGTGGTCGGGAGGGTCGCCGCGTGCGGCGATCAGGTCGCCGTCTTTGTAGCGTTTGACGAAAGCGCATCGGAGGATGTCGTGCCGTAGCGATGGAGATAGGGAAGAAAACCAGCGACCACTGTTGATCGCTTCACGTTCTTCGATAGTAAGAATGGGGTCGTCCATTGGTCTGTCCTCTCGGCGACTGAAAAGCTGAAGGGTGTCACGGGAGCGACGCAGTGCGGCGCTACTCGTACTGCGGCGGTTTTTTCTCGAGGAACGCGGCGATGCCGATGCCCGCGTTCGCGTGGTGCAGGTTGCGCACGAAGTGATCGCGCTCCTGCGAGAGCTGCGAGGCCAGCGTGGCGCCCCGGGCTTCGCTCAGCAGTTCCTTGATGCTGGCCAGGGAGTTCGGTGCGCGCGCACTGAGCCGGACTGCCAGCGCCTGGCCGTTCTCGGTCAGCTCGTTCACCAGCCCGGCCGCATGTAGGCGCGGCGCGGCAATCCGCTCGCCGTTCATGAGCCATTCGCTGGCCAGCTGGCGCGGCAATGCCTGCCCGAGGTGCCAGCTCAGGCCGCCATCGGGCGACAGCCCCACGTTGCTGTACGACGCCGCGAACACCGCGTCGCGCGCCGCCACCACGAAGTCGCAGGCGAGGGCGAGCGAAAAGCCCGCACCGGCCGCGGCGCCCTCGACGGCGGCAATGACCGGCTTGGGGAAGGCGCGGATGGAGTCGATCCAGTTGTGCAGACCCTCGATGCTTTCGGCCTGCACCGAGTGGTCGAGCTGGCGGTTGGCCAGCAGCCGCTGCAGCGAGCCGCCGGCGCAGAACCATGCGCCTTCGCCCACGATGACGACGCTGCGGATCTCGCTGCTGTTCTCGGCGCCGTTGAGCGCCTCGATGCCAGCGGCATAGATCTCGGGGCCCAGCGCATTGCGCTGGGTGGGATTGGCGATCGTCAGCACCATGGTGCTTCCTTCGCTCGTGCTCTTGAGTTCGGCGGTCATCGCTGTGGCGTTTCCGGTTCGTTGGTTTCTTATTCTTCTTCGTGCAGCAGGCTCAGGCCCAGTGCGCCACGGCGGCGCAGCCACGGGCTCGGGCGATAGCGCGGATCGCCGTAGACGGTCTGCAGGTTGAACAGCACTTCGAGCATGTTGGTCGGGCCGTAGAGGTTGCTCATGGCGAGCGGGCCACGCGGATAGCCGAGGCCCAGCTGCACCGCGGTCTCGAGGTCGGTCGGCGAGCACACGCGCTGCTGGCACATGTCGGTCGCGATGTTGACGATGGTGCCGATCACGCGTTGCGTGACGAAGCCACCGCTGTCGCGGATCACGCTCACGGCCTTGCCGTCGCGCGCGAAGAGGGCGTGCGCGGCATCGCGGATGTCGCGGCGCGTGGCGGGGTTGGTGGCCAGCACGCGGCGCTTGGTGGCGGCGTCGTCGATCAGCATGTCGATGCCGACGGTGCGGGTGGCGTCCAGGCGCTCCACAACCGCGACCGTGGTCACGTCGAAGCCCAGCGGGGCCACGAGAATCAGTGAATGCGGTGCGGCGGTGGCGCTGCTGTCGATCTGCGCGCCCAGCGTGTTCACGAGGCGCAGCAACTCGGCGCGGCGTGCGGCACGAGGCGAGATCCAGACCGAGGGCGTGCCCTCGACCACGGGGGCTGCGGCCTCGGGCGTCTGCTGCATCACGCCGTCCTGGTAGCGGTAGAAGCCTTCGTTGGTCTTGCGGCCCAGGGCGCCGGCGGCCAGGCGCTGGGCCGTGATCACGCTCGGGCGGAAGCGCGGCTCCTCGAAATACTGGTGGTAGATCGATTCCATCACCGGGTGCGACACGTCGAGTGCCGTCAGGTCCATCAGTTCGAACGGGCCCAGGCGGAAGCCGGCCTGGTCCTTGAGGATGCGATCGATGGTCGCGAAGTCGGCCACACCTTCGCCGACGATGCGCAGCGCCTCGGTGCCGTAGCCGCGGCCCGCGTGGTTGACGATGAAGCCCGGCGTGTCCTGCGCCTGCACCGCGCTGTGGCCCATCTGCACCGCATAGCCGGCCAGCTGCTTGCAGACTTCCGGTGCGGTCTTGAAGCCCGCCACCACCTCGACCACCTTCATCAGCGGCACGGGGTTGAAGAAGTGGAAGCCCGCGATGCGCTCCGGATGCGCCGACCCGGCCGCAATGGCCGTGACCGAGAGCGACGAGGTGTTGGTGACCAGCGTGGCGGTGGGGGCCACCACGCTCTCGAGTTCGCGGAACAGCTTGCGCTTGACCTCGAGGTCTTCGATCACGGCCTCGATCACCAGATCGCAGCCGGCCAGCGCCTGGATCGAATCGACGGCCTGCACGCGCGCGATCTGGGCGTCGCGCGCTGCGGCGTCGAGCTTGCCCTTTTCGTGCAGCTTGTTCCATTGGGCGATGAGGGCTTCGCGCCCGCGCTCGGCGGCGCCCGCAAAGCTGTCGAGCAGCAGCACCTCGCTGCCGGCCTGGGCGGCGATCTGTGCAATGCCGCGGCCCATGGCGCCCGCGCCGATGAGCCCGATCCTTTTGTAGTTCACTGTCATTTGATGGAGATTTTCGCTGGTTGAGTGGTATCCAGACCTGCCGCGCAGGTGCTGGCCGAAGCGTGTTCGCAGACTCCGATTTTGCAATCCCGGGCGGGGAAGGCGTCCCGGGTCTTACGCGGGGCCGCGAATTCAGGCCGGCCGGCGGCTGCGGTCGATGGCCGCGCTGAGCCCGATGGCGACCAGCAGCAGCGCGAAACCGACTTTGCTCATCCACGGGGCTGCGTCATGGGCCAACAGCCAGCCGCCGAGGGCCGCGCCGACCGCCTGGCCGATGTAGATGCCCGAGCTGTTGAGCGCCACGGAACCCGGTGCGAGGGCAGGCGCCAGCCCGACGAGGCGCGCCTGCTGCGCCGAATTGGCGGCAAAGCAGCCCAGGCCCCAGGGCACGAGCACCACCGCCAGCCAGGCGAGCGTGCTCGCAAAGGGCCACAGCAGCAGGCTCAGCGCGATCAGCGAGGTCGTCAGCAGCACCATGCGGCCGGCGCCGACGCGGTCGATGAAGCGGCTGACCACCATGTTGCCCACAAGGCCGAAGGCGCCGAACAGGGCCCACATCAGGCTCAGCGTGGTGGCATCCGCACCGAAGCTCTGCTTGAGGACGGGCCCGAAGTAGCTGAACAGGACGAACTGGCCGGCGCCCTGCAGCGCCGTGACCGACACGATGCCCCATCAGCACCGGGCTGCGGAGCACGCGCGACCACGCGGCGGCTGTCAGGGCAGCGGGGCGGATGCCTGTGGGCAGCGTGAACCAGATCGAGGCCGCGCTCACGATGCTGAGCATGGCAACGGCCATGAAGGCCATGCGCCAGCCGAGGTGGCCGCCGATCAGCGCGCCGAGGGGCAGGCCCAGTACCGAGGCCATCGACCAGCCGAGAAAGACGAAAGTCACGGCACGCCCGCGGTGCTCCGGCGGCACCAGCAGGCCTGCGCAGGCGGCGGCCTGGGGAGTGAAGATCGCGGGTGCCACCACCGTGAGCATGCGCACCGGCAGCAGGGCGCCGAAGCTCGGCATCAGGGCTGCGAGGACGTGCCCGGCGGCGGTCCCATCCCGCGACCACGGCCGCCAGCAGCGGTGCGCCGAGGCACATGACAACCGCGGCGGCAGTGATCAACTGGCCCGCTGTCGCGACGGTGACAGAAAGCGATGCGCTGATCTCGTTGAGCGTGCCCGGCACCACCATCACGCCCGTGCCGATCACGAAATTGCCGGCCAGCAGCGCCCAGAGCGCCCCTTGAGGCGCGGGCCGGCTCATGATTTCACCGCCGGACCTGCAGCGCGCCGGGATTCACGATGTTGGTGGGGTTGCCCTTGATGAAGCTCACGACATTGTCGAAAGCCTGGCCGAAATAGCTCTCGTAGCTGTCCTGCTCCACATAGCCGATATGCGGCGTGCAGATGCAGTTTTCCAGGCGCAGCAGCGCGTGGCCCTGCAGCGGCGGCTCGCTCTCGAACACGTCGATGGCGGCCAGCCCCGGGCGCCCGCGGTTGAGTGCCGCGAGCAGGGCATCGGATTCGACCAGTTCGGCACGGGAGGTGTTGACGAAGAGCGCCGTCGGCTTCATGCGCGAGAGATCCTCGAGCGTGACCAAGCCGCTGGTTTCCTCATTGAGCCGCAGATGCACCGACAGCACGTCGGCCGCGGCGAAGAACTCGTGGCGGTTCTGCGCGACCTGGAAGCCGTCGGACCGCGCCTTGGCGCAGCTCGCCTCGCGGCCCCAGATCACGACCTGCATGCCGAAGGCCTGCCCATAGCGCGCCACCAGCTGGCCGATGCGGCCATAGCCCCAGATGCAGAGCGTCTTGCCCTTGAGCACCGAGCCCAGCCCGAAATTGGGCGGCATCGAGGCCGACTTGAGCCCTGACTGCTGCCACGCACCGTGCTTGAGGTTGCTGATGTACTGCGGCAGCCGGCGCATGGCCGCCATGATCAGCGCCCATGTCAGCTCGGCAGGCGCTTGCGGGGAGCCGGTGCCCTCGGCCACCGCCACGCCACGCTCGGTGCAGGCATTGACGTCGATGTGGCCGCCGACCCGCCCCGTCTGCGAGATGAGCTTGAGCTTGGGCAGCTTCTCGATCAGCTGGCGCGAGATGTGGGTGCGCTCGCGGATCAGCACGATCACGTCCGCATCCTTGAGGCGAACCGAGAGTTGGCCGATGCCCTTGACCGTGTTGGTGTAGACCTTGGCCGCGTACGCGTCCAGCTTGGCGGCGCAGCGCAGCTTGCGCACGGCGTCCTGGTAATCGTCGAGGATCACAATGTTCATGGCGTGCCATTGTGCCTCGCAGCATTGGGATGTCGCGCCTGTGAACGTTTGGATACCCACCCTGGGGCGGTTTGCCGAGGGAAAAACCGCCTCAGTGCAGGTGCGCGGAGCGGTGCGCGGTGCTCATGACTTCTGCCGCTTCGAGCGCTGCAAGCCGGTCGAGCTCCGCGCAGACGTCGGCCATCCGGCCCGAGATCACGACGCGGCTGGCACTGCGTTGCTGGCCTTTTCCGTCAATGACACGAACCACGCGCGGCGGCCGCTGCCGTTGGCGCCGCCGTACCAGCGGATCGCGCCGTGCAGGCCGGGCGCACTGCCACGTAGCGCAGTCCGGCAGAGGTGTCGCTGCTGTCCCGGTGATGGGGGCGGCGTGCGGGCATCAGGCGGCTTGCAAGCGATTGCAACGGCATCCAGAAATCAACGATGGCGAGGAGGGAGATTCCCATGTGAACTCCAAAAAAGTCTGAGGTTGAACACAGGCAGGATTTCTTGAATCGGCTGCGACAGGGTGATGGCGACCTAGCGTCATACGTCCGCCACCTGTTGCGGCCGGATGGGGTTCTCTGCTGCAAGAGCAGGCCGCGGGGCCTACATCAGCATGGTGTTGCGGATGAGTCCGACCGCGAGGCCTTCGATTTCGAAGGGCTCGCCGGGCTGGACGATGATGGTCGGGTAGTCGGGGTTTTCGGCGTGCAGCTCGATGACCTGCTTGTTGCGCTTCAGGCGCTTGACGGTCACTTCGTCGCCGAGGCGTGCGACCACGATCTGGCCGTTGCGCGCTTCCTTGGTGGCCTGCACGGCGAGCAGGTCGCCGTCCATGATGCCGGCGTCGCGCATCGACATGCCGCGCACCTTGAGCAGGTAGTCGGGCTGGCGCTGGAACAGCGTGTTCTCGACGTAGTAGGTCTGGTCGACGTGCTCTTGCGCCAGGATGGGCGAACCGGCTGCGACGCGACCGATGAGCGGCAGCGCCAGTTGGGCCATGCCGGGCAGCGAGAGCGAGAACTGGCCGCCTTCGCGATGGCGCGTTTCGTTGAGCGAACGCAGCGCGTCGCCCTTGAGGCGGATGCCGCGCGAGGTGCCGCTGACGAGTTCGATGACGCCTTTGCGGG
>CAMATD010000178.1 GCA_945860785.1 Variovorax sp. YR752 | reverse complement strand
GAGATGAAGTCGAAGTCGCTCTCGTGGTACTGCACGCAGTAGTCCCAGCGGCGGTAGTCGCCGCGGGTGAGCTTCTTCTCGATGGGGTAGCCGTAGCTCCCCAGCACGTCCATCAGGATGTCGGGAACGCTCTTGCCCTGGAAGATGCGGAAGTCGCTGCGCCGCGTGGCCAGCCAGAGCCACGGCCGCAGTCTCAGTCGGTAGAAGGAATGGCGCGCGTCTTCCTGCTCGAGGCCGAAGCGCGTGGCAATGCCGCTCAGATAGCGCACGCCGCCACTCTCGGTCTCCACCGCCACGGTGGACACCTTGCCCAGCAAAGTCTTCGGCTCGATGGCGTTGTTGCTGCCCAGCAGATCGACGTCGAACGCATAGAGCTGGCTCAGCGCCTCTCGCCCCACCAACTGGCGAAATTGCAACGACTCGCCCAGCGGCGTCTGGATCGTGACGCGGCGGCTCATTGCCGAACCGCATTTGGCCCATAAGCCAAATCACTCAATAGCAATTGATTCAATAAGAATATTGTTTTACCAATGAGCTTCATGCTCACCTCCCGTTGCACGTTTCCACAATTATTTTAAATGTTGATTTATCGTAAGAACCAATGCGAAATCACTGGCAAGGAGAATCAATTGCCAGAAAGAGGAATAACTCGTGGTTGGTAACCTGATTGGAATACTGAAGAATCAGCCCGAAATAGCGCTCTTCCTGGTGCTCTCCATCGGCTATGCGGTCGACCAGATCCGCTTCGGCCCCATCCAGCTCGGCATCAAGCTCGACGACAGCGTGAAGAACGTGTTCTTCATGCTTTTCATCTTTGCGCTCGGCTACGCGGGCGGCCCGCAGTTCTTCTCGAACCTCGACGCCAAGGGCCTGCGGCTCGGGCTGCTGTGCCTGATCGAGGTGGTCGCGGTGCTCGCGCTGGTGCTGGGCGCCACCCTCTTCCTGTCGCTCGACCAGGGAACCGCCGCGGGCCTGATGGCCGGCGCGGCCACCGAATCGGCGGTGGTGGGCACGGCCACCGATGCGATCTCCAAGCTGGCCCTGCCGTTGTCGGAGATCGCGCAATTGCAGGCCAACGTGGTCACGGCCTACTCCATCACCTACGTTTTCGGGCTGATCGCGATCGTGGTCGTCACGAGCCAGGTCTTTCCGCTGCTGCTGCGCGTCGACCTGCGCGCGGAGGCCGACAGGCTGTGGAAGACGATGGGCGGCGGCGCAGACGACCCGGCCGCCGCCACCGCCACGCCCGAGATGGTCGGCCGCGTCTTCCAGGTGACGGTGGGCCGGGGCCGCACGGTCGGCGAGCTGACGGCGATCCTCGGCGGCCAGGCCAGCATCGAGCGCGTGATGCGGCGCGGGCAGAGCCTGGGCGTCGAGCCCACGCTGCGGCTGCAGGCCTACGACCAGGTGCTGGCCATCGGCCGGCGCAGCGCGCTGGTGAATGTGGCCGAGCTACTGGGCCGCGAGTTCGCGGACGCCACGGCCTTCGATGCCGTCGTTGAAACCACCGAGGTCGTGGTCAACCGGCGCGAATGGTTCGGCCGGCAACTGCGCGAGCTGGACCCTTCGCTGCCCCCGGCCATGCAGGTCGTCGGCCTCGCGCGGGACGGCCACGCGATGCCGCTGCTGCCCGACGTGAAGCTGCAGCGCGGCGACGTGCTGAAGCTCTATGGCCCCGTACCCGACGTGGCCAGGGCACTGCCGCTGATCGGCGACCGCGTCGTCGAATCCACGCGCAGCAACATCAGTTTCGCGGCCATGGGCATCCTGCTGGGCGTCTTCATCGGCGGCTTCAGCGTCAAGCTCGGCGGCATTCCGTTCTCGCTCGGAACGGGTGGCGGCGCCCTGCTCACCGGCCTGGCCTTCGGCTGGTACCAGTCGAAGAACCCGCACCGCCTGAGCGTGCCGCCCGATGCGCTCGCGCTGATGAAGGACCTGGGCCTTGCGACCTTCATCGCCTGTGTCGGCCTGGCTTCGGGGCCGCAGGCGCTGTCGCTGATCCGTAAGTTCGGCGTTGCGCTGCCGCTGGTGGGCGTGGCCGTCGCGGTGGTGCCGGCCTGCATCTCTCTCTACGTCGGGCGCCGCCTGCTCAAGCTCGAGGCGCCCGTGCTGCTCGGCGCGATTGCCGGCCAGCAGTGCAGCACGCCCGCGCTCAGCGCCGTGCAGAACGCCGCGGGCAATGCCACGCCGCTGCTGGGCTACACGATCACCTACGCCATTTCGAATGTGGTGCTGCCGCTGATGGGACCGCTGATCGTGACCCTGGCCGGGTTGGCGCACGCAACGAAGTGAGGCATCGAGTTCGTACGAGATCGAGAACCTGAAAGGACTTTGACCTATGGAATGGCTGCATGAACTGTTCAAGAAGTCGCCGGAGATGGCGCTCTTCCTCTCGCTGGCGGTCGGCTACTGGATCGGCAAGATCAAGTTCGGCAAGTTCCAGCTGGGCGGCGTGGCAGGCTCGCTGCTGGTGGCGGTGATCGTGAGCCAGGTGGGTGTGCAGATCGACGGTGGGGTGAAGGCGGTGCTGTTCGCGCTGTTCATCTATGCCGTGGGCTTCGAGAGCGGGCCGCAGTTCTTCAGCTCGCTCGGCAAGCAGTCGGTCAAGGAGATCATCCTGGCCGCGGTGATGGCGGCCAGCGGCCTCGCGACCGTCGTGATCATGGCCAAGCTGTGCGGGCTCGACAAGGGCCTCGCGGCGGGCGTGGCGGCCGGTGGCCTCACGCAGTCGGCCATCATCGGCACGGCCAGCGATGCGATCGCCAAGCTCGGCCTCGCCGCGGCGGAGACGACGCGGCTGCAGGGCAATGTCGCGGTCGGCTATGCGGTCACCTACGTGTTCGGCTCCTTCGGCGCCATCATCGTGTGCGTCAACATCCTGCCCAAACTCATGGGCCGCACCATCCACGACGACGCCATCGCGGCCGAGACGGCCATGCAGGCCGGCGTGAAGGTGCTGGGCCCCGACCAGGAAGAAGCGGCGCCCTCGCTGGTCGGCCGCATCTACGAGCTCGTGGCCGACCCGAAGCGCACGGTGGCCGACATCGAGAACGCCAACCCGGCGACCACCATCACCATCGAGCGCGTAAAGCGCGACGGCAAGTTCATCGAGGTGAGCCCCGAGCTGGTGCTCATGCAAGGCGACATCGTGCTCGCAGTCGGCCGGCGCGACGCGGTGGTGGCCAGCGCGCCGCTGCTGGGCAAGGAGGTCTATGCGGTCGACGGCATGGAGCTCACGATGCACAAGCGCGAGATCGTGCTGACCAACAAGGACTTCGACCACAAGACGGTGGACGAGATCCGCAAGCTCACGGCCGGCGGCGTGCGCCACGGCATCTTCGTGGTGGCGCTGAGCCGCATGGGCAAGGCGCTGCCGATGCAGCCCGACACGGTCGTGCAGACCGGCGACCTGGTGTCGATCTTCGGTGCCGAACAGGACGTCAAGCGCGTGGCCGCCATCGTCGGCGACGTGATCGTGCCGAGCGCGAAGACCGACTTCGTGTACCTCGGTGCAGGCCTGGTGGTGGGGCTGCTGGTCGGCCTGCTGAGCGTGAAGCTCGGCAACATCCCGCTGACGCTCGGCTCCGGCGGCGGCGCGCTGCTGGCAGGCCTGCTCTTCGGCTGGTACCGGGCCAAGCGCCAGACCTTCGGCGAGCTGCCGCCGAGCGCGGTGCAATTGTTGAAGGACCTGGGCCTGGCGGGCTTCGTGATGGTGGTGGGCCTGTCCTCGGGCCTGCAGGCGGTCGAGACCATCAAGCAGCTGGGCCTGACCATCTTCGGTGTCGGCGTGGTCGTCACCATCGTGCCGATGCTGCTGACCATGCTGTTCGGCCGCTACGTGCTGCGCTACAGCAACACGGCCGTCTTCGCAGGCGCGCTGAGCGGTTCGCGCAGCGCCAACCCCGCGTTCGGCGAAGTGCTCGGCAAGGCGGAGAACTCCATTCCCACCGTGCCGTTCGCCATCACCTATGCACTGGCGAACGTGTTCCTGACCCTGCTCGGCCCGTTGATCGTCGCGCTCGTCTGAGCGGGCGTGACCTCGACTTTTTCTTTTCCACAACCAAGGAGCATCCAATGGATTGAAGCGACGTGAAGAAACTGGGGGGCCTGAGCCCGTTCGAACTGAAAGACGCACTGATCCAGGTCGCCAAGCAGAGCGATCGCCTCATGCTGAACGCGGGGCGCGGCAATCCGAACTTCCTGGCAACCACGCCGCGGCACGGCTTCTTCCAGTTCGGGCTGTTCGCGATGACCGAAGCCGAGCGCTCGTACATCTACATGGACCACGTGGGTGGCTTCCCGCAGCGCGAAGGCATCGAGGCGCGCTTCGAGATCTTTGCCAAGTCGCATGCGGGCGAGCCGGGCACGCGTTTCATCGAGGCGGCGGTTTCGTATGTGCGCGACCAGCTCGGCCTGTCGGCGGGCGACTTCATCTACGAGATGTGCGAGGCCATCCTCGGCTGCAACTACCCGGTGCCCGACCGCATGCTGCGCCTCTCCGAGATCATCGTGGGAAAGTACATCCACCAGGAGATGATCGGCACCCACCCCTTCGTGGGCACCTTCGACATGTACGCGGTCGAAGGCGGCACGGCGGCCCTGACCTACCTCTTCAACAGCCTGCGCGAGAACCACGTGCTGTCGCCCGGCGACACCATCGCGCTGGGCATGCCGATCTTCACGCCGTACATCGAGATTCCGCACCTCAACGACTACCAGCTGATCGAGACGCTGATCGACGCACCGTCGGAAAACAACTGGCAGTTCACGAAGAAGGAGCTGCAGAAGCTGCTCGACCCGAAGGTCAAGGCCTTCTTCGTGTGCAACCCGAGCAACCCGCCGTCGGTGAAGATGAGCGACGAGGTGCTGGGCTACATCGCCGACATCGTGAAGCAGCGGCCCGACCTCATCATCCTCACGGACGACGTCTACGGCACCTTTGCGGACAACTTTCTCTCGCTGTTCGCAATCTGTCCGCAGAACACGATCCTCGTGTATTCGTTCTCGAAGTATTTTGGCGTGACCGGCTGGCGCATGGGCGTGGTGGCCACGCACGAGGACAACGTCATCGACCGCAAGATCGCTGCCCTGCCCGAGGCCAGGCGCAAGGAGCTCGACGCGCGCTACAGCTCCATCACCACCGAGCCGCGCAAGCTGAAGTTCATCGACCGCTTGGTGGCCGACAGCCGCACCGTGGCGCTGAACCACACGGCGGGCCTTTCGACACCGGTGCAGGCGCAGATGGTGATGTTCTCGCTCTTCTGCCTCATGGACGAACCGCAGGCCTACAAGCAGTCGATGAAGCGCATCGTGCTGCGCCGCAAGGAAGCGCTCTACCGCGAACTCGGCCTGCCGATGCAGGCCGACCCGAACTCGGTCAACTACTACCACCTGCTCGACCTCGAGGAGATCGCCACGCAGATGCACGGCGAGCGCTTCGGCAAATGGATCGTGACGAAGCTGCAGCCGAACGAGGCGCTGTTCCGCATCGCCGAGGAGACCAGCATCGTGCTGCTGCCGGGGCGCGGCTTCGGCGGCAAGCATGCTTCGGGGCGGGTGTCGCTGGCCAACCTCAACGAATATGACTACGCGAACATCGGGCGGTCGCTGAGGAAGCTGGCGTCGGAGTACTTTGCGGTGTTCGAGAAAGAGAACGGCGGAGGGGGCAAGAGCGGTAAAGCGGCCCCTGCCAAGGGCAAGCCCGCAAAGGCCGGGAAGAAAAAGTAGTCCCGGCCTCGCCCTTTCACCGCGGGGTCAGGCCTTGGCCGCGCGCTCCGCCTGCTCGAGCTTCACCACGCGCCACGCGCACAGGCTCCCCGCCACCGCCAGCAGCGCCGCCAGCGCGAACATGGTCCGATAGCCGAATTCCTGCGCGACCGCGCCGCCCAGCAGCACGCCCAGCACCCCGCCGAACCCATAACCGATCACAGTGAACAGCGCCTGCCCGCGCCCCGCGCAGCCGCCCCGGAAAGCGGCGCGACACCACCGCGATGCAGATCGTGTGGTGCGCCGCAAAATTCAGCGCATGCAGCCACTGCGCCACGACCAGCGCCACGACCAGCGCCGCGATCGAGCCGCCGAGGCCGGCCGTCAGGCCCAGCCGCGCCACGGCGGCAATGCCGCACACCAGCATCCAGCGCGGCATCGGCAAGAGGCCGATGAGCCGGCCCTGCAGGAAGAACCAGACGATCTCGGCCACCACCGACAACGCCCACAAGAGGCCGATGGTGCTCTTGCCGTAGCCCAGCGAATCGAGGTACAGCGAGAAGAAGGCATAGACCGAGAAGTGCGACATCACCTGGAAGAACAGCGCCGCGAAGAACCACCGCACCGCCGGATTGCGCAGCACCGGGCCGATGGGTTCCTTGACGGCATCGTGCGCCGCCACCGGCTCGCGCACATCGGGCAGCTTCATCGTCGCGATCAGCACGATGGCCAGCGTGCCGGCGGCCCAGGCCGGAAAGTGCTTCATGCCGAAGCGCTCGAACCATTCGCCCGCGACGAACACCGTGAGCAGGAAGCCCGCCGATCCGCAAAGCCGGATGCGCCCGTAGCGCCCCCAGTCGCCGGCCACCAGTTGCGCCATGGCCGCCTCGGTCAGCGACATCATCGAACTGGTGTGGGTGAACATCACGAGCAGCACCAGCGCGAGCCACCAGGCACCGCCATGCCACCAGAGCCCGAAGGAGCTGACCAGCGTCACCGCCGCACTGAAGCGCAGCAGCTTCACGCGCTGCCCGGTGTGATCGCTGAGCGCGCCCCAGGCATAGGGCGCGAACACGCGCGTGATCGACTGCACCGAGGCCAAGAGGCTGATAGTGAAGATCGGCAGCCCCAGGTCCTTGAGCCACAGCGGCAGATAGGGGTTGAAGAAACCGATGTGCGCGAAATAGCTGGCCGACAGACCAGCGAACGCCAGCAGGTGGCCGCGTCCGGCGGCCACAGGCGGCGGGGCGGACACTAGAGGAAGGACGCCTGGGGCGACGTGGCTTCGGTCTTCTCGGCCTGGGTCTGCACGTCGCCGCACTGCGCGCGGTTGCGCAGCGCATGCTCCATCACCACCAGCGCGAGCATGGCCTCGGCAATGGGCGTCGCGCGGATGCCGACACAAGGGTCGTGGCGGCCCTTGGTGACCACCTCGACGGGGTTGTTGTGGATGTCGATGGACTGGCGCGGGCTGATGATCGAGCTGGTGGGCTTGATCGCGATGGTCACCTCGAGGTCCTGCCCCGAGCTGATGCCGCCGAGGATGCCGCCCGCGTTGTTGGTGACGAAGCCGGTCGGCGTGATCGAGTCGCCGTGCGTGGTGCCGCGTTGGGTGATGCTGTCGAAGCCGGCGCCGATCTCGACCGCCTTCACCGCGTTGATGCCCATCATCGCGTAGGCGATTTCGGCATCGAGCTTGTCGTACAGCGGCTCGCCGAGGCCGATGGGCACGTTCGTCGCGGAGACGCGGATGCGCGCGCCGCACGAATCGCCGGCCTTGCGCAGGCGGTCCATGTAGGCCTCGAGCTCGCTCACGTCGGCGATGGGGGCGAAGAAAGGGTTGTTGGGCACGTGGTCCCAGCTCTCGAACGGGATGGTGATTTCACCGATCTGCGTCATGCAGCCGCGGAACACCATGCCGTATTTCTCGGCCAGCCATTTCTTGGCGACCGCGCCGGCCGCCACCATGGGCGCCGTCAGCCGTGCCGAGGAGCGCCCGCCGCCGCGCGGATCGCGAATGCCGTATTTCTTCCAGTAGGTGAAGTCGGCATGGCCCGGGCGAAACTGCTGGGCGATCTGGCCGTAGTCCTTGCTGCGCTGGTCGGTGTTCTGGATCAGCAGCGCAATCGGGGTGCCGGTGGTCTTGCCTTCGTAGACGCCGGAGAGGATCTGCACCGCGTCGGGCTCGTTGCGCTGGGTGACGTGGCGGCTGGTGCCGGGGCGGCGGCGGTCGAGGTCGCCCTGGATGTCGGCCTCGCTGAGTTCCATGCCCGGGGGGCAGCCGTCGATGACGCAGCCGATGGCCGGGCCATGCGACTCGCCGAAATTGGTGACCGCGAAGAGTGTTCCGAAGGTGTTGCCGCTCATGGCGGGGATTATCCCTACAAAGCGGCCGCCCCTCAGTCGGTCGTGTTTTCCATGCGCTTGGTGAGGGTGCCCAGCTGGAGCTCGATGGAAAAGAGCCGCTCGTTCAGCACCGCCGTCTGGAGCCGGATCGCCTCGACGATGGCCCGGGTCTGCGGATCGGTGGTGTTTTCGGCCAGCTCCGCCAGGTCATGCAGCTTCTTGCGCAGTTCGTTGCTCATGGAAGGCTCCGGTGGTCATCGCATCGTGGAAACCGCAGTATGGGTCCTCGTCAACGCTCCGGCAATGCGGCGACACCCGGGGTTTCGGGCGCCCTCGCCTTGCCAGGGCCGCGCAGCCTGATGGCCACCAGGCCACCCACGAGCAGCAGCACCGCCGCGCAAATTCCGGCCGTCAGGCGCAGGCCGTGCAGCAAGGCGGCGCGGGCCGTCTCGAGCAGTTCGGCGCCCGCGCTGCCCGCCAGCTGCCCGGCCAGCACCACCGCCCCGCCGAGCGTGCTGCGCGCCGCTTCCACCTCGGCCGCGCCGGCCAGGCCGGCAGGCAGGGCGTCGGCCATCGTGCTGCGGTAGATGGCCGCGCCGATGCTGCCCAGGATCGCGATGCCCAGCGCGCCGCCGAATTCGGAACTGGTTTCCGATATGGCAGAGGCCACGCCGGCCCGCTCCGGCGGCGCACTGCCGACCACCACGTCGGTGGCCAGCGTGAACACCGGCGCGAGGCCGAGCGAGGAGATGACCGCGCTGGTCACCATCCATGCCAGGCCGTCCTGCGCGGGGAGCACCACGAGCATGCCGAACCCCACGGCCGCCACCGCCAGCCCGCCGCCCATGACGAAGGCCGGGCGCATCCAGCGCACCAGCGCGGACACCACCATCGAACCGACGATGAAGCCCGCCGCGCTCGGCACGCTCCAGAGCCCCGCATGCAGCGGCGACAGGCCGAGCACCAATTGCAGGTACTGGGCGTTGTAGAGAAACATGCCGAACATCACGAAGCAGGCCAGCATGTAAGGCCGCGAGCGAGACAGTGAAGGCCGGCAGACGAAACAACCGCAGGTCGATCATCGGATTCGCCAGCCGCCCCTGCCTGCGCGCGAACACCCAGCCGAGGGCCGCGCCCACCGCGATCGACAGCATCGACACGGCATCCGGCCCGTGCTCCGCAATCTGCTTGATGCCGTAGATCACGGCCAGCACGGCGCCCAGCGACAGCGCCACGCTCACCAGGTCGAGCCGCCCCGCGTCCGGGTCGCGGTAGTCGGGCAGCAGGATGGGGCCGAGCACCAGCAGCAGCACCATCACCGGCACGCCGATCAGGAACACCGAGCCCCACGGAAAGAACTGCAGCAGCACCCCGCCCAGCACCGGGCCGATGACGGCGCCTGCCGAGTAGCTCGAGATCCACACGCCGATGGCCAGCGTGCGCTGCCCCGGGTCGAGGAACATGTTGCGGATCAGCGAGAGCCTGGACGGCGCCAGCGTCGCGCCCGCCACGCCGAGCAGCGCGCGCGTGGCGATCAGCATGTTGGCGCTGGTGGAAAACGCCGCCAGCACCGAGGCCACACCGAACGCGGCCGCGCCAATGAGCAGCAGGCGCCGCCGGCCGATGCGGTCGCCCAGCGTGCCCATGGTGACCAGCAGGCCGGCCACGAAGAAGCCGTAGATATCGACGATCCACAGCAGCTGCGAGGCCGTGGGCTTGAGCTCCTCGCTGATCGACGGGATCGCGAGGTTCAGCACCGTGAGGTCCATCGAATAGAGCATGCACGGCAGCGCGATGACGGCCAGGCCGATCCACTCGCGCACGGTGGCGCGGGCGGGCGGTGCTGCGGGGCGCGCGAGGCTCATGGCGTTCGTCCTCCGGCGTTGGCACTGCTGCCCTTCACCCGCCGTACTTCGATGTGGCTGAAGCGGGCGGACGGAATGCCGGCCGCGAGCTGCAGCGCTTCTTCCTCGCTGTCCGCCTCGACCAGGTAGAAGCCGCCGAGCTGTTCGCTGGTTTCGGCAAAGGGGCCGTCGGTGACGGAGAGCTTGTTGCGGCGCATGCGCACGGTGGTTGCCGTTTCGGCGGGCTGCAGCGCTTCGGAAGCGACGAGCTTGCCGTGTGCTTGCAATTGCTCGTCGTAGTCGAGGTGTTCGTTGAGGTACATGTCCATTTCGTGCGGTGACAGATGACTCGTCTGGTCGTCGGTGCCGTAGATCATGCAAAGGTATCTCATACCGCTCTCCTTTCGAGGGTTTCTACAGGCCGGACTTCGACGGCGCCGTAGCGCGCCATGGGAATGCGGCCTGCGAGCTGGATCGCGGCATTCAGGTCGCGGGCTTCGATCAGGATGAAGCCGCCGAGCTGCTCGCGGGCCTCGGCGTAAGGGCCGTCGACGTGGGAGCGCTTGCCGTCGCGCACCTGCACGACCTTGGCCGTCTTCACGGGTTCGAGCGCGTTCGACGCGATGTAGTGACCGCCCCTTTCGAGCGCGCGGTCGTACGCCCTGGATTCATCGCCCAGCGCCTTGAGCGCGTCCGGCGGCATCGTGTCGATCACTGCTTCATCGTAGTGAACGAGGCAAAGGTATTTCATGGCTGTATCTCCTTGCGGATTGAATGTGGACACCATTGATCGATTGGCGACGCCGCAAATCGACATGCCCGGAGCGGCTGGCGTCGAAATTTTTTTATCGGAGGTGCAGCAAGGCCAGTTGCCGTTCCAGAAACTGCCGCTCGGGCAGCTGGCGTGCCAGCGACAGCGCGCGCTCGTAGGCCGCACGCGCCTCGTCGAGGCGCCCCAGGCGGCGGCACAGCTCGGCGCGGGCTCCGTGCGCCAGGTGGTAGTCGGACAGCTCGCCGCGCGCGAGCAGCGCATCGATCAGCGCCAGCCCCGCCGCCGGGCCGTCGCGCATGGCAATGGCGGCCGCGCGGTTGAGTTCGGCCACGGGCGACGGATCGAGGCGCAGCAGCACGTCGTAGAGCCCGACGATCTGCGGCCAGTCGGTGGCGCCGGGCTCGGCGGCTTCGGCATGCACGGCGGCAATGGCCGCCTGCAGCGTGTAGGGGCCGAAGCGGCGCGACAGCAGCGCGCGTTCGACCAGCGCCGCGCCCTCCCCGATCTGCCCGCGGTGCCAGAGGCTGCGGTCCTGCGCGTCGAGCAGCACGAGGTCGCCCTGCGGCGAGGTGCGTGCCGCGCGGCGCGAATCGTGCAGCAGCATCAGCGCGAGCAGGCCGAGCGCCTCGGGGTCGGGCAGCAGGTCGACCAGCAGCCGGCCCAGGCGGATCGCCTCGGCCGAAAGGTCTGCGCGCGTGACGCTTTCGCCCGCAGACGCCGCATAGCCCTCGTTGAACACGAGGTAGACCACGCGCAGCATGGCATCGAGCCGCTCGGGCAGCTCGGCCAGCGAAGGCACCTGGTACGGAATGCGGGCATCGCGGATGCGGGCCTTGGCGCGTACGATGCGCTGGGCGATGGTGGGTGCGGGCACGAGGAAGGCGCGGCCGATCTCCTCGGTGGCCAGGCCACAGACTTCGCGCAGCGTGAGCGCGACCTGGGCATCGGGCGCGAGCGCCGGGTGGCAGCAGGTGAAGACCAGGCGCAGGCGATCGTCTTCCAGTTCCTCTGCATCGTCGTCCCAGGCGGGTGCCGGGTCGGCCATGGCTTCGGTGTGCTCGGCCGCGTCGTCCCACGCGGTGAAGCGCGCCTGCCGCCGGATGCCGTCGATGGACTTGAAGCGCCCCGCCGACACCAGCCAGGCGCGCGGATTCGCGGGCACGCCGTCGCGCGGCCATTGTTCGAGGGCGCTGCGGAAGGCGTCGTGCAGCGTTTCTTCGGCGAGGTCGAAGTCGCCGAGCAGGCGCACCAGCGTGGCGAAGATGCGGCGCGACTCGGTGCGGTAGACCGCATCGATGGTGTCGGCGACCGATGCGGTCATGCGGCAGCGCTGCCCAGCCAACTCTCGAGCTTGACGAGGCCGCCGGTCCAGCCGTGGTTGTGGCCGTCGCGCGCGGCCTGGTCGAAGAACTGCTGGTGCATGAGCACGAGTTCGCAGCCGTTCCCATCGGGCTCGATCTGCACGGTGACGAGCGACTCGCGCTCGGGCGTGCTGCGCCAGGCCCAGCTGAAGACCAGCTTGCGGTTCGGAACGATCTCCCGGTAGATGCCGCTCACGTCATGCGTTTCGCCATCGGCCGCGAGCATGGTCACGCGGAAGCGGCCGCCGACGCGCAGGTCGACTTCGGCCAGCGGGACGGAGACGATTTGCTCGGCGCCGAACCAGATCTTCAGCGCTTGCGGGTCGGTCCACGCGCGCCAGACTTTGTCGGGCGCGACGCGGTAGTGCCGGCGGAGGGTGAGCGAGGGCCGCTCTTGTTCTTCGGTTTCTCGGGAGGCAGGGTTCGCCATTCGGTCTCCTCTTGGTGGTAGAGAAAGCGCGCCAGTGCATCGAGGCGCCCGGTCCAGAATTTCTCGTAGCGCGACAACCACACGGCGGCCTCCTGCATGGGTCGCGGCGACAGTTCGCAACGCACGATGCGGCCCTCTTTCGTGCGGGAGATG
>CAMATD010000177.1 GCA_945860785.1 Variovorax sp. YR752 | reverse complement strand
GCCGGGTCGAAGACCTCATGCGCCGGCGAGTTCGCCCGGTTCTTCTCGACGCCGCCGACCGCGTGGATCTTGCCGTCGAGCACGGCGGCCGCCAGCGCCCCCCGGGCCGTCGGCAGCGACGCCAGCGCCCGCCAGCGGTCGGCGGCGGGATCGTATTCGTGGACCTCGGCCGTCGGCGTCCAGCCGGGGCGAAGGGAGTGCGGCCCTCAGGGCCGCGGCTGTGGGTTGGCGCTCAGCGCTTGTTCTTGATGGGGATGTCCATCTCTTCAGGCTTGATCTCGTGGACCAGCTCCGGCACGCCCCAGGCGAACGCCGGATCGACCTTGATCTTGATGAAGTGGTACATCGACTGCATCGCCTGATGGTCTTCCTTGCGGAAGGTCATCTTGCCCTTGGGCGTGTCGAAGCTCATGCCTTCCATCGTGCTGATGAGCTTGTTGGTGCTGGTGTCGCCGCCCGTCTTCTTGAGCGCCGTCACCACGGCCATCGCGGCGGAGAAGCCACCGGCCGTGAAGAAGTCCGGCGGCGTCTTGAACTGCTTGTAGTGCGCCGAGACCATCGCCTCGTTGACCGGGTTCTTCGGGATGCCGAAGTAGTAGTACGCCGCGCCCTCCATGCCCGGCAGGCTCTTGTAGGCGGCCATGGCCGGCAGGATGTTGCCGCCGGTGGCGATCTCGATGCCATAGCGCTTCAGGTCGAGGTCGACGATCTTGAACGGGTTGCCCGCGCCGGCCCAGACGATCCAGATGATCTTGCGGCCCGGCTGGTCTTTGAGCTTGTCGATCAGGCGCTGCGCGCCGGCCGTGAAGTCGGTGGTCGCGGGCGGCAGGTATTCCTCGTGCACCAGCTTCGCCTTCTTGAGCGCGGCGCCGAAGGCCTTCACGCCGTCACGGCCGAAGGCGTTGTCTTGCGCCAGCGTGGCGACGGTGACGCCGGCCTTGTCGACCGCCACGGCATTGGAGATCGCGTCCTGGCTCGAATTGCGGCCAGTGCGGAAGATGTACTTGTTCCACTTGTCGCCGGTGATCGAATCGGCCACGGCCGGCTCGACCAGCAGGATCTTCTTGTATTCCTCGGCCACCGGCAGCATCGCCAGCGCCACGCCCGACGAGGTGGGGCCCACGGCCAGCGCGGCCTTGTCGTCCGCGTAGGCAGCCGCCAGCAGCGACTTGCCGAGGTCGGGCTTGCCCTGGTCGTCCTTCTCGATGACCACGAGCATCGTACCGCCGGTGGCGTAGTCCAGGCCCATGGCGAAGCTGGTCTGGGTCTGCTTGCCATAGGCTTCCAGCGCCCCGGTCTTGCTGTAGATGTGGGCGATGCGGATTTCGTTGGATTGGGCCCAGGCGGGGGCTGCGGCGGCGCATGCGCAAAGCGCGGCCAGCGCGACGAGATGGCGACGGTTCATATTTTTGTCTCCTGAAAGTGGTGACTGAATATTGCACAGTTCGTGCCATGCGCCCAACTCATTGATAACAAAGGTTTCTTCATTGGAGAAACACCTCTGTCGCCTGATTTAAGAGCACTTGTTTTGTCTTGTTTTCAGGCAATTGTCTTTTTATCAGTCAGGGTTTACCAACAGCCTGCCGCGCTTCGATCCAGCGCTGGAATTCGCGCTCGGCCTGTAGCCTGAACTCGTTGCGCGTGTGGTTGCAGATCACATGCGCCAGCCGCCGGTACTTCTGTTTTCGAACGCTGCCCAGCGTCGAGTCCAGAAGGTGCTCGATGGTCGCCGAATCGGGCTTGCTGCGCGGTTCTTCGAAATCCATCGGCAGGCCGCACCAGTGGCAGTTGGATCCGAAAGACGACTTCAGTGCTTGCACGCTCATGGGGGATGCGAATGGGGGGTTGATGCGATGGCCCTCGATTTTGAGACTGTTCGCGCGCCGTCACTGTTACCGCTGCACACCCGAAGTCCCAGATGTCTCCAAACTCCGAAGTCAAAGTGGCCGGTCTTGCCAATGAAGATTTCCGGTTCCACCCATGCTGCGCATGTTGTTCGCGCAAGCCTTGCTCCATCTGCATGTGGCATCGGCCCAGGACGCCTGGGTCGATGCGCCATTGACGCTCCGGCGCACGCCGCAAATCCCGGAAGACATTCCCAAGGCCGAGCGCAGCGAGCGGCCGACCCTGATCGAAGGCGACAGGCTCGCCGGCCAACCCGGCCTCGAGACCGGCGTCGAAGGCAATGCCTCGCTGCGGCGCGCCGACACGCGCATCCAGGCCGACCGGCTCGACTACAACGCGCCCGGCGATCTTGCCAAGGCCACGGGCAACGTGCGCCTGAACCAGGCCGGCAACGTCTACGAAGGCCCCGAGCTGCAACTGAAGGTCGAGACCGTCGAGGGCTTCTTCACCAAGGTTCACTACACCCTTCTGGCGAACGGCGGGCACGGCGAGGCCGAGCGCATCGACTTCGTCGATCCGAAGGTGTCGGTGGCGCGGCGCGCGACCTACACCACCTGCCGCCGCGAGGACTATCCCGGCTGGATGCCCGACTGGATGTTGACCGCCGCCACGCTCACGACCGACACCGAGAGCAACGTCGCCGTCGCCACCGACGCGCAGCTGCAGTTCATGGGCCTCAGCACCCCGGCCCTGCCGTCGGTGAGCTTTCCGCTGAGCAACCAGCGCAAGAGCGGCCTGCTGCCCCCGGTGTTCGGCTTCGACAGCACCAACGGCTTCGAGTGGCTGCAGCCCTATTACTGGAACATCGCGCCGAACCGCGACCTGACGGTGTACCCCACGCTGATGAGCAAGCGCGGCGTGGACGTCGGCACCGAGTTCCGCTACCTCGAGAGCAGTTACAACGGCCAGATCCGCATCGACGACATGCCGAGCGATGCGCTACGCAACCGCGACCGCTGGGGCATCTGGGCCCAGCACACCCAGCGCTTCGATCCCAAGCCCTTCGGGCTCGATTCGCTCAGCGCCTCGCTCAGCATCAACCGCGTGAGCGACGACGACTACTGGCGCGACTTCTCGCACACGCCCACGCTCACCTCGCGCCTGCTCGCGAACGACGCGTCGCTCAGCTGGAGCAAGGGCGACTGGAGCGGCCAGGCACGCACGCTGGACTACCAGACGCTGCAGTATTCGGCGTCGCCGATCACGCCGCCCTACAACAAGGTGCCGCAGATCACGGCCAACTACAACACGTACGACTGGCACGGCTTCGACGTTTCCGGCACGCTCGACTACACGCGCTTCCAAGTCGACTCCGCCTACGCGCCCACGCTCAACGGCATCAAGCAACCCGACGGCGAGCGCGTGGTCGGCAACCTCCAGATCAGCCGGCCCTGGATCACCCCGGACAGCTTCGTGATCCCCAAGCTGCTGCTGCACACGGCGTCCTATCAGCTCGCGTCACCACTGGCCCGCGGCGCGAGCAGCATCACCAGCGTGGTTCCCACCTTCAGCCTCGACAGCGGCCTGGTGTTCGAACGGGATACGAATCTCTTCGGCCGGGCCTTGCGCCAGACGCTCGAGCCGCGCGCCTTCTACGTGAAAACGCCCTACCGCGACCAGAGCCAGCTGCCTGTCTACGACACCGCCGCCAATGACCTGAGCTTTGCCACGCTCTTCTATACGGAGAACGCCTTCTCGGGCAACGACCGCGTCTCCGACACCAACACGCTGACCACGGGCGTCACGACACGCCTGCTCGACCCCGACACGGGCGCCGAAGCCGCGAGCTTCGGCGTGGCGCAGCGCTTTCGCTTCAGCGACCAGAACGTGACCCTGCCCGGCGGGACGGCCGTGACCGACCGCTCGAGCGACTTTCTCGTCGGAGGCCAGGTCCATTGGACTCCGAAGTGGAGCGTCGACGGGCTCGTTCAATACAACATGGACACCGGCAAATCGACACGCGCCGCGCTGACGCTGCGCTACATGCCGGCCCCCCACCACACGCTCACCGCGGCCTTCCGCTATCAGGCGGACACCACCACGACCTCCGACAACGGCAGCCAGACCGTCGACTTCAACTGGCAGTGGCCGCTGCGCGATCTGCTGGGGACCCGGTCCAAGGAGTCGGCAACCGCGGACCCCGGACGCTGGTACGCGATCGCGCGCTGTCCGACAGCCTCATCGGCGCGGAGTACGACGCCTGCTGCTGGGTCGGCCGCATCGTTCTGGAGCGGCTCATCACCGGCCGCACGACGCCCGACACGCGCCTCATGTTCCAGATCCAGTTCAACGGATTCGGCAACATCGGCTCGAACCCCACGAGTTCGCTGCTGCAGAACATCCAGGGCTACCAGCCGCTGCATCAGCCGGTTCAGGGGGACAGCCGCTTTTCGAACTACGAGTGACGGGAAGTCAGAGCGGCTCCCATATTTCTCCCAGATTGATGCCTACATTGGCACCTGGCGGCTCCCAGTTACCTCTCCATCCTCCTCCCGAAAGGGAGCCGTCCCTGACCCGCTTCGGCGGGTCTTTTTTCGTTGCCGCCATTGCGCGGATGGGGCGGCGGCGCTCCTCCGCATTTGCGGGCGAACATGTCGAAGCGCTTCGCGTCCCACGCCAGGAACATGACCACCAGAATGGCATCGCCAACCGCCAGCCAGGCCATGGCCCACCAGTTCCAGATACTCATGGGGCTGTCATCCGAGGCGCGGAACGGGACATGGCCACTAGACCGCGAGGCCGATGACCGCGCGCGCGGTGTAGCCGGCGTTGACGCTGCCGGACATCGTGGGCGTCATCGCCGCGAGCTGCACGGCCGTGTTGTCGCCGACGACGTTGTCGCTGGCCAGCGAGACCGCCGCCAGGTTGGCCATGCTCGCGCTGTAGCCAGTGACGTTCGGGTAGATCGCATTGCAGACGTCGCTCGGCATGGCCAGCTGCGAGGTGAGAACGGAGTTCCTCCCGGTGGTGGCGGCCGACAGGCTGGTGAACACCTCGAAATGCATGTGCGGCCAGCGGCCCGAATAGCAGGCCGGGAAGATGGTCGTGAAGCTCACCTGCCCCGCGCTGTCCGTGACCTGCACACCGCGCAGGTAGCTCTCGGTCGACGCCGTGTACAGCGAATAGTTGCCGCTGCGGTCGCAGTGCCACAGGTAGATCGCGTAGCCCGCCAGCGCGGCGCAATTGGCATTGGTGTTCTCGAGCGTCAGCGTGATCGTCAGGGCCACGCCCTGCGCCACGGTGCTCGAACTGATGAAGCTGCTGCGGATGTCGCTGCGCACGATGCCGCTGGCGGTGAGCACGTCGGAGGTCGAGCCGGAGGCAGTGTTGGTGCCGTCCGCCGGATAGGGGCCGGCCGTCTCGGCGGGCAAGGCGGGGCACGCACTGCTGCTGGTGGTCGTGGTGGTGGTCGACGTGCTGGCGGTTGAACTCGTGCTGGCGGCCGTGGTGCTCGCTGCGGTCGTCGCAGCCGTGCCCACGGCGGCGGCGGTCAGCGCGCTGACGCCGCTCGAGTCGCTGCCGCCGCCCCCGCCGCAACCGGCCAGCAGCGCCGAGGAAGACAGCCAGAGCAAGGCGCGGCGGCGCTCCAGACGCTGTGCTTCGATGCGCAAAAGATCTTCCGCCAAGCTGTGGCCGTGGTCGTGCGATTCGGGATGGGTGCCAAGGGCTTTCATGCGAGGCTCCGTCAATGTGGGAACCCCCAGCTTCCGCGCGCCGCGTTGCGCGCAGATTTCGCTGCATTGCAGCTTTGTTGCCGAACGCGGTTGCCGCGCAGGCTCAGGCGGGCCGCGTGCGCGACACGGCGGGCACGAACATGTAGCCCTCGTTGCGCACGGTGCGGATCAGGTCGGCGCGCGTGTCGCCGAAGGCCAGCTTGCGGCGCAGGCGGCTGATCTGCACGTCGATGGCGCGGTCGTCGGAATCGCTGTCCGAACCCAGGGCGTAGCCCACCAGCTGGTCGCGCGTCAGCACGCGCCGCGGATGCAGCACCAGCGCACGCAGCAGACGAAACTCGCCGTCGGAGAGGGTCACGGGCTGGTCGTCCGGGTCATGCAGCAGCCGGGCGGCGAGATCGATGCGCCAGCCGGCAAAGTACAGCACCGCATCCGCTTCGCTGTCCGGCGCCGGGCCGGCATCGCGCACGGGAGGCGGCACCGCGACAGGGGCCGCGGTGCGGCGCAGCACGATCCGGATGCGCGCCAGCAGCTCGCGCGGATTGCACGGCTTGGCCAGGTAGTCTTCCGCGCCGATTTCGAGGCCCACGATGCGATCGACGTCGGTCCCCACGGCCGACAGCATGATGACCGGCGGCCCGCCGATTCTCTGCAGCTCGCGCAGCGCGCTCAAGCCGTCTTCGCCCGGCATCATCACGTCGAGCACGATCAGCGCATAGCTCGCCTGCGCCAGGCGCTCGCGCATCTCCGAGGGATGGCTGGCCGCATTGACCTGGAAGCCATGCTTTTCCAGGAAGGACGACACGAGACTGCGGATGCCGGCGTCGTCATCGACGATAAGGATGCGGGTGGACAGGTTCACGGTGACGGTGAGTCGGGTGGCCGAATCATAGGCGGTGCGCTGTCGACGCCCGGCGCGCCGCTGCAATATGGCGCAACACGGCGAAATCCGACTGCAAAGCGGGGCCGGCAGACTGCACGCTTTCTTCTTCCGGGAACCCATGCGGATGCGCTGGCGTGACATCGTTGTGCGTCCGTGCCAGCATCGCCTCATGAACGTCAAAGGTGCCAAGCGCCACTGGTCGGGCCCGCCGCTCACCCTGCAGATCATGGGCCTGCTGCTGGGAGGGCTGGTGGTCGCGCAGGGCGTGACGCTCGCGCTCACCGTGCTGCTGCCGCCCGAGCCCCAGCGGCAGTGGAAGCTGAGCGAGATCGCGCGCGAACTCTCGGGCCAGGCGCCCGCGGACCGCGGCGCGCGCCTGCTGCAGCGCACGCTGCAGGCCGCACCGCCCGAGCCGAAGGGCCAGGGCTGGCTGACCTCCGAGCGCTCCCGCCTCGATCTGGCGCTATTGCTGGAGCGGCCCGAGTCCGATCTGCGGCTGTACTTCTTCACCCCGCTGCCCTTCGCGGGCGCGGCCGTCGCCAACCGCCCCGAACCGCACGCCGGGCCGGGGCGCGAGCTGGAGACGGCGCGCCGGACCGGTGCCGCCTTCTGGAGGGGAGCCATCCAGCGGGTTCAGGCAGGCGGCGGTCCGGGCGGAGGACCGGGCGGTGGCATGGGAGGGATGAGCAGGGGCGGCGGCTTCGGCCCGGGCATGGGGCTGCCGGGAACACCACCGCAACGAGCGCCCGGCACCGCCGCCCCGGGGACGAACGCCGCCCCTCCGGGAGCGCCACCATCATCCGAGCAACGAACGGCCGTCGACGCGCCCGGCGGCCCCGCAAATGCAACGGCGCCCGCGCCTCCCGCTGGCGCTCCGCCGGCAGCCAATGCGCCGCCGGCCGGCCCCGCGCCCGGAGCCTTCCACGCCCCGCCCTCGGCCGCAGTGCACCCGCCTTCGATCCCCTGCACGGCGCCCGCCGAGCGGCCGGAGCCGATTGTGGAAGAGAAAGAAGAAAGCCCCGCTCCGCCCCCGAGCAGTCCCCCGCGCAAGACAGCCGAAACGCCCGCACCGCCGGTCGCGCGGCCGGCACCCTCGCCGCCGGTCGCCGCGGCACCGCCTCCTGCGCCGCCGAGCCGCCCGAAGCAGCCCGACGCGCAGGCAGCATCGCCCGCGCCCGACACCGCCAGCGAACGCCCCGCCGTGCGCGGTCTCTTCGGATTGGCGCCGGCCCCGTTCGTGGAAGGCGACTTCATCGCGGCGGTGTACACGCCCGAAGGCAGCTGGGTGGTCGTGCAACCCGTGCCCGAGCCTTTCCCGAATGCCTGGCAGCGCCGCGTGCTGCTGTGGTTCCTGATTGCGGCGGCCATCGTGGCACCGCTGGGCTGGCTGTTCTCGCGCCGGCTGGTGCGGCCGATCGCCAGCTTCGCCCGGGCCGCCGAGCAGCTGGGCCGCGATCCGGCGGCGCCGGTGCTGGCGCTCGAGGGGCCGGCCGAGATCGGCCGCGCGGCCCAGGCCTTCAACGGCATGCAGGCGCGGCTGCGCAGCTTCGTCGACGACCGGACCGTGATGATCGGCGCCATCAGCCACGACCTCCGCACGCCGCTCACCCGCATGCGCTTTCGCATCGAGGACGTGCCCGACGACATGCGCGCCGGCATGCTGAACGACGTGGAGGAAATGGAGCAGATGATCGGCTCGGTGCTGGGCTTCATTCGCGATGCCTCGGTGGTGGGCACGCGCGAGCGCATGGACTTTGCGAGCCTGGTCGAGGACGTGGTCGAGCAGGCCCAGTTCGTCGGCAAGGACGTGCGCCTGGAGCGCACGGTGCAGGCCCCGGTCGAGGTCGATGCCATGGGCATGCGCCGCGTGCTCGACAACCTGATCGAGAACGCCGTCAAGTACGGCAGCCAGGCGCGGGTGCGGCTGTTCACGCACGCGCACGAGGCGGTGGCGGAGATCAGCGATCGCGGGCCCGGGTTGCCGGAAGACGAATTGGAGCGCGTGTTCCAGCCCTTCTATCGCACGGCCACCGCCCGTTCATCGGGCGCCGGAGGCAGCGGCCTGGGGCTGGCTGTCTGCCGTTCGATCGCGCGCGCGCATGGCGGCGACGTGGCGCTCAAGCGCGGCTCGCACGGGCTGGTGGCGCAGGTGCGCGTGCCGCTGGTGTCCGCCGCGGGGTGACCCTGGCCGGGCGGCTGCGCCGCCAGGGTCGCGGTGCCGCGCTTTTATTTATTTCCGCTCGGGCAGATCGCCGGGCGGCGGCCCGCGATGCTTGTCGCCGCCTTCCGGCTTCGTGAAGCCCGCCTTCATCATGCATGCGGTCATGGCGGCCTGGTCGGGGCCGCCGCGCGAATCCCTGGCCACGCTGGACGCGCAGGTCTTCAATGCCGCATCCACCGCACCGCCGCCGCCCGGAGGCGCACCCTCGTTCGAGGCAGAGGCGGCCCATGCGGCCGACGAACAGGCGACGAGCGACGCCAGCATGAGCATTCGCGATTTCTTCATGGGTCGATTTCTCCAGGCAAGGTCCGGTATCGCAGCCATGCTGAACCGCAAACGGGGAGAAATCTGGCAGCGGTGAAACACGATGACAGCGGAAGCCGTCTCGCGCGCACCGGGGTCCGGGTGCTTCAGCGAACCGGATTCGTCATGCGCTCGTACAGCGTCGCGCGCGAAATGCCGAGCAGCCGCGAGGTGGCGAGCTTGTTGCCGCCCGTGCTCGCCAGCGCGGCGACAATGGCCTTCTGCTCCAGCTCCGCAACCTGTTGCGCCAGCGGCCGCAGCAGCGCCACCTCTTCGTCGCCCGACGACTGCAGCACCTCGGGCGGCGCAATCTGTTCCAGCCCGGCTTCGCGCAGGATGCGTTCGAGCTGCGTGGCATCGATGCGTTGCGAGTCGCTGCGCATGGTCACCTGCTCCAGCACGTTGCGCAGCTCGCGGATGTTGCCGCGCCAGTGCTGGCCCGCCAGCAGCGCGAGCGCATCGGGCGTGAGCTCGGGCGGCGCCTCGCCGCTGCGCAGCGCCATGTCTTCGCCCAATGCCTCGACCAGTGCGGGAATGTCGCTGCGCCGCTCGCGCAGCGGCGACACGCGCAGTGGCAGCACATTGAGGCGGTAGTACAGGTCTTCGCGAAACAGGCCGCGGCGCACCAGCTCGGGCAGGTCGCGCGACGTGGCGGCGATCACGCGCGCATCGAAGGGCACGAGCTTGTTGGAGCCCAGCGGTTCGATCTCGCCTTCCTGCAGCGCGCGCAGCAGCTTGGCCTGCAGGCCGAGCGGCATGTCGCCGATTTCATCGAGGAACAGGCTGCCGCCGTCGGCCAGCTTGAACTTGCCTTCGCGCCCTCGCCGGTCGGCACCGGTGAAGGCGCCGGGGGCGAAGCCGAAGAACTCGGCTTCGAGCAACGTGTCGGGCACGGCCGCGATGTTGACGCTGACGAACAGGCCCTTGGCACGCGCCGACGATGCGTGAATGGCATGCGCCAGCAATTCCTTGCCCGTGCCGGTTTCGCCCAGCAGAAGCACCGGGCTCGTCGACTGCGCCGCGCGCCTCGCATGGCGTTTGACTTCGACCGCCGCCGGGCTGCTGCCGATGAAGCTCGCAAAGGTGTACTTGGAGCGGCGCTGGCCATCGGGCGCGTGCTGGTAGAGCGGGTTGTTGCGCTGGCTTGCGAGCTCGCGCCGCGCATCGTCGAGGTCGCGCTGCAGCAGCGCGAACTTGCTGATCAGCGGCTGCAGCGTGGTCTCGGGCTGGTCGAACAGCACGATGCCGATGGCGCCGATCACGTCGCCCACACCTCGCACACCGCCCTCGCGCCCATCGCTCTCGGCGCGCAGCGGAATGCGGCTGACAACGAAAGTGCCTGCCTTGTTGGTCAGCAGGTCGACCAATATCGGTTCGCCGGTTTCGAGCACGCGCCGCATCTGCGTGTTGGGAATCACGTCTTCCACCATGTGGCCCAGGAACTGGTCGATGGACGAAAAGCCCAAGACCGGCAGGAAGCGCCGATAACCCTCGTTCACCCACACGATGCGCCCGCTGCTGTCCACGAGGAACATGCCCTGGCTGATGCTGGAAAACAAATGAAACATCGAGCGCGCGGCCAGCGCGAGGATGCCCTCCGCGTCGAGGGGCAAGGCGGGCGGTGCGGCAACGGGTGGAACGGCGGGCATGGGCGGATCGTACTGTGCATCAAAGCGCAACAAATCCGGCGCCCGTGCAAGGCGTGAAACGCCCGGGATGCCGCCGAAAACAAAACCCTTCAGGAATCATTAAGTAAATCAATCGTTTGATTTCGCGCGTGGTCTAATGCCGGGCATGAACGCGAGGGATCCCATCACTTCCACGCCGCGCCGCGCACCCCGCGCCGACGGCGCCGAGGCGCGCCATCGCCTTCTGCACACCGCGCTGCGGCTGTTCGCGCAAAAGGGGTTCGCCAAGACCTCGACGCGCGAGATCACCCGCGAGGCCGGGGTCAACATCTCGGCCATCAGCTACTACTTCAGCGACAAGAACGGCCTGTATGGCGCCTGCTTCACCGAGCCGATGGTCGGCGATGCCGACGACCTGGTCGCCATCTGCAGCACGCCCGGCCTCTCGCTCGAAGCCGCGCTGCGCATCTGCTTCACCTCGGTGATCGAGCCGCTCAAGCAGGGCGAGATCGTGCGGCAATGCATCCAGCTGCACATGCGCGAGATGCTGGAGCCGACCAGCCAGTGGGCCAAGGAGATCGAGCGCGATATCAAGGGCCCGCACCGCGCCATCGTCGACCTGCTGTGCCGCCACCTCAAGGTGGACCGCGCCGACGACGACCTCCACCGCCTGACCTTCGCGATCACCGGGCTGTCGATGCAGCTCTACGTAAACCAGGATTTCATCGAAGCCGTGCGGCCCGCGCTGCTGCGCACGCCCCGCAGCATCGACACCTGGGCCGACCGGCTGACGGGCTACGCGATGGCGCTGGTCCAGGCCGAAGCGGCGCGCCGGCGCGCCATGCCCGCCGCCGGGAAAGCCGCACCTGCGCCCGCGCGCGCCGCAAGAAAGAAGACATGAAACGCCTCCGCCTGATTGCCACTCTCTGCCTGCCCCTGGGCCTCGGCCTCGCGGGCTGCGGCCTGACGCGTCCGCCGGCCACGGTCGAGGCACCGTTCCCCGCGCAATGGCATGCGCCCCTGCCCCACGGCGGCTCGCTCGCCTCGCTGGCCGACTGGTGGCGCCAGCTCGACGATCCGCTGCTGGTCGAATTGATTGCCGCGGCCGAAACCGCAAGCCCCAATCTCGCAAGCGCCGCGGCGCGCGTGGCCGAGGCGCGCTCCACGCGCGTGCAGGCCGGCGCGGCACTGCTGCCGAGCCTGGACGGCACGGCCTCGGCGAGCCGCGCCGCGCCCGGTACGTCCGTCAGCGGCAGCAGCACGAGCACCGCACCGCTGACCACACTGCAGGCCGGCCTGCAATCCAAGTGGGAGATCGACCTCTTCGGCCGCCTGCGCGCCGACCGCGATTCGGCCGAGCAGAAGTTCAACAGTGCCACCGCCAAGTGGCACGACGCGCGCGTTGCGGTGGCGGCCGAAACGGCCAACGCCTATTTCGCCGAGCGCGCCTGCCAGCAGCAATTGCGCGTGTCCGAGTCCGACGCCAAATCGCGCAGCGAAACCACGCGGCTCAATGACCTGTCGGTGCGCGCCGGCTTCACCGCGCCGGCCGATGCGGCCCTGGCCCGCGCCAGCGCATCGGACGCCTCGGGCCGGCTCACCCAGCAACGCGCCCAGTGCGCGGTGCAGCGCAAGGCACTGGTGGCGCTCAGCGGCATCGACGAGACCACGCTCGAGCAGAAGCTCGCCGCCTCGCCCGCGCAGCGCGCGCTGCCGGTGGTCGGCAGCATCGCCAGCGTGCCGGCCCAGGCCATCTCGCAGCGACCCGATGTGTATGCAGCCGAACTCGGCGTGGCATCGGCCAGTGCCGACGTGGGCTCGGCTGAGGCCGAGCGCTACCCCAAGCTCACCATCTCGGGCTCCATCGGCCGCATGCAGGTGCGCTCCGGCGGCTTTCGCGAGTCGCTCGACACCTGGTCCGTCGGACCGGTGTCGCTCACCGTGCCGCTGCTCGACGGCGGCGCGCGCAAGGCCAACACCGACGCGGCCAAGGCGCGCTACACCGAAGCCGTGTCGCTCTACCGTGCGAACGTGCGG
>CAMATD010000176.1 GCA_945860785.1 Variovorax sp. YR752 | reverse complement strand
CACCAAGGCGAGGTACGCCACGAGGCGCACGTCGCCCGGATGGTCTTCGCGCGCCACCACCACGCTGCGCGACACGCCGGCCACCTCGTTGCAGCGCGCCTCGATCTCGCCGGGCTCGATGCGGTAGCCGCGCACCTTGACCTGGAAGTCGAGCCGCCCGAGGTGTTCGAGCAGGCCGTCGTTGCGCCAACGGCCGCGGTCGCCGGTGCGGTACACCTCGCGGTTGTGGCCCAGCACGCGCGCGGTGACGAAGCGCTCCGCCGTGAGTTCGGGCCGCTCGTGGTAGCCGAGCGTGAGGCCCTCGCCGCCGATGCAGATCTCGCCGGGCACGCCGACCGGGCAGGGCTGCAGCTCGGCGTCGAGGATCCACACCTCGGTGTTGTCGATCGGAAGGCCGATCGAGACGCCACGCGAGGCAACCACATCGCGCTGCATGTTCCAGGCGGTGGACCACACCGTGGTCTCGGTCGGTCCGTAGACGTTCCAGAGCTCGGTGCAGCGGTCGAGCAGTTCGAGCGCGAGCCGGCCGCGCACCGCTTCGCCGCCGATCCAGCCGCGGAAGTTCTTCGTGCCCGCAGCACCCGGCCACTGCGCATCGAGCAGCAGCTGCCACATGCCGGGCGTGGCTTGCAGCACGGTGATCTCTTCCGTTTCGAGCAGGGCGCGCAGGCGGTTGCCGTCCATCGCGGTCTCGCGCTGGACCATCACCACTTCGGCGCCGGCCGCGAGCGGCAGCAGCAGCTCGGCCACGGCGATGCCCGACGCCTTCTGCATCGAGGCGATCAGGTTGGCCACCGCGCCGTGCGGCACGCACACGCCCTTGGGCAGGCCGGTCGAGCCCGAGGTGTAGATCACGTAGGCCGCGTCGTCGGGGCCGGCATCTCCATCCCCTGGCGGCAGTGCGTCGGCGGGCTCCTGCAGCCAGGCGGTGTCGCGGTCGATCTCGAACAGGCGCGCGCCCGCATCGGCATTCCACTTGCGTGGCGCGGCGGTGATGTCCGAGGTGGTCAGCAGGAGGCTGAGGCTGGCGTCCGCGGCGTAGTGGTCCAGCCGCGCCTGCGGAAAGGCCGGGTCCAGCGGCACGTAGGCCGCGCCCGACTTCAGCACCGCGAGCAGCGCCACGACCATGTCCAGGCCGCGCTCCAGGCACAGGCCCACGCGCTCCCCGCGGCCGATGCCGCGTGCGCGCAGTGCATGGGCCAGGCGGTTGGAGCGCGCATCCAGATCGCCGTAGCTGCAACTGCGTGCACCGTCGCGCACCGCGGGGCGTGCGGGCTGCAGCAGCGCGCGCGCCGCGAACCCGGCGTGCGCCAGGGCCGCGCCTTCCAGCGCGGTGGGCGGCGGTTGCAGCGCGCTCAGCGCACGCGCCGCTTCGGGCGACAGCACTTCGAGCCGACCGATCGCGTCGGCGGGGTTGCGCACGGCCGAGCGCAGCACGCACTCGAACATGTCGAGCCAGCGCTGCACGCTCTCTTCATCGAACAGGTCGGTGTTGTACTGGGCCTCGATCTGCAGCCCGCCGTCGACAGGCCGCAGGTTGAGGAAGAGTTCGAAGTTCTCGTAGCGGCGCGCCACCGTGTCCTGCTCGACGCGCAGGCCCGAGAAGGTCTGCGCACTGCCGGCGACGTCGGGGTCGACGTTGAACATCACGCTCACCAGCGGCTGCCGGCTCGCATCGCGCTGCAGCGAGAGCTTGCCCAGCAGCGCGCCATAGGTCAGCGCCTGGTGCTCGAAGGCGTCGAGCACGGTGGTGCTGCATTCGCCCATGAGCGCGTCGAAGCGCAGCTTGGCGTGCGCGGCGATGCGCAGCGGCAGCAGGTTCACGCAGTGGCCCACGAGGCCGGGCATGTCGCGTGCCAGCTGCCCCGAAGCGGGGATGCCGACCACGATGTCGTCCTGGCCGGTGAGGCGGTGTAGCGTGGCGACGAAACCGCTGAAGAGACCCACGAACAAGCTGGCGCCGGTCTTTGCGCTCATGGCGCGCAGCGCGCTCACCAGGCGCCGGTCGAGCAGCCTTTCGGTGCGCTTCGAGGCGAAGGTGCGCACCGCGGGGCGCGGGTGGTCCAGCGGCAGGTCGAGCACGGGCAGCGTGCCGCCCGAGCAGCGCTCGAGCCAGTAGTCCACGTGCAGCTGCATGTCGGGCTCGGCGCCCTCGGTGGCTTCTTCGGTCGCGAAGGCATCGAAGCTGGGCGCCGCCTTGAGCGGCAGGCCTTCGCCGGTCTGCTCGGCATAGAGATGCCCGAGCTGCTCGGTGACGACCGCCCACGACCAGCCATCGCAGACCACGTGGTGGGCCGACATGAGCAGCTCGTGCTCGGCCTCGCCGAGCCGGTAGAGCGCAGCCCTGAAGAGCGGCCCGTGTTCCAGCGAGAAAGGCATGCTCACGGCAGCCTCGTGCGCGTCTTCGAGTGCCTGCGCGCGAGCCTCGGGAGCGAGCGGGCCCAGGTCGTGCTGCGCGAGCGGGTCGGGCTCCGTCTGGCCGACCAGCATGCAGCCGCCGTCGGGCGAGATGGTGGCGCGCAGCGACTGGTGCCGCTCGAGCAGCCGGGCCACGGCGCGCGCCATGGCCTGGCGGTCCAGCGGGCCGCGCAGGCGCAGCAGCACCGACTCGTTGTAGGCGAGCGATGCCTCGGGGCTGAGCATGGCGCCCAGCCAGACCTCGCGCTGCGATTCGGTCGTGGGGATGACGCATTCGACAAATGCGCCGACGTTGGCGGCCGTGCCCATTGCGGCCGGGGTGGGGCGAAGGACGGCGTTCATGCGGCCCGTCCGTTGGAAATCTGGATCGCGTCGGGTGCGCTCGGCATGTACCAGAACGGCTGGCCGTCGACGTCGCGGCCCAGCACCGAACCTTCTTCCGAAGGCTTGTGCACGTCGAAGGCGCGCACGGCCGGTGTGCGGCGCGGCAGGAAGCCGGACTCCTGCATCTCGGCCACCGACTCCTTGAATGCGCGCTGGATCGTCGCGATGTCTTCCTGGCTGTGCGCCGTCGTCAGGAAGCACGGGAAGTTGTCCAGGATGTGCACGCCGCGGCTGCGCATCATGGCGAAGAGCAGGTCCTGCAGCGGATGGTCTTCGAGCCAGTTCACGCGCCAGAGCGAGGCGAAGTGGCGGATCGCGATGGGCGCACCGACCTCGGCGCACCAGTCCGTGAGCTCGTCGGCCATCGCGGTGGTGCTCGCGCCGAGCGCGGCCTGCAGCGCGGGGCCCGCCTCCTTCAGGTGCTCGAGCGAGGCCTTGGCCGCGGCGAGCGCGAGCGGGTGCCGCACGAAGGTGCCTGCGAAGTAGGTCACGCCCACGCCCGGGATGGAGTCGTCGCCGTACTGCCAGGCGCCGCCGTCGAGCGCGTCCATGAACGCGCGCTTGCCCGCGATCACGCCGACCGGAAAGCCGCCGCCGATCACCTTGCCGTAGGTGGCGAGGTCGGCGCGCACGCCGAACAGCTCCTGCGCGCCGCCGAGCCCCGTGCGAAAGCCGGTGATGACCTCGTCGAAGATGAGGCAACCGCCGCTCTGCGCGGTGATGTCGCGCACGTCTTGCAGGAACTCGCGCGGCTGGAAGTCGGGGCGGCGGCTCTGCACCGGCTCGACCAGCACGGCCGCGAGGTCCTCGGCGCTCTCGCGGATGAAGGCGAGCGCCTCGGGCGTACCGTAGTCGAGCACGCGCACGTCGCCGAACATCCCGCTCATCACGCCGGGTGCGGCCGAGAGGCCCTTGCCGCCTTTGCCGGCGCGCACCAGCACTTCGTCGAAAGTGCCGTGGTAGGAGCCTGTGAACACGACCACGGTGCTGCGGCCCGTGACGGTGCGGGCGATGCGCAGTGCCGCCATCACGGCCTCGGAGCCGGTGTTGCAGAGCCCGGCGCGCTCGCTGCCCGTGAGTTCGCAGAGCAGGCGGGTCACGTCGGCCGCGAGCGGATGCTGCGGCCCGATCTCGTAGCCCGCGTCGAGCTGCCGCCGCACGGCCTCCTGCACGAAGTCGGGTTGCCAGCCGAACAGGTTCAGCCCGAAGCCGTTGAGCGCGTCGACATACTCGTTGCCGTCGATGTCCCAGAGCCTGGAGCCCTTGGAGCGCTCGATCACGATCTGGTAGGTGATCTCCTTGGTCAGCGGGCGAAAGCCGTTGACGACGCGCGGGTCGGCCATGTGGGCGCGGTTGTCCTCGGTGAAGCGCTTGCTGTTCTGCGTGCGCTCGACGTAGCGGCGCACGAACGCGGCCAGCCGCGCCTTCTGCCGCCCGCTGGGCTCGGTGGTGCGCTGGGTGTGGATGCGGGCGATGGCACCGAAGGCCTTGGCGACGTCGTAGCGCTGCGGCTCCTGCGGCGATGGCAGCAGTTGCGGTGCGGGCACGGCCGGCACCGCAGCCGGCACCGCAGCCGGCACCGCAGCCGGCACCGCAGCCGGCACCGCAACGGCACCGCAACGGCACCGCAACGGCGACCGCAACGGCGACCGCAACGGCGACCGCAACGGCGACCGCAACGGGAGCGGGAGTGGGCGCGCTGGACAGCAGTGCGAGCTGCTGGCGCATCAATTCCATTTGCTGCGCAATCAGTTGGTTCAGCGCACCGGTGGGCTGCTGGGGCATCGAACCGGTCATTTGCACCATCGCCTGCACGGGCTCTTGCACGACGATCACCGGGGCCACCGCGGTGGCGATGGGCGCGGCCAGTACGGCGATCGCGGGCTGCGGCTCCGGCTCGGCCTCGGGCGGCAGGCTCTGCTGCAGGAACGCCGCGAGCGCGTCGAAGCTGCGGTAGTTCTCCATCAGCTGCCGGAAGCTCAGGTTGACCTTGAAGCTCTTCTTGATCTGCGTGGCGGCCTGGGTCAGCGTGAGCGAGTCGAGGCCGAGTTCGGCGAACGCGGCATGGCCTTGGGCCTCGGCCATGTCGATGTCCGAGATGTCCTCGAACAGGGCCCGCAATCGCGCGTCCACCGATGGCGCGCGCGACGCAAGAGGAAGAGAGGGCGAGGGCAGAGGCGGGTGGGGCGAGGGCGCTGCAGCGGTCACGATCGGCTCCAATGAAACGGGTGGGACGGGGAGAGCAGGTGGAAGGACGGCCGGCACCGACGCACTCGGTGCGATGTCGACCCAGAGACGCTTGCGTTCGAACGGATAGGTGGGAAGGCGCACGCGCCGCGCGCCGGCACGGGCAGCGAGCCGGGCGAGTTCGATGTCGGCGCCGCAGGTCCACAGGCGCGCGGCCGCCAGGCGCAGGGTGCGGGCCTCGTCGGCCGGCTCGCCGTGCAGCAGCGAGACCGCGGTGGGGCCCGTCTTCGACGCCGGGGCGAGGGTCTTCGCGCTGTGCTGGCGCACCAGCGTGGCCAGGTGTTGCGCGGGCCGACTTCCACGAAGACCGGGTGCGCGGCCTCTGCCGCCGCGCTTTGCAATGCGGGCGAGAAGCGCACCGTGCCGCGCAGGTGCTGCGCCCAGTAGGCCGGGCAGGTGGCTTCGGCGTCTCCGAGCAGGCGGCCGGTGAGCGTCGAGAAGATCGGGATCGCCGGTGCGTGCAGCACGACCTCGCCCACGAGTGCCTCGAAGGGCGCCACCGTGCTGTCCATCATGGCGGAGTGGAAGGCGTGCGAGGTCTGCAGCGGGCGGCAGGCGATGCCCTCGGCTTCGAGCGCGGCCTGCAGTTCGGCGATGGCGTCGGAAGGACCGGCGGCCACGCAGGCGGTCGGCCCGTTCTCCGCAGCGAGCGAGACGGCGGGCGAGGACGCGAGCCTCGATGCCAGGTCATCCACGCCGAGCCGCACCGACAGCATCGTTCCGGCGGGCAGCGCCTGCATGAGCGCGCCGCGGCGGGCGGCATCCTCCAGCCGCATCACGCCGGCGATCACGGCAGCGACGAACTCGCCGACGCTGTGGCCGATCAGCGCATGCGGCCGCACCCCCAGCGAAAGAAGCCGCCGTGCGAGCGCGTACTCGAGCGTGAAGAGCGCGGGCTGCGTGACCGCCGTGGGCGCAGCGCGAGCGGGTCGCCTGCGAACATGCGCTCGCGCAGGTCGAAGTCGGTGATGCCGTCGAGGGCGCGCAGGCAGTCGTCGAACGCGGCCGCGAACACCGGGTCGTTCGCATGCAGCGTCCTGCCCATGCCCGCGTACTGCGCGCCCTGGCCGGGGAACATCAGCACGGGCTGCGGCGCGCGCGTGGCGATGTTGCCGCTCGCGCGCCACGGCGCGTCGTTCATTCGCAATGTCGCGATAGCTTCTGGTGCATCGGCGGCCACCACGGCGCGGCGGAAGGCGTGCGCCTTGCGGCCGACGCACAGGGTGAAGGCCACGTCGGCGAGCGGGGTTCCGGGGTGCGCCTCGAGATGCGCCGCGAGCTGCTGCGTCGCGACCGCGAGCGCGGCCTCGGAGCGGGCCGACAGTGGCAGCACATGGATGCCCGCGTCCACGCCGAGGGCGGGCGAAGCCGGCCGCATTGGCGCTTCCTCGACCACGACGTGCGCGTTGGTGCCGCCGTCGCCGAAGGAGCTGACCCCCGCGCGGCGCGGCAGGTCGGTGCGCGGCCACGGCTGCAGCTGGTTGCTCACGTAGAACGGCGTGCGCGCGAAATCGATCGCCGGGTTCGGCGCGTTGAAATGCGCGGTGGGCGGAATCAGTTCGTGGTGCAGCGACAGCGCCGTCTTGATGAGGCCGGCGGCCCCCGCGGCCGTGACCATGTGCCCCACGTTGCTCTTGAGCGAGCCCAGCGTGCAGTAGCCCCGCGCATCGGTGTGCTCGGCGTAGGCGACGGCCAGCGCTTCGACCTCGATCGGGTCGCCCATCGGCGTGGCGGTGCCGTGCGCCTCGACGTAGGAAATGCTCTGCGCGTCGACGTCGGCCGCGGCCAGCGCGGCGCGGATCACCGCGGCCTGGCCGTCCACGCTGGGCGCGGTGAAGCTGGCCTTGGCGCCGCCGTCGTTGTTGACGCAGGCGCTGCGAAGCACCGCGTAGATGGTGTCGCCGTCGGCCTGCGCGTCGGACAGCCGCTTGAGCAGCACCACGGCCGCACCGTCGCTGAACACGGTGCCCCGGGCCAGCGCATCGAAGCTGCGTGTGTGGCCGTCGGGCGAGAGCATCGAGCCCTCCTGGTAGAGGTAGCCGCTCTTCGGCGGGCAGGTGACCGAGGCGCCGCCCGCGAGCGCCATGTAGCACTGGCCCGTGCGCAGTGCGTGAAAGGCCTGGGCCACCGCGACCAGCGAGGTCGAGCACGCGGTGTTCACGCTCACGGCCGGCCCGCGCAGGTTGAGCCGGTTGGCCACGCGGGTGGTGATGTAGTCCTTCTCGTTGGCCAGCATCACCTGGAATTCGCCGACGGCTTCGACGAGGTCGGGGCGCGAGGCCACGTGGCGCTGGAAGTAGGTGGCGTTGTACGTTCCCGCATACACGCCCACCGGGCCCGGCGCCTCGTCGGGCACGTAGCCCGCGCGCTCCAGGCACTCCCAGCAGATCTCCAGGAACACGCGGTGCTGCGGGTCCATCAGCGCGGCTTCCTTCGGGCCGATGCCGAAGAAGGCGGCATCGAAGTCCTCGATGCCTTCGATCACGCCGCGCGCCCGCACGTAGGTCGGGTCGCGGCGCAGGGCCTCGCTCACGCCGGCGTCGAGCGTCGCGTCGTCGAAGAAGCTCACGGTGTCGCGGCCGGCGACGAGGTTGTCCCAGAACTGCTCGACGTCGCCAGCGCCGGGGAAGCGGCCGGCGGTGGCGATGAGGGCGACGGCTTCGGAGAGGTCGCCTGAAGATCGGGTTTCGCCTTGACGCACGGGTGCCGGTTGCGTCGATTCCTCGGCCGGCTGCAGTTGCACGGCGATGGCGCCGAGGGTCGGATGCCGGAAGAACAGGTTGGTCGACAGCGGCGGCGCGTCGTCGCGCTGCAGGTCCGCGAGCACCTGCAGCACCAGCAGCACCAGCAGCGAGTTGCCGCCGAGGTCGAAGAAGTTGTCGTTGCGCCCGACCTTCGCGATACGGAGGGCGCGCGCGAAGGCGTCGCACACCTGCTGCTCGAGCGCGTTGCGCGCTTCCTCGAAGGGCTGCGCGAGTTCGGGGCGCTCGCCCGCGGGTTCGGGCAGGGCCTTGCGGTCGAGCTTGCCGTTGGGCGTGACGGGGAGTTGCGCGAGCCACACCTGCGACGAGGGCAAGAGCGCCGCAGGCAGGTGGGCCGCGAGGTGCGCACGCAGCGCGTCCCACGAGAGCTTTTGCGAGCGTGCGACGAGGTAGGCGACAAGGCGCAGCTGGCCATCGCCACCGGGCCGCGCGACCACCGCGCAGGACTGGACCGCCGGGTGCGAAAGGATCGCCGCCTCGACCTCGCCGGTCTCGATGCGGTGGCCGTGGATCTTGACCTGGCCGTCGATGCGGCCGATGAATTCGACGCTGCCGTCGGGCAGCCAGCGCGCGAGATCGCCCGTGCGGTAGAGCCGGTCTTCCGGCCCGCCGAAAGGATCGGGCACGAAGCGCGCGGCGGTGAGTTCGGGTTGCCCCAGGTAACCGCGCGCCAGGCCATGCCCGCCGATGCACAGCTCGCCCACGAGCCCGCTAGGCAGCAGCGCCAGAGACGGGCTCAGCACGCGCAGCACGGTGTCCTTGATCGGGCGGCCGAGCGGTACCGAGCGCAGGTTGGCTGCGACGCTCGTCCGGTCGATGCGGTGCGTGGCCGCGAAGGTCGTGCACTCGGTCGGTCCGTAGCCGTTGCTGAGCGCGAGGCCGGGCAGCGTCTCCAGCGCGCGGCGCACATGCGGTACCGAGAGGGCCTCGCCGCCGGTGAACAGGTGCCCGAGGCCCGCGAGATGCTGCGGATTGCCATCGACCACGGCGTTGAAGAGGGCCGCGGTGAGCCAGGCCGTGTGCACGTCGTGCCGGGCGATCGTGCGTGCGAGGCCGGCGCCGGTGGGTACCCGTTCGTCGTGGATCAGGCAGTGGCCGCCGTTGAGCAGCGGGCCCCAGATTTCCAGCGTCGATGCGTCGAAGGCGAGCGGCGCAGCATGCAGCATCGCGCGACCGGGGGCGAGATCGACGTAGTCGACGCCGACCACCAGCCGCAGGATCGCGCGGTGGCTGATCGCTATCCCCTTGGGTATCCCGGTCGAGCCCGAGGTGTACATGAGGTACGCCACCGACTCGCCGTCGATGTCCGGGGTATTCCAGAGAGCACGATGCGCGTCGTCTTGCGGCCCGTCGAGCAGCACGGCGGCGCGGTCGGCCGGCACGAGGTGGCGCAGCGCTTCAGCCGTCACCACCCGGGTGGCGCCTGCCTGGTCGAGCATGTTCGCGACGCGCTCGGGCGGAAAGTCCGTCGGCACCGGCACGTAGGCGGCGCCTGCCTTGAGGATGCCGAGCATGGCGACGACGGCGGCCATCGAGCGCTCGAACATCGTTGCGACGTTGTCCCCGGCACGCACGCCCAGTTGCTGGAGGCGCTGCGCGAGCCGGTCGGTGCGGCGATCGAGCTCGCCGTAGCACATCGCTTCGTCGCCTTCCGCGAGCGCGATCGCATCGGGCGCGGCGGCGGCCTGGCGGCTGAACATGGCCGGCACGGTCAGCGAGCGGTCCAGCGCGGCGGGCGGCGTGTTCCATGCGGCGAGCTGGTCGTCGCGGTCGGCGTCGGGCAGGGTGCGGATGCCGTGGAGCGCCGCGTCGGGGCGCGCCAGCAGATCGGCGGCGGTGTCGGCGATGGCCGCGAGCAGGCGGTCGGCGGAGGGCGCGTCCATCAGGCTCGCCGCGGTGTCGAGGTGCAGGCAGGCCGGGTACCCCGGGCGGGCATCGAGGCGCAGGCGCACCGGGCTGTCGGCCGCCTCGGGCGTTGCCCGGCGGTCGAGGTCGAGCTGCGCCAGCCATGCGCCCGCCGTGCCGGACGACGGCGCGGACCGGCCCAGCCAGCGCGACTGCAGCAGCAGCCAGGCGCCTGCAAGGAGGGTGTCCGGCAGATACCCCGTGGTACCCAGGGAAGCCACCCAGCGCTGCGCGAACCCCGCTTCGAGCGTCAACGAGGCGGTGAGCCGCTCGTCGGCTGCTTCAAGCGGAGACCGCGAGACGAACAGGTCGTCCAGCGAAGGCTCTGAAGCGGCGGGCACTTGTGCCTGCGAAGCGATTGAAGTTTCCATTTAATTACCAAGCTGAAATTCAATGGATAATTCTTGAATTAAAATTAACGAATTAATTGAAATCCAAGTCGGGATCGGCTTGTCGCGATCCTAGGAGCTTGGTGAACTGCCCGTGTGGGTGTTTTGGGGATTCGTTACATCGTGATATATATTTCTGGATTCAACTACCCAATTCGATGTGGTTAGGGTACCAAATACATGATTTTGAATAATTTGCCGTCCGATTGACCGTTGAATTTACGGGTCCAATCATGGAACGCTGTTTCAATAAAGCCAAAATGGCTTCGTATTGAGGGATGGGTCGATGCTCTGTCAGGAAAAAATCCGCCGGAAGCGGCGCCCCTCGCGTTGTCTTGACAATTGTCAAGATCGTCGAGGCGCGGGCATCGGATCGAAAGCGCTTTGTGTTTAATTGCCGCTCGTGTAACGGGAAGAGAATTAATAGCACAGGAGTTGAATGAGAATCCGAATGGATGCACTATTCGGGCAACACCGATAACTCCGCGGAAAGTTGAATATGCTCAACGACATTCTGTTACCCGACGTTGTCCTCAGGCATTGCAATGGCTATTGGGAGTCGGATCTCCAGGGCAATTCCGATGGAAGATCGGCCAATGCCTTTTATTTCGGAAACACGGAATGGGCGCAGGAATACTTCGCCTTCTGTCACCGCGATGCGCATTTCAGAAGTCGCTGGCTGGCCGCGGGCGGGGATTGGACCGGCAAGGTCGTGGTCGATCTCGGTTGCGGCCCCGGCAATGTCTTTGCCACGCTGGGTGGAAAGCCCAGGCTGCTGGTGGGCGTCGACGTGGCGGGCGGTTCGCTGGCGCTGGCGGCCGGCATCGGATACACGGCCGTGCTGGCCGATGCGGCGAACACGCCATTCCGTTCGCAGATTGCCGATATCGTGGCCATCAATGCGTCGCTGCACCATTGCGACGATATGCAAGCGGTGTTGCGTGAAGGTGCGCGATTGGTTAAGCCAAATGGATTGCTCATCACCGATCACGATCCGCAATTGACTGCTTGGGACTACAAGGGTGTCGCCAGGCTGCTCTGGAATGCGCGGCTATGGATTTACCGCGTGATACGGCATGGCTTCCACAAAACCGGCAACCAGCAGTTCTGGGGCCTCAGGACTGAAATCCATCACAAGCCCGGCGACGGGGTCACGCGCGAGTTCTTCCGCTCGACGCTCGAGCCGCTGGGGTTCGAGGTCGGGGTCTACCCGCACAACCACCAGGTCGGGGCCGAGGTGTTCAGCGGCAACGTCGGGCCCGCGCAGTGGAAATACCGCATCGGCAACCTGCTCTCGGGCCGCGATCCGGCAGCGCCCGCGAGCGCGCTTTCGCTCATGTGCATCGCGCGGCGGGGCGCGAGAGAGCCGGGCGTGTCAGCCTGAACCGCGTGGCGGCGTCGGCCCGATGGCCGTGCAGTGCCAGATGACGATCGTTATATTCCCAAATCTCTTGAAAAAACGTCAAATGGCGTGAATCCGGCGTCGTGTGGCGCGCGTATTGCATTGCAGACAAGTGCGATGCGTACGACCTGCACGCCGTCTCCGGTGAACGCAGTGTCGGTATCGAGGGGCTCGGGCGCTATGGGGCGCCGGAGCAAAGGGGAGTCACGATTGGGCCATGCACTGATTGTTGAAGACGACGAGGATTCGGCGCGAATGATCGCCGCGCTGGTCGTGGGCGAGGGCCACACGGCGACGTGCGCCCATTCGATCGGTGCTGCGCGTCGCCTGATCGCGATGCGGCGGCCCGACCTGCTGCTGCTCGATCTCCACCTGCGCGACGGCAGCGGGTTCGATCTGCTGGCCGACCTGGATATCCTGGGCGACACCGTGCTGGTGCTCATGACCGCCCAGGCGAGCCCCGAAGCGCCCTCCGGGGCGCCGGGCCTGCAGGCGACCGACTACCTCCTCAAGCCGGTCAACCCGCAGCAACTCAAGAAACTGCTGTCGCGCCTGGTCGAGCCATCGCAACTGCGCGCCGAGCTCGACGCGGTGCAGGAGCGCTGGCGCGAGACCGGCCGCTTCGGCCACCTCATCGGGCGCTCGCCCCCGATGCAGCGCGTGTACCGGCAGATGTCGAGGGTGGCCGGCACGGGGGTCAGCGTGTTTGTCCATGGAGAGAGCGGCACCGGCAAGGAACTGGTTGCGCGCGGGGTGCACGACCTGAGCCGCCGGCGCGACCAGCCCTTTCTGGCGGTCAACTGCGCGGCGCTGTCGCCGCACCTGATCGAAAGCGAGATCTTCGGCCACGAGCGCGGCAGCTTCACCGGCGCGGACCGGCAGCACCGGGGCTTCTTCGAGCGGGCGCACGGGGGCACGCTATTCCTGGACGAAGTGACGGAGATGCCGCTCGAGCTGCAGGCGAAGTTGCTGCGCGTGCTGGAGAGCGGCATCTTCATGCGGGTCGGGTCGGTCCAGCTGCAGCAGACCGATGTGCGCATCATCGCGGCCACCAACCGCGACGCCGCCGAGGCGGTGACGCGCGGCAAGCTGCGCGAAGACCTGCTCTACCGGCTGCACGTCTTTCCGATCGAGCTGCCGCCGCTGCGC
>CAMATD010000175.1 GCA_945860785.1 Variovorax sp. YR752 | reverse complement strand
CTCGGCCTCGCCGGAACTCTGGTCGCCCAGGGCCTCGATGACGGGCGACTGGGTCAGCAGCTGGGCCGCCACGCGGTAGTACAGCGGCACGCTGGAAGGGCGTGGCACGCCGAGCGCCGCCAGTTCCTCGATGTGGTGTTCGATGGCCGCGATGTCGCGGCCGGTCCATCCCGCCACCACCAGCGCGGTGGGTTCGACGGAACGCAGTTCGATGGACCGCGCGCCGTCGGCGCTCACGGTTTCGCAGGCAAAACGCAAAGGCATGTCGGTCTCAGGCTTCCAGGGGTTTCTTGGCGGTTTCGCGTGCAACGAAAAGGGCGATCAGCGTGACGCACAGCGCGCCCGTCACATACAGCGACACGGCGAGGGTGCTGCCCCACGACTTGAACAGGCTCGCGATGATCAGCGGCGCGAAGCCGCCGCCCAGGATGCCGGCCAGCGTGTACGCCAGCGACGAACCGGCATAGCGCACGCGGCCGGGAAACTGCTCGGTCACGAAGGCCGCCTGCGGGCCGTACATGATGGCGTGGATGATCAGGCCGACCACCACCGCCGCGCAGATCGCGATCGGTTGTGCGCTGTTCATCAGCACGAAGAACACGTAAGCCCAGACGATGCCCAGCAGCGCGCCGGCGATGTAGACGGGCTTGCGGCCGATGCGGTCCGAGAGGCTCCCGAAGTAAGGCACCGCGATCGCGTTGCAGGCCGCGCCGATCATCGTGGCGGTGAGCGCGAGCGGCCGCGACAGGTGCAGCACCGTCGTCACGTAGGTCAGCGTGAACACCACCACCAGCGCATAGAGCACGTCGGAGCCGATGCGCGAACCGCCGGCCACCAGCAGGCGGCGCCAGTGCTGCGTGAACACTTCCTTCACGGGCGTCTTGGCGGTGGCTTTCTTCTCTTCCATTTCGAGGAAGACCGGGGTTTCTTCCACGCCGCTGCGCAGCCACAGGCCGAACAGCACCAGCGCCACGCTGGAGATGAACGGAATGCGCCAGCCCCAGGTCTGGAAGTCTTCGGGGCTCAGCCAAGCCGACACGGCAGCGATGAAGCCGGTGCCGATCAGCGTGCCGAACGACGGGCCGACCTGCGTGAACGAGGCATTGCGGCCGCGCTCGTCGGGCTTGCCGTGCTCCATCGACAGCAGCACCGCGCCGGCCCATTCGCCGCCGAGCGCCACGCCCTGCACGAAGCGCAGCGCGACCAGCGTCACCGGCGCCCAGATGCCCCAGGTGGCATAGGTCGGCAGCAGGCCCATCAGGCCGGTGGACACACCCATGATGACCAGCGTGGCCACCAGCACGAAGCGCCGGCCGAGCCGGTCGCCCAGGTGGCCGAACACCACGCCGCCCAGCGGGCGCGAGATGTAGCCGACCGCGTAGGTCGAGAAGGCCAGGATGGTGCCCGTCAGCGGATCGAAGGACGGGAAGAACACCGCGTTGAAGACCAGCGCGGCCATGATGTTGTAGACGGTGAAGTCGTACCACTCCAGCGTCGTGCCGATGGAGCTGGCCATTGCGAGCCGGCCCATCTTGGGCGGTGCCGCGGCGGTGGCCGGGGCGGTGAGAACGTGTTCGGTCATGGGAATGCCCTTGTTCAAGGATGGAGAGAAATGCGGGGAGGCGTGATCAGTTCAGCTCGGCTGCGCTGAGCTTCCAGCCGAGTGCGAGCAACCAGCCGGTGGCCGGGTCGGTGTCGAGTGCGGCGGCTGCGGCCGTGCGTGCAGCGCGCGGCATCGGCGCTGCTGGTTTCGATCACCAGCATCGGTTGCAGCACGCGGCCTTCGGTGGATTCGCGCGGCAGCGGCGTGCTGAGCTTGGTGTCGGGGGCCAGCAGGTACGACTGCACGAAGCCTGCCTGCTCCGCGAGCTGGCGGCCGGTTTCGGCGGCGCGTGCGACCAGCGCTTCGACGTTGTCGGCGACAGCAAGCGGCAGCACGACCGCATGGCTGCCGCTGCCGAAGCCCGTCACCGCACGTACGGCGCACACGCGGCGAATCGGCTGGCGCATGCGGTCGAGGTTGGCAATGGACCACGGCGTCTGCTTCTCGAACGCGGCGCGGTAGCCGGCCGAGCCGAACACCGCCAGCGATTCGGTGCGGTACAGCCCGAGGTACTTGCGCCCGCCTTCGAGCGAGAAATAACGCGCGCCGGACAGGAAGCCGGGTATGCGCACGCGCTCTTCCACGTGCTCCTTGTCGTACCAGCGGTTGAAGTCGGCTTCATCGGCCGGCGCTACATCGGACGCCATGAACAGCATGCCGTTCGCGTTCGCTGCAAGGGAAGAAAGGTCAGGTGTGTTCATGGCGACGGAAGAGAGGGCGGGCCTTCGAAAATTGAAGGCGCGATCTTCCGTCGCGGGGTCGGACTGTCACAAACGAGTTTTTTTAGGCGACAGCCACAAGAATTACTGGCCCCTTTTCGGGGCCGAAATGCGCCGTTTTGAGGGTTAACCCTCTGAGGATGCGCTCCAGGTTGGTGTAATTGCCGAGGTGGTGAACTGGTCGGAGGCCCGGCAGGCCAGCTCGGCCACGAGCCGGATGGCGTTGGAGTCGGCGGCCTCCAGGTGGCTCACCACGATGCGCTGCGGCGAGATGAGCGCATCGCACTCGATGATCCGCACGTCGCCGATGGCCACGTATTCATAGCAGGGCGGCAGCGGCACCAGCGCATTGCCGAAGCCCGCCTTCACCAGCCGCGCCAGGGCCGAGATCGAACTCACGCAATGCACCTTGCCCAGCGGAATGCCGGCCGCGCGAAAGAGGTTCTTGAGCGCCTCGTGCGGCTGCGAGCCGGGGCTCATCGTGAGCACGGGCTGGCGCAGCAGCTGCTCGACCGTCTGCGTGCCTTCGGCCCCGAGCGGGTCGACCCAGCCCATCGGCATGGGCAGGCAGGGCGTGCTCACGATGCCCGCGCCGGCGATGTGGTCGGTCTGCAGCGCGATGTCGAGCGCGCCTTCGCGCAGGCCCCGGTGCAGGGCGAGCGTAGTCTCGGAGGTCAGCTGCACCTCGATGCCCGGGTAGGTGGAGCGCAGGTTGGTCAGGAAGCCCAGGAGCCAGGTGTGGACCACGGTCTCGATGGCGCCGATGCGCACGAGCCCGAGGATGTCGCCGCGCGGGCGGCCGAGCGAGACGATCTCGCGGCGCAGTTCCAGCAGCCCTCGCCGTAGTCCATGAGCCGCACGCCCACGGGCGTGAGCCGCAGTTCGCGCGCGTCGCGTTCGAACGGGCGCGCGCCGATGTCTTCCTCCAGCGAGGCCACGCGGTTGGACACCGCCGCCTGCGTGATGTGGAGCCGGTCGCTCGCCGTGCGGAAGCTGCCGAGCCGCGCGGCCCAGACGAAGGCTTCGACAAATCTTGTATTCATGAGGGCACCTGCGGGGCATTTTGCCCGCAACGCGCCCGTATGCGGGGATGTCGTCCTAGGCTGGAAGCAGGGTCATCTGTGCGAGAAGCTTGCGGCCGAGCGGGATGCGCTTGGCCAGGTCGGCTTCGTCGTGCATATCGATGTTCAGCGCGAAGCTCTGCACGCTGCCGTCCGCTTGCGCGACCCAGCCGACCCACCAGCCGAGCGAGAGGCTTGGCGTTTCGTACCAGCCGGTCTTCGCGTGCAGGGCATGGGTGGGTGTCTTTTCGATCAGGGTGATGTCGTGGACCATGTCCTGGCTTCGCATCGACATCGGCAGGCTGCGCTGCGCGAGCCGCATCAGGAAGCGCGCCTGCTCGACGGCCGAGATCTGCAGCTTGTTGTTGACCCAGAACTGGTCGACCTCCGTGCCCAGGGTCTCGTTGCCATAGTGCAGCCGCGCGATCCACTCGTTCATGCGCGCAAGGCCGATGCGGCGCGCCACCCCACGGTAGATCGGCAGGTGGGAGACGCGGATCGCGTCGCGCAGGTTCATGTCGCGCTCCCATTCCTTGCGCTTGTAGTTTCCGCCGCCGTAGGGAAGGATTTCGTCGATGTCCTTCACCGCGCCGGTCTCCAGCGCGATCAGGCTGTTGGGAATCTTGAAGGTCGATGCGGGGCTGAAGCGCCGTTCGGCGCGCCGGCGGTCGACCACGGTGAGTCTGGACGTGGCGCTGTCGAGCACCACCCAGGTTCCGGGCACGCCGGCTGCCTTGAAATGCCGGGCGAGGTCAGGACGCTCCTCGACGTGCGCGACAGGTGCGGCCGCATCGGCGAAGCGGGTGCCGAGCAGGGCGGCCAACATGCCGCAGCCGCTCTGGGCAAGGAAGGTCCGGCGAGGGCGGAGGCGAATCGTTGGATAGTCTGGAAAAGGATGCATGAGGCGGATCATCTGGCGCGACGCAGCCGGCCACAACGTCGAAGGCCCGGCGCTTCGTCACGCGCGTAACGGCCGTAACCGTCGCGCGGTCAGCTCTCGTCGATCAGCCCGCCGTCGAGCGCCTGCTGCTGGTTCTTGAAGATCGCCATCGCAGTGCGCATACGCTTGAAGCCCAGCTTCTTGTAGAAGGGCTCCTTGCCGGCCACTGCGTAGAGGATGATCTTGCGGTGCCCGCGCGAGAACTCCACGAGCCGCGAGACGATCGCCTTGCCGAGGCCGATGCCCTGGTGGTCGGGGTGCACCGCCACGTCGCAGATGTAGGAGCAGTCGAGGCCGTCCGCCACGGCCCGCCCCGCGCCGATCAGCCGGCCGTCTTCATAGACGAGGCACTTGAACAGGCTGTTCGAGAACACGACCTGCAGGTCGGCGGGCTTCTTGTTGCCCAGCGGGGCGATCTCGTAGAGGCGGGAGAGCTCGTTCCAGTCGAGCGCTTCGAGCGTGTGGCGCCAATCGAGGGTCATGACGGCGAACGCCCGCTGCGCCTCTTGCTAGCCCATCGAATAGAAGAATTCTTCCCGCACGATCTTGCCGTCCTTGACGGTGTAGAGCGCCATCTCTTCCATCGTGAAGCGGTGGCCGGTGGGCTTCATGGTCACGTCGAAGCGGAAGCCGACGATGAAGCGGTCGTCATGCGGCCACGGGCCGGCGACTTGCGAGGAATGCACCTCGTGGTTGGCGACCCACCATTCGCTCTTGGCCTGGATGGCCGCCAGGCCGACCGCTTCGCGCGCTTGGCCGGGCGGGCCGCCTGCCTCGACGCTCACGGCGTCGAGGCGCGTAGAGCGCCTTGGCATCCTCGAACTTTCCTTCCTTGCACAGCGCCACGAGCTTGTCGGCGATTTCCTGGGTGTTCATGCGTTTCTCCTGTGGACGTAGGGGGGCGAAGACCGAGGCGGGAGTTTAGGCCGATGCGCTCGTCCGAGGCGACATATCTTCAGGGCGTTGGTGGGTTGAGCGTGCGCATGCTGTCGACGGTGTCCTGTGACGCCCACAGAAGCGTGTTGAGATACGTCTCGATGCGGTCCACCAGATCGCTGCGCGGGCCGTCGCGCCATTCCGAAGATCCGTAGAACTTCGCCGGCTCGGCCTCCAACGCCTCGCGACTCTCGTAGGCGCGAACGAGGTGGTAGGTCTCTTCCTCGTGGTCGGATCGGCCGTAGGTGACCACGTCCATGCCCTTGCTGCGTAGCATCGGCACTGCGCGTTCGTGCACGGCCTCGTGGAAGGCTTCGAGGGTGCCGGGCTTCAGGCGGTAGGTGCGGATTTCAAGAAGGCGGTTCATGGAGTGCTTTCGTCGGACTCATGCGGGTTGGAGGAGATCCCACTTGTTGCCCCATAGGTCCTGGAAGACCAGCACCGTGCCATGCGGCTCGCTTCGGGGTTCTTCGAGAAACCGGACCCCGTGCGCTTTCATGTGTTCGTAGTCGGCCGTGAAGTCCTGCGTATGCAGGAACAGGAAGACGCGTCCGCCGGACTGATTGCCGACACAGACTTTCTGTTCGTCGCTCACAGCCTTGGCAAGGAGCAACGCGGCACCGGCGTTGCGCGACGGTGCCACCACCACCCAGCGCTTGCCCGGACCGCGCGGCGTGTCTTCTAGGAGCTCGAAGCGCAGCGCTTCGGTGAAGAAGCGGATGGCTTCGTCGTAGTCGTGGACGAGGAGTGTGACGGTGGCGAGGTGGCGGGGCATTTGTTAGTGCGGACACCCGCGAGGGTCAAGATGAAATGATGCGCCACAAGCGGCGCATGTCTGGCGACACGCGAAAACCATCCGTCTTGTCGAGGCACGCCCAGTACGAGACGGTGTCCTCATGCAGGCGTGGCCTCGAAAGAACGAAGGGTTTGATGACCGACCAGGCCGCGTCATGGTTTCCTGTATCGGCGGCGATGTCTTCGACACATTGAACGAGCATCTCCATGAGCAGGAAACGCTCGTCTTCCGTGAGGTCTTCTGTACGGTAGGCGGCGACGAATTCATCGAAGCGGCGGGCATCTGCCACCTCCCATTCCCAGTCCTGCATGGCGGCTGAATATGGCAACGCAAAGCGCGTTGCCAATGTGCGGCGAGCCGCGTCAGTTGGGAATCGGCTTGGCACTACTTCGCCGCCTCCACCTTCACCCGCGCATTCGGCGTCTCGCCGAACATCTCCGGCGCATACATCGCCTCGACGCGGCTCGGCGGCAGTGCGAAGTCGCCGACGTTGTTCAGGCGCACGGTGTATTCCATCTTCACCACACCCTTGGGCAGGTACTCGTAGTAGCTGCGGAAGGCCTCGAAACTGCGCTCCTCGAAAGCCGGCCAGCCCGCGCCCGACTTCTTCTCGCCCTGCGTGGCGATCTGCGAGTCGCGGCCCAGGCCGCTGCCGAGGATGGTCGCGCCGCCCGGGATCGGGTCGCTGATCACGACCCAGGTCATGTCGGCGCTGGCGTTCACCTCGATGGTCACGCGCAGCACGTCGCCGCGGGTGTACTTGCCCGCGGTGGCCTGCTCGACCGGCGTGATGGTCTTCTTGAGCGCATAGCCGGCGGCGAACGGCGCCTTCAACTGAACGGCGGCAATCGACTGCAGCGTGAGCCACGGCTTGCCGGTGCCTTGCTGCGTGACCAGCAAGGTGTCGCGCACCGGTGCGCCGGAAGGCGATGCCGCCCACGGCAGGAACATCGTGTTGTTCTTCAGGTTGCCCGGCGATGCGGGCGCACCGAAGAAGGTGGTCTGGTTCGGTGCGCCGGCCGGGTCCGCTGGTCTTCACGCGCTCGACCTTGCTCCAGTCGACCTGCGCCTTCACTGCGCCGAGCGTGGCGGCGGTCACGCCGGCCACCGGCGTGCTCTCGAACACCTTGCTGAATTTCTCCAGCGCCAGCCCGCCCCACAGGTTGGCGGTGGTGGTGTGCCAGGCGCCGTTCTGCTGGCGGCCGATGAAGCCGTTGGCGAGCTTGCCGATGTCGTCCTTCCAGGCCGGGTCGTCCATCACGCTGAGCAGCAGGCGCGCGGTGTTGACGTCGCCGTTCGTCATCAGCCACCACCAGTAGTCGTCCTGCTCGGTGCTGAAGATCAGCTTGGTGCCCTGGTACGACAGGCGCGCCTTCAGCACGTTGTTCGCTTCGTCGAGGCGCTGCTGGCGCTGCGGCACGTCGTTCACGCGCTTCAAGATGTTGAGCCAGTCGATCACCGCGATGGTGGGCCACTGGTTCGGCGCGATGGTGATGCATGCCGAGCATGCTCCCCTTGGCCTTGCCGTAGCGCGAGAGCGCTTCGAGCGCGGCGAGCGTGCGCACGTCGAGGTCCTTGCGCGGGCTCCAGAACTCGCGCGTGATGCGGCCTTCGACAAACGCGATCAGGCCCGACTCCATCGGCGCGCGCACGTCGTCGGCGAGCGCGAAGGCGGGGTTGAGCGCTGCCGCCTCGTTCGTCGCCGCGAGCAGGTACGAAGTGAGGATGTCGCTGCCGCGGTTCGCTTCGCCGTCGCGCGGCGGGAAGTAGTTGGCGAGGCCGTCGCTGTCGAGATACGTCGGCAGCTGGGCCAGCACGCCCTGCCACATCTTCGCGTCGCGCAGGCCCACCGACTTGCTGGTCTTCTGTTCGAGGCAGATGAAGGGGTAGTTGGCGAACCAGTCGCGCACGCCCGGCAGGCCTTCGGCCAGCTTGGGTTGCAGAGCGAGCTTCAGGCCGCCGCGGCCGGGGAGGGCGTCGGCGGGTGGCGCCACGTCGAGCGTGAACGGCCCGTCGACCTGCACCAGCGTGGCCTGTTGCACCGTGAGCGGCACCGACGGGATGATGCGCTGGCGCACCTTGAGCGCGTCGCGTGCGCCGCCGATCGTGTCCTTGGCCTCGATCTCCCAGAGGATGGCTTCGGCGCGCGTCTGCGCGAGCTGGGCGGGCGCGGTTACGGTCCATGCGACTTCACGTGCTTCGCCGGCCGGGATGTCCACGGTCTGCGTCTCCAGCGTGAGCAGCGTGGCGCGCGGCGTGGCTTCCACCTTCATCGGCTTTTGCGTCGTGTTGCGCAGCGTGATCTGGGCGCGGAACTGATCGTCCTCGCGCACCAGCGGCGGCAGGCCGCTGATGATCTGCAGGTCCTGCGTGGCCTGGATGCTCATCTGCCCGGTGCCGAACAGGCTGGTGCCTGAATCGGCCACGGCCACGATCTTGAAGGTGGTGAGCGCATCGTTGAGCGGCACCGTCACCACGGCCTGGCCGTTGGCGTCGAGCACCACCTTCGGGTTCCACACGAGCAGGGTGTCGAGCAGTTCGCGCGTCTGGCCCTTGCCGCCGCCGCCGCCCGCGGGCAGGGCCTTGCGGCCATAGTGGCGCCGGCCGACGATTTCCATCTGCGCGGTGGAGGTGCTCACGCCCCAGCTGCGCCGCTGCAGCATTGCGTTGAGCAGGTTCCAGCTGTCGTTGGGCATCAACTCCAGCAGCGCCTGGTCGACCGCGGCTAGCGCCACTTCGGCGCCTGCCGCCGGCTTGCCGTCGGGCAGCTTGGCGGTGATGGTGATCTGCGCCTTGCTGCGGATCGGGTAGCTGGGCTTGTCGCTGGTGACGGTCACGTCGATCTGGTGGGCGCGCGTGCCGACGCGGATCTCGGCCATGCCGAGGCGGTAGGCGGGCTTGCTCAGGTCGACCATCGCAGTGGGCGCGACGTATTCCTTGCCCTCGTACCAGAAGGCGGCGGTCCACCACTCGCGCGGCGCCTTGAAGCCCCAGGTGAAGAAGCTGTACCACGGCACTTCGCGCAGGCGCCCGCGCAGCGCGAGCACGCTGATGTAGGCGTTCGGGCCCCATTCGGGCTTGACCTGCAGGGTGACCGTCGGGTCCTTGCCGTCGAGCTGCACGACGTGGGTTTCGATGATGCCTTCGCGTTCCACCGAGACCAGCGCGGTGGCGAAGCGGAAGGGGCTGCGCACCTGGAACTTGGCGACTTCGCCGGGCTGGTAGCTCTTCTTCTCGGGCAGCACGTCGATGCGGTCGTTGTCTTCGCCGCCGAACCAGAGCTCGCCCTGCTTCGTCACGTAGACGGAGCTCACGGCCTTGGCATCGCGGCCTTCGCCGTCGGTGGCGCTCGCAATGAGTTCGACTTCGCCGGCTTCCTTCAGCTCCGATTCGCACAGCAGCAGGCCGCGCGTGTCGCTCTTGCCGCTGCAGACGGTGCCGATGTCTTTGGTCTCGGTCTTGTTGTCGTAGGTGTAGAAGCCGCCCACCATGCGCTTGCGGCTGGTGGTGGTGATGCGCGCCACGGCGCGCACGTTGAGCGTCACGCCGGCCTGGGGCTTGCCCGTGAGGTCGAGCGCGAGCGCTTGGAACTTGAGCTTCTGGCTGGTGGAGACCCAGCCCTCGGTCTTGATGCCGGCGATGACCGAAGCGGGCCACAGCGTCTGCGTGCTGCGGATGGTCTGCACCTCGCCGTTCGAGTCGGCATACGTGGCTTCGAGCAGCAGCTCGCGCGCGGCCTTGACCTTGGGCACCTTGTCGATGGTGACCTTGCCGGCACCGTCCTTGTTCAGGGTGAGCGGCAGCTTGTCGGCGATCACGCGGGTGTCGCTGGCGCTGTTGATGTCTTCTTCGCCGGCAGAGGTGTCCGCAGCAGGAGTGGCGGCCTCGGTGCCGTCGCCCTGTGTCGCGCGCGGCGGGTTGAAGCTGAAGGCGTCGTAGTCGGAGAAGCTCAGGCTCTTGCCGCGCACCATCGCCGACACGCGCACCGGCAGGTTGGCGGCGCCGCCGCCGGCCACGTAGTTGATCTGCACGTCGGTCGGCACCGAGGTGGCCGCGACCAGCGGTTTTTTCTCGGTGGGCGCGATGCGGCCTTCGAGCACGGGCAGACGGAATTCCTCGACGCGGAACATGCCGCCGCCTTCGTCGCCTTCGCCTTCACTGTCGCTGTTGGCGTCCTTGCCGGCGGCGGTGCGTAGCATCACCTCGTACACGCCGAGCTTGGCGGCGGGCGGAATGGGGAAGGTGTTCTCCGCGCTCAGGCCGCCGGTCGCGGTCTTGCGCCAGGCGAGCGGCTGCGTGAAGCGCTGGCCGCTGCCCACGTGGGTGATGACCAGCGTGTCGGGACGGCTCTCGGGCGCACCGAACCCCCTGCTGGTCTGGGTGCGGATCAGGCTCTTCATCGACACCGTTTCGCCGGCGCGCAGCAGCGTGCGGTCGAAGATGGTGTGGGCCACGCGGTCGGCCTCGGCCTGCAGGCTGGTGGGCACGTTGAAGCGCCAGGGCTCGATGCCGCGCTGCCAGGCGCTCCAGGTGAAGGCGAGGTCTTCGACGCCCTTGTCGTCCTTGGCGCGGGCGCTGACGAACCAGGCGCCGCTGTCGTATTCGTTGGGGCCGTTGCAGCTGGGCGCCTGCGGCGAGATGCCTTGCAGCATGACCACGCCGTTCGCGTCGGTGGTGCCGCTGGCCACGGCCTTGCCGTCGCAGCTGGACACGCGCACTTCGGCGCCGGCGACGACCTTGCCCTTGTCGAGTGTGGTGACCCAGGCCATCGAGTTCTCGCGACCCAGCTTGAAGTGCACCGCGAGGTTGGTGGCCAGCGCGGTGGTGCGCACGTACATCGTGCGGCCGGCGTTGTAGCGTTCGTCGAGCAGTGCTGCGCCGAGTTTCTGCGAGGCGATTTCGAGCACGTGGAAGCCCGGCGTCAGCGGGATGCCGATGACTTCGAAGGGGCGCGGATCGCCGGCGTCGGACTTGGGCATGTCGAGCGCCTTCACGCCCGGCTGGCCCGCCAAGAGCGACAGCATGCGGGTCTGCAGGCTGGTGCGGTCGTCCTTGTCGATGACGGGGGGCAGCGCGCCCTTGACGTCCTTGCGCGCCTGCTCGCGCGAGACGGTGTAGTTGTCGTAGCGGCGGACCTTCCGGAACCACGCGATGATTTCCGCGTCGGTCTTCGGGTTCATGTCGCTGACCTTGCCGGGCGTGAGCGCCTGCACCATCAGCTGCGGCTCCACGCGGCGCACGGTCACCGGCATCATGGCCGGGGTGCCGGGTTCGACCAGCCGTTCGACCACGCCGAAGGGCGAGGCGGCGAACTTGGCCAGCGGCGGCATCGCGCCGGTCGCCACTTTCAGCGGAAAGGTGCCGGGCGTGGCCAGCGGGCGGCTGGAGGCGTCCTCGAACTTGGAGGGCAGCTCGATGCTGTATTGCGTGCTCTCGGCCAGCGGCGGGCCGAAGCTCACGCCGTTGACCACGTCGTCGTCGCTCTGCGTGCCGCCGTCGTTGTCGAGTTTGGCCTTGAGGGTCTTGCCGTCGCCCTTGAGTTCGATCTGCGAAGCCAGCTTGCGCGTGACCGGCGCATTGAACGTCAGCTGCATCGGGCGCAGCGGCAGGCAGGCGGCCTGCGCGTTCTCGCGCTCGCAGGTGAAAGAGACCGCGAAGGGCTCGCGCACCTGGTAGTCCAGCCGGCGCTCGACGTTGTTGGCAACGCCCGACGGCGTAGCCACGCCCTTGCCGTAGACGACCTGCATCTTGCTGCCGGGCGTCAGCGTGCGGTTGCACTGCATCGTGATGAAGCGCAGCGGGTCCTTGGCGGCTTCCTTCTCGCGGCTGAAGGCCTTGAGCAAGCCGGCGCGCTGGTCGCCGTCGAGCAGCTTGGCCGGAATGCGTTCGCCCACGCCGTCGGCCGTGCACCAGACGTTCTGGCGCACGCTCTCGAGCGTGGCCGCGCCGTTGAGCTCGAGCACGAACATCTGCTGCTCGTCGATGCGCGCGTAGGTGCCGGGCATGAAGCTGCGCACGAACGGGCCGCCGCTATTGAATTGGTAGCGCTCCGGGCCGGTCAGATCGCCGCCGGCGCTGGGCTTGAAGGTGGGAATCCGCATGACGGTGCAGCGCACGCCGGGCGGGAGGTCGTTCTCGAAGTCGTAGACCCAGGCCTTCGCGTCGGTCCAGCGGCCGGTGCCTTTGCCGGCCTGCGCGTCGGTGCAGCTCACGGAGAGTGGCGCAGGTGCCTTCGGATCGCCGAAGTTGACGGCGGCCTGGTCGAACTTGGCGACGATCTGGCGCACGCGCGCCACCTCGCCTTGCGGGGTCAGGCTGGTGATCTGAAGGGTAAAGCTCGGGCCGGCCAGCAGGGTGCTCGCGGCCAGGAGCCATGTGGGAACGAAACGGGTCACGGAATCTCCTCCTTGGGGCAGCGCGCAGCGTAGCCGATTTGCGCGTCAATCCGGCAGTGCCAACAGTCATAGGCCGTTGGCGTCGCCGTTTCCAATTCGATGCGTTTGATGTGCTTTGTTCGGGGCGCTGCTGTTCGGGGCGGCGCTCACGCCGACGGTGTGCTCTGCGCAGCGAATGTCCCCCGGCGCGGCCTAGGGCCGCATGCCTCCTCCTTTATGTCGCTGCGCAGAGCAC
>CAMATD010000174.1 GCA_945860785.1 Variovorax sp. YR752 | reverse complement strand
GCGCGCGGTCGTACAGCGTGCTGGGGCCGCCGTGGGTCAATGCCCAGAACATCAGCTCGATGTTCATCATGTTGTCGATGATGACCTGAAAGTTGGTGGTGTCGCTGATCGAGCCCCACGAGCGGACGGCGCCCACATCGGGGTCGTAGCGGCTCGACAGCGAGTTGGCCGTCGTCAGGATGGTCTGCAGGTAGCTCGCGTTGCCGGTCATCCGGTAGCCGTTGCCGAAGGGCGTGAACACCATGAAGCCGACGTCGTGCGTGCCGGTGTTGGTCGACTGGTTCGCCATGCCGGTGGACCACGCGGCCGCGCGCGTGTCCCAGCCCTGGGTGGCGTTCTGCGCCTGGAGCATCCAGAGCGACGAGGGGAAGAAGCCGCTGATCCAGTTGCCGGAGCCCGCGTACTGCCAGGTCTGCGCCGCATCGGTGCTCGTGAGGATCGGGTAGGAGGCCTTGTTGCTGCGTGCGGCGATCGGCGTGTCCTGCTGGGCTGCCACGGCCCAGCCGTTGCGGATCTTCAGGTCCAGCGGGTCCTCGGCCTGCGCATGCGCCAGGGGTGCGGAAAGTGCCAGCGCGAACAGGGCCGCGCGCGAAAAAGACATCTGCATCGGTTGTCTCCGTTGAGTTGTTGTCGGCGCGGGTCATTGGACAGGTGGTAAGGCCACTTGGCAATCTTTGCTGCATCATGGTTTACCCAGGGTCGGTGTCCGAGCGATGCGGCGTCGAGGCTCCGGCCGTCCGTATAAGCTCCGATCCGACACACGCCTACCCCGAATGAGCAAACCTCCTTTCCGAGCCATCGAGACCAAGCGGCTGTACCGGCAGATCGCCGAGCAGATCAGGGAGCACATCGACAGCGGCCACTACGCGCCCGGCGAGCGGCTGCCGGCCGAGCGCGAACTGGCGGAGCAGCTCGGCGTGAGCCGACCGTCGGTGCGCGAGGCGCTGATCGCGCTGGAGATGGAAGGCCTGGTCGCGCTGCGTGCGGGCACCGGGGTCTTCGTGCAGGAGCACCACCTGCGGCGCCGCGAGCTTCCGCTGGCCAAGGGGCAGTCGGCGCCCGGCCCGTTCGACGTGCTGGCCGCGCGCATCCTGGTGGAGGCCGAATGCGCGGCGCTGGCGGCGCGGCATGCGACGCCGGCGCAGTTGCAGCAGCTCAAGTCGATCCTCGCGCAGATGAAGAAGCAGCCCACACACAGCCCCGAGGCGACGGCGCTGGACGAGGGCTTTCACCTCTGCATCGCCGAGGCCAGCGGCAATGCCGCGCTGCAGCTGCTGGTGCAGCAGTTGTGGGCGCAGCGCACGGGCGAGCTCTACACGCAGCTCGAATCGTACTTCGTCGGCGAATCGATCTGGCAGTTGGCGCTGGAAGAACACGAGGCGCTGGTGGACGCCATTGCCGCCAAGGATGCGAGCGCTGCGCGCAAGGCGATGCAGGCGCACCTGCGCAATGCGAAGGTGCGCTTCGCGTCGAACCGGGAATCGGGCGGCTAGCCGCCCGGCGGCATCGCAGTCAGCCCGCCGAGCCTTCGTACGCCGCAATGTGCGGACGGCGCGCATCGGCCCGCGCGCTCATCACGCCCCAGCCGAAGATGCCGATGCCCGCAAGCGCGAGCAAGGCGCCGACCCAGCCGGTGGAGGTCCAGCCCAGGCCGGTCGAGATGGCCACGCCGCCCAGCCACGCGCCGAGCGCATTGGCCATGTTGAAGGCCGAGTGATTGAGCGCGGCCGCGAGCGTCTGCGCGTCGCCGGCCACGTCCATCAGGCGGATCTGCAGGGCCGGGCCGATGGCGGCGGTGGTGCCGATCAGGAACACGCAGATGGCGGCAGTGACCACATGCTGCGCCGCGAAGGTGAAGAGCGCGAGCACCAGCGCCGCATACACGAGCACACCGGCGATGGTGCGCATCAGCGACTTGTCCGCCAGGCGCGAACCCACGAGGTTGCCGGTGACCATGCCCAGGCCGAACAGCGCGAGCACGAAGGGCACGTTGTGGACCGACAGATGGGCCACCTCGGTCAGCGTGGGCTTGATGTAGCTGAACACCGCGAACATGCCGCCGAAGCCGATGGCGCTGATGCCGAGCGTGAACCAGACCTGCTTGCGCTTGAGCGCGCCGAGCTCGCGCCACGGGCTGGCACCGGCTGCCGCGACGATGTCGGGAACGTCGCGACGCAGCAGCACCACGGCAATGAGCGCAATGACGCCGACGAACACGAAGGCCGCGCGCCAGCCGAAGAGCTGGCCGAGCCACGCAGCGATGGGCACGCCGACCAGCGTGGCGCCGGTGAGCCCGAGCATCACGAGGCCCACGGCGCGGGCGCGGCGGCCGGGCGGCGCGAGCGTCGCGGCCACGAGCGCGGCGACGCCGAAGTAGGTGCCGTGCGGGAGGCCCGTGGCAAAGCGCAACAGGTTGAGCGCAAGGTATCCCGGCGCCATCGCACTCGCGAAGTTGCCGGCGGCGAACACGACCATCAGTGCGATCAGCAGTGCGCGGCGGCCCCAGCCTGCCGCGAGCACGGCGAGCACCGGGGCGCCGATGACCACGCCGAGCGCATAGGCGCTGATGACATGGCCGGCCTGGGGGATGCTGACGTCGATGTCGCTCGCGACCTCGGGCAGCAGGCCCATGATCACAAATTCGCCCGTGCCGATGGCGAAGCCACCGACGCCGAGCGCGAGCACGGCCCGCAGAAAATTGACAGGCTTCGAGGAAGGGGAAGCGGAAATGACGGTATCCGCGCTGTCCAGCGCGGGTGGGGAGGCGTTCAAGGCCAGGCTCCTGGGAGGGTGCCCGGCGGCGACGGGCAGGCGCGAATTTTAGGGTAAACCCTGAATCGCTGCCGGTACGGGGATGCCAAAGACCCGGTACGGGCATGGCCTCGAGGGGCCTTCCCGAGGGTCAGATCGCCACGAGCTGGCGCACGCCCTGCGCTTCCATGTCCTTGCCCAGGCCGCGGGCAATGACATGGAAGCGCTCCATCACGAGATAGTCGTCGGCCAGTTCCTGGGCGAAGTCGTAGTATTGCTCGCACAGCACGATGGCCATGTCGCCGCGGTCGGCCAGCATGCGGATGACGCGGCCGATGTCCTTGATGATGCTGGGCTGGATACCTTCGGTGGGCTCATCGAGGATCAGCAGTTTGGGCTTGGGCGCGAGGGCGCGCGCGATGGCGAGCTGCTGTTGCTGGCCACCGGAGAGGTCGCCGCCCCGTCGGTTGATCATCTGCTTGAGCACGGGGAACAGTTCGAACAGTTCCGACGGGATGGGGGTGCTGCCGCTTTTGTAGGCGAGGCCCATGCGCAGGTTCTCTTCCACCGTCAGCCTTGCGAAGATCTCGCGGCCTTGGGGGACGAAGCCGACGCCTGCCCTGGCTCTGTCGTAGGGCGTGGCCTTCTGGATCGGTTTGCCTTCGAGTTCGATGCTGCCGCTCTTTTGATGGGGACGAGGCCCATCAGCGACTTGAGCAGCGTGGTCTTGCCTACGCCATTGCGGCCCAGCAATACGGTGACTTTGCCCAGTTTGGCTTCAAAGCGCACGTCCCGGAGGATGTGGGAGCCGCCGTAGTACTGGTGGATGTTCTTGACTGTCAGCATTGTTGGGCTCCTTCCTTTGTCCTTGTTGAGAGCGCCCGGTATGCGGTGCGGCGCGTTGATGCCCTCGGCCGCCCAAGGGCTCAACCCCCGTCGCCGCACCCCGAACAACGACAGCATCAGCGCCCAAGATAGACCTCGATCACGCGTTCGTCGGCCTGCACTTCGTCGAGCGTGCCCTGCGCCAGCACGGAGCCATCGCACAGCACGGTCACGATCTCGGAGATCGTCCGGATGAAGCTCATGTCGTGCTCCACCACCATCAGCGAGTGCTTGCCCTTGAGCGTGAGGAACAGCTCGGCGGTGCGTGCCGTCTCTTCGTCCGTCATGCCCGCAACAGGCTCGTCGAGCAGCAGCAGCTTCGGGTCCTGCATCAGCAGCATGCCGATTTCCAGCCACTGCTTCTGGCCGTGGCTCAGGTTGCCGGCCAGGCGCGACACGCTGTCGGCCAGGTGAATGGTCTCCAGCACTTCGGCCAATCGATCGCTCTGCGCCGAGTCAAGCTTGAACAGCATCGACGCACGCACGCCCTTGTTGGTCTTGAGCGCGAGTTCGAGGTTCTCGAACACGGTGAGATGCTCGAACACCGTCGGCTTCTGGAACTTGCGGCCGATGCCCAGCTGGGCGATGTCGGCCTCGCGGTGGCGCAGCAGGTCGATGGTGCTGCCGAAGAACACGGTGCCCGAATCGGGACGGGTCTTGCCGGTGATGATGTCCATCATCGTCGTCTTGCCCGCGCCGTTGGGGCCGATGATGCAACGCAGCTCGCCCGGCGCGATGTCGAGTGACAGCTTGTTGATGGCCTTGAAGCCGTCGAAGCTCACGCTCACGTCTTCGAGGTACAGGATGCGGCCATGCGTGACGTCGACCTCGCCCGGTGTCGCGATGCGGCCGAAGTCGGCGGCGCGGCCGCCCGATTCGGTGCTGCCGCTGGCATACGGCATGCCGTGGGCGCGCGCGGCGCGCTCTGCGCCGGCTTCCATCAGGTCGGCGGCGAGCGGGGCATGCAGCGCCTCGGACTCCATGCCCTGCGCCGCGGCCATGGCGCGCTGCGCTTCTTCACGGCCTGCGCTCGGCGCGGCCGGTGCCGCCTTCTCACGCGACAACCACTTCTTCACCAGACCCACGATGCCGTTCGGCAGAAACAGCGTGACAGCAATGAACAAGGCACCGAGAAAGTACAGCCAGTACTCGGGGTACGCCACCGTCAGCCAGCTCTTCGCGCCGTTGACGATGAAGGCGCCGATGATCGGCCCGATCAGCGTGGCACGGCCGCCCACCGCCGCCCAGATCGCGCTCTCGATGGAGTTGGCCGCGCTCATCTCGCCCGGGTTGATGATGCCGACCTGCGGCACATACAGCGCACCGGCCACGCCGCACATCACGGCCGAGATGACCCAGATCGTGAGCTTGTACGGCAGCGGGTTGTAGCCCGAGAACATCACGCGCGTTTCCGCATCGCGGATGGCCTGCAGGACGCGGCCGAACTTGCTGCCGATGAGCCACTTCGCGAACAGGAAGAAGCCCAGCAGCGTGAGGCCCGTGAGCGCGAAGAGCGTCATGCGCATCTCCTGCGTGGCGATCGGGATGTTCAGGATGCGCTTGAAGTCGGTAAAACCGTTGTTGCCGCCGAAACCCGTCTCGTTGCGGAAGAACAGCAGCATGGCGGCAAAGGTCATGGCCTGGGTGATGATCGAGAAATACACGCCCTTGATGCGCGAGCGGAAGGCGAAGAAGCCGAACACGAAGGCGATGAGGCCCGGCACCGCGACGATCAGGATCAGCGTGGCGATGAAGCTGTCGCTGAAGGTCCAGTGCCAGGGCAGCGTCTTCCAGTCGAGGAACACCATGAAGTCGGGCAGGTCGCTCTTGTAGTTGCCGTCGCGGCCGATCTGGCGCATGAGGTACATGCCCATCATGTAGCCGCCGAGTGCGAAGAAGAGGCCGTGGCCCAGCGAAAGGATGCCGGTGTAGCCCCAGATCAGGTCCATGGCCAGCGCGCAGATCGCGTAGCACATGATCTTGCCGACCAGCGCCACCGCGTAGTCGCTCATGTGCAGCGGGCTGTCGACCGGCACCACGATGTTGAGCACCGGCGCCACCGCGCACACCACGATCAGCGCGATGAAGAAGGCCGTCCAGCCCTTGCCGCTCAGGAGCGGCCCCTTGGTTGGCAACACGACCTTGCTCATTCGAAATTCTCCGCGCTGCGCGCTACGTTATTCGCCTTGGGAGCGGCCCGGCGGCTCATGCTTCTGCGCTCCGGCCCTTCATGGCGAAGATGCCCTGAGGTCTCTTTTGAATGAAGATGATGATGAAGACAAGCACCGCGATCTTCGCGAGCACAGCGCCCGCCCAGCCTTCGATGAACTTGTTGAGAATGCCCAGCCCCAGCGCCGCATACACGGTGCCCGCGAGCTGGCCGACGCCGCCCATCACGACCACCATGAAGCTGTCGACGATGTAGCTCTGGCCGAGATCAGGGCCGACGTTGCCGATCTGGCTCAGCGCGCAGTCCGCGAGACCCGCGATGCCGGAGCCGAGCGCGAAGGCGTAGGTGTCGATGCGTGCGGTGTTCACACCCATGCAGGAGGCGATCGGGCGGTTTTGCGTCACGCCGCGCACGAAGAGGCCGAGGCGCGTCTTGCCGATGAGCCAGCCCATCGCCAGCAACACCAGCACGGCAAAAATGATGATGCAGATGCGGTTCCACGGCAGCGTGACGTTGCTCAACATGGTGAAGCCGCCGCTCATCCAGCCCGGGTTCTCGACGCCGCCGTTCTGCGCGCCGAACAGCGTGCGCACCAGCTGCTGCAGCATCAGGCTGATGCCCCAGGTGGCCAGCAGCGTCTCGAGCGGCCGACCGTAGAGGAAACGGATCACGCCGCGTTCGAGCACCGCGCCCACCAGCGCCGATGCGAGGAAGGACACGGGAATCGCGGCAACGAGGTACAGGCCGAAGGCGGCCTCGGGCATGTACTTCTGGAAGATGCCCTGCATCACGTAGGTGGCGTAGGCGCCGATCATCATCAGCTCGCCATGCGCCATGTTGATGACGCCCATCAGCCCGTAGGTGATGGCCAGGCCGAGCGCGGCAAGCAGCAGCACCGACCCCAGGCTGATGCCGCTGAACACGGCGTTGATGCGGTCGCCCCAGACCAGCGAACCGTCGATGCTGGCGATGGACGCAACGATGGCGGCCTTGACGTCCGCTTCGGTCTCGTCGGCGAGACGCTGGTTGAGCAGCAGCTTCGTCTCTGGGCTGCGATTGGCGCCCAGCTCCTTGGCCGCGGCGAGGCGCCTGCCCTTGTCGGCGCTGGTGAGCATGCTGGCGGCGCGCACGAGTTCGAGCTGCGCCTTGATCTTGGGGTTGGTCTCGGCGGCCAGCGCCTTCTCGACCATCGGGATGCGCGATTCGTCGGGCTCCTTGAAGAGCGCCTGGGCCGCTTCGGCGCGTGCCGCGTCGTCCTTGCTCGTGAGCTTGAGCGCGGCCTGCGCGGCATCGAGCGCGCCGCGCATGAGGTTGTTGTTGACCACGTCCTCGGCCGTGTCGGGCACCTTCAGTTCGGCGCCGGTCACGGGGTCGTAGCCCTTGTCGTCCTTCATTACGAAGACCTTGTCTTCGGTGTACTTGACCGCGTCGTCGGACATGGCCTGGATGAAGGCGGCGGTCTTGTCGTCGGCGGTGAGGACGGCCTTGTTGAGCGCCGCGATGCGGGCTTCGGACTCGCCGGAGGCGATGGCCCGGGCTTCGTCGGCGGTCAGCGCGTGGGCGGCCGTTGCCATGAGCAGCATGGCGGCGAATGCGCAGTGAAGGGTTCGTCGAAGCATCATGAACTTGGAAGTTGGTATGGCTCCCTCCCCTTCCGGGGGAGGTTTGGGGTGGGGGCACGCGGCGCCTGTTCAGGCGCAGTGACCGGATCGACCGCCGCTTGCCCCCACCCCCGCCCTCCCCCGAAGGGGAGGGAGAAACACGCTTACATCGACTTGCCGGCGGGATAGTCAGGCTTCTTGTCGTTGCCTTCGATGTACGGGCTCCAAGGCTTGGCCTTGACCGGACCGGGCGTCTTCCACACCACGTTGAACTGCCCATCGGCCTTGATCTCGCCGATGAACACGCTCTTGTGCAGGTGATGGTTCTTCTCGTCCATCTTCGAGACGATGCCCGAGGGCGCCGTGAAGGTCTGGCCGGCCATCGCCGCGATCACCTTGTCGGTGTCGGTCGACTTGGCCTTCTCGACCGCCTGCATCCACATGTGGATGCCGATCCAGGTGGCTTCCATCGGGTCGTTGGTGAGCGGCTTGTCCTTGTGGCCGGCGATGTTCTTGGCCTTGGCGTAGTCGCTCCACTGCTTGATGAACGCCGTGTTGGTCGGGTTCTTGATCGACATGAAGTAGTTCCATGCAGCCAGGTGGCCGACCAGCGGCTTGGTGTCCACGCCGCGCAGTTCCTCTTCACCCACCGAGAAGGCGACGACTGGCACGTCCTTGGCCTTCAGGCCGGCGTTGCCGAGTTCCTTGTAGAAGGGCACGTTGGAGTCGCCGTTGATGGTCGATACCACCGCCGTCTTGCCGCCTGCCGAGAACTTCTTGATGTCGGCAACGATGGTTTGATAGTCGCTGTGGCCGAAGGGCGTGTACTGCTCGTCGATGTCGGTGTCCTTCACGCCCTTGCTCTTGAGGTAGGCGCGCAGGATCTTGTTGGTCGTGCGGGGGTAGACGTAGTCGGTGCCCAACAGCACCCAGCGCTTGGCGCCGCCGCCTTCCTTGCTCATCAGGTAATCGACGGCCGGAATGGCTTGCTGGTTGGGCGCGGCACCCGTGTAGAACACGTTCTTCGAGAGCTCTTCACCCTCGTACTGCACGGGGTAGAACAGCAGGCCGTTCATTTCCTCGACCACCGGCAGCACCGACTTGCGCGACACCGAGGTCCAGCAGCCGAAGATCACCGAGACCTTGTCCTAGCCGAGCAGCTGCTTGGTCTTCTCGGCGAACAGCGGCCAGTTGGAGGCCGGGTCGACGATCACGGGCTCGAGCTGCTTGCCCAGCACGCCGCCCTTCTTGTTGATGTCTTCGATGGCCATCAGCACCGTGTCTTTCAACACGGTTTCCGAGATGGCCATCGTGCCCGACAGCGAGTGCAGCACGCCGACCTTGATGGTGTCGGCGGCGAATGCGGGCACAGCAGAAATGCTGGCCAGCGCGACGGCGGCAGTGAGCGCCTTGAGTGTGAAACGACGTTGCATATGGACTCCTGCTCCGGGTGGGTTGAACCTTGTCGACAGCGCTGGGCTGGCGATGGAGGGAGTCTGTTGAACGCACCAAGAAGGGGAAATACGCCGGGTGGCGTACACGGAGGTACTCAGGCGGGCGGATCGGCTGCGGCTGTCGGAGCCACCGGGTACTTCTGCGCGTTGACCAGCATCTTGCTTCTTGCAGCGTCGATCAGGTCGATGCCGAGCTTGTCGGCGAGCTGCAGCAGGTAGAGAAAGACATCCGCCATCTCGGCACCGACCTCGGCGCGCTTCTCTTGCGAGAGCGATCTGCTCTGCGCTTCGGTGAGCCACTGGAAATGTTCGAGCAGTTCGGCGGCTTCGACCGACAAGGCCGACGCGAGATTCTTGGGCGAATGGAATTGCTCCCAGTTCCTCGCCGCGGCGAAGTTGCGCAATTCTTGAATCAGCCGTTGCAGATCGGTTGCCATGCATGTCGTTCCTGTTGTGCGGGAACGAGTGTGGCACGGGGTCGAAAAGCCCAAATTGGGCATAGAGCTACCCAATTTGGGCAAGTTGTCCGCAGCGGATTTCCCCTCGCCTCTATGCACGGGCCTTGCCGGCTCCTCGCCGATGCAGCACGGCCACCACCAACGCAGAGACCATCAGGTACACCAGCGCAACACCGAATGCGCTCGCATAGCCGGCCGCATCCGGTGCATTGCCAAGCCGCCCATAGAACAGGATGCCGATCAACGCCACCCCCAGTGCATTGCTCGCCTGCTGCACCATCGACAGCACGCTCGATGCCACGCCCGCATGCTGCGGCGGCAGTCCGGCCAGCACGGTGGACACCAGCGGCGCCATCACCATGCCCAGCCCCGCGCCTTGCAGCAACAGCAGCGGGACCATCCATTCGACCACGTGCGAGTGGCCGACCCACCCTGCGACGTTGACGAACTGCAGCGCATGTCCGGCCGCCAGCACCAACGCGCCGAGCGCGATGGGCGGCTTGCCGCCAAAGCGGCGTGCGAGACGCGCGCCCGCCATCGAGGTAGCGAAGAAGCCGATCGCCAATGACGTGAAGACGATGCCCGAGGTCAGCGGGTCCAGCGCGAGGCCTTGTTGCAGGTAGAGCGCCAACACGAAGTACAGAGAAGCGTTGCCGACGTAGAAGGCCAGTGTGGTGAAAAGCCCCATGGCGAAGCGGCGGTTCGCGAGCAGTGCCGGTGCTACCAGCGGCGCGCCGCCATTCGCGGCAAGGCGGCGCTGCTGAAAAGCGAATGCGGCCAGCAGCGGCAATGCAGCCGCCAGGCACAGCCAGCTCCACAGCGGCCAGCCTTGCTCGCGCCCCTCCACCAGCGGCAGCACCACGGCCACCGAGCCAGCCGCCACCAGCAGCATGCCGACCAGGTCGAGCCTGCTGGTGCTGCTGTTCGCCAGCGGCGGAATGACGCGTGACGCAAGCACCAGCGCGAGCAGTCCGATCGGCACATTGATGAGAAAGCAACTGCGCCAGCCCAGCTCCGCCAGGTCGGCATGAATCAATAGACCGCCCACCAACTGACCCAGCGTGGCGCCGAGGCCCAGCGTGAGCCCGTAGGCCGCAAAGGCACGCGCACGGTCTTCGCCGGTGTAGGCCAGGCCGATCATCGCCAGCACCTGCGGTTGCAGCAGCGCACCGGCCAGGCCCTGCAGCACGCGGGCTGCGACCAGCAGCTCGGCATTCGGCGCGAAGCCGCAGGCGGCAGAGGCCAGCGTGAACAGCAGCAGGCCCAGCATGAACATGCGGCGGCGGCCGAACAGGTCGCCGAGCCGACCGCCGGTGATCAGGCCCGCGGCCGTGGCCAGGCCGTAGCCGGCCACCACGAGCTGCAAGGTGGCGGTGTTCGCCAGCAGCTCACGCTGCATCGACGGCAGCGCGACGTTGACGATGAAGAAGTCCAGCACCACCAGGAAGGTGCCGCTGAGCATGACCCACAGGCCCAGCGGGCCGGGCCTTGTCGCGCCCGCGCTGTGGCTGGCCGTGGATGAAAGCGATGCTGCCGGAACAGCGATGTTTGACTGCGTCATGATGGGCTCGAGTGTTGGCTGGGGGCTGCGTTGCGGCAATGACCTCGGAGGTCATCGCCGGGCCTCAGGCCGCGGGCGTAGGCAGGATGAACTGGTAGTCCCTGGCGATGCGACCGTCCTCGGCCAGCACCAGGAACTCCAGCCCGAGCGCAGCCACGGGGCCGCCGGCGGCTGGCACCATCTGCAAATGGAACATCACGGTGTTCTGCAGCAGTTGGGCGTCGCCCGTGGTGCTGAAAAGGAAGCCGCCGTCGCGCACGTTCTTCTCGTGCGAGCCGGTGACGCGCTGCTCGAGTGCCGCATAGCCCTTGGCCTGCAGCGTGCGTACGTAGTGCTCGCCTTCGGGCACCCAGAGGCTGGCGATGGCGTCGCGGCGGGCGCCGGCATCCGTCACGTTCCAGAGGGCGGCATAGCGGTCGGCGAGTTCGGCAAAGCTGGTGGTGGCATTCATGGTGTCTGCTCCTGTGCGGTGAAAGAGTGAGACTGCAGTTTCTGCCTCGGCTGATGGACAGTGAATGCCTGTAAAGCCGACAATCTTGTCCATTCGTCCACCGCCCCAGGAGCCTCCATGGACCCACTCGACGACGTTTTTGCGGCCATGCGCGTGCGCAGCGCCCTGTATGCCCGGCTCGAAGCCGGCGCGCCCTGGGGCGTGAGCCTGGCCGGCGGCGAGAGCGCGCGCTTCGGCCTCGTGGTGCGCGGTGGCTGCCTGCTGGAGGTCGAGGGCATGGACCAGCCCGTGGCGCTGGCCGCGGGCGACTGCTATGTGCTGGCGCACGGCACGCCTTACGTGCTGCGCGACCATCCGAACACACCTACGGTGAGCTGCGCCTCGGTGATTCGCGACCGCATCGGCGGTGTCGTGGAGCTGGGCGGCACGGGCACCGCGGTCTCGGTGATCTGCGGCTGGTTCCACTTCGACCAGCGCGCCGCGCGCCCCTTGCTCGACCTGCTGCCGGTGCTGTTGCACGTGAAGATGGAGCAGGCGCGCGCGCTGGCGCTGCAGGGCACCCAGCAACTGCTGGCGATGGAAACCGGCGAGCCCGGCCTGGGCTCCGGCCTGCTCGTGAGCCGGCTGGCCGACATCGTGTTCGTGCAGGCCGTGCGCGCCCACGTCGCGGCCGTCGGCGATTCGCAGACGGGCTGGCTGGCCGCGCTGGCCGACGTGCGCATCGGCCCGGCCCTGCGTGCCATGCACAAGGACATGGCGCACGACTGGACGGTGGAAGCGCTGGCCTCGGCCGCGAGCCTCTCGCGTTCGGCTTTCGCGCAGCGCTTTCGCGAGCGTGTGGGCCAGGCGCCACTGGAGTACCTGACGCAGTGGCGCATGTTCAAGGCCGGCAACATGCTGGGCCAGGGCAACGCGGCGCTGGGCACCATTGCCGGCGCGGTGGGCTACGAGTCGGAGGCCGCGTTCAGCAAGGCCTTCAAGCGCGAGAAGGGCATGGCGCCCGGTGCGTGGCGCACGGCGGCCCGAGAAAGCGTCGCCGCCTAGCGGCTCGCTACTTCAGGCTTTGGCCGCTCGCTTGAATTGCGCGGTGGCAAAGGCCCAGGTCATGCGTGTGGCATCGGGCCCCGCCGGGTCGCTGAACAGCAGGCTGGGCGTGCCGCCGCTCCATGCGTGGCCCAGGCCCGCGATCTCGCACAGCGAGACCAGCGTGCGGCCCTTGCGTCGGAAGTCGGTCACGCGCATCGCATGGCGCTTGCCGCGTTGAACCGTGCGCGGCAAGCCGGGCCGCGCACCCACGGCGGTGGCCCACACGGCAGTGCTGTTGACCGCATTGCTGGGCGCCACCACGGTGTCGGCATCGCCGTGCAGCACCAGCATCGGCGGCAAGGTCGTGAAGACAGCGGCCGCC
>CAMATD010000173.1 GCA_945860785.1 Variovorax sp. YR752 | reverse complement strand
TTGGGCGGCGTGGTGGTCAGGTCGATCACGAAGAGGCGGTTGTCGGGCACCTGCTTGCGTGCGCCGTTCTCCTCGACCACGTTGAGCGAGTTGGCGACCAGCGCCAGCGTTTCGCCGGGCGTGATCGCGAGGTTGGTCGGCGGGCCGGCGATGGTGTTGTCCAGCTGCAGCGTGCCGACGAGCTTGGGCGCCAGCGGGTCGGTGCCGATGTCGAGCACTTGCACCGTGTCGCGCCCCATGGGGCCGAGGATCACGACGCCGGCGTCGTTCCACGACTGCTTCTCGTCGTTGGCCACCAGCATCAGCTGGCGCTGCGGCACGGTGGGGGTCAGGCTGGTGCAGCCAGCGAGGGCGGTCAGGGCAAGGGCAGCCAGTGCGGCTGGGTGGAACTTCATGGTGCGGTCTCCGTGTTGTAGGTCTTTGTGGCGCGGGGCGATGCGGCCCAGCATCGCATGGTAGCGGCACAATCGACGGCCCCACACCCCCCAGAGCAGCCCGCATGACCATCGAGATATCCAAGGAGGCGCGCCAGCAGGCGATCGCGTCGATCGAGCGCTACTTCAACGAGAACATGGAAGAGAAGATCGGCAACATCGCGGCCGGCGCGCTGCTCGGCTTCTTCCTCGAAGAGGTCGGCCCCATCGTCTACAACAAGGGCGTGGCCGACGTGCAGGAGCGGCTGCAGTCCCGCATTTCGGAAGTCGATCTCGAAGTGCACGAGGACGAATTCCAGTACTGGCGCAAGTTCGACCGGCAGAAAAAGGGCAAGTAGCGGCGCAAGACGTCGCGTGGACGCATCGCTCGCCATTCAAAGATGCTTCCAAACGTTGCAGAATCCCAAGCCATGCAACACCACCGCTCGCCCACCCGTTCTGCGCTCCTGCGCACGCTAGTCGCCTTGCCGCTCGCGCTGGCCGCCTCCCTCGCCGCCGCCCAGCAGGACCCGGCGTCGTTTCCCCTGGATTCGGTCGGCTACCTGAACGAGGAACTGCCCCGCATGGAGGCCGCCATTGCCGCCAAGGACCGCAGCTTCTTCCACGGCGCGATGACCCGCACGGTGCAGTTCTCCGAGTGCTGGGGCTTCAAGTCGCAGGCCAACCCGGACTTGGCGAAGTACCCGATGTGCACGGAGGCCGTGATGGACTACGTGGTCGTCGGCATGTGCAAGCTCAATCCCTCGGGCGATGTGTGCGAGCCTGGGCTGGCGTCGCGCTTCGATGCGAATGTGCAGCGCTGCCGCGAGGTGGCGGCGCGAAAATAGCGCTCCCGTCGTTCGACGAAGAAAAAAGTCCTCGCACCGGGCGCGGGGCGGAGACACCATGGACTACACTCGCTACCAGACCCTCGCCATCACGCGCCGCGGCGCCAACGGCGCGGTGCTCGACATCCAGATGCGCGCGGCCAACGGCAAGCTGCCCACGGCGGGGCATGACGGCCACCGCGAACTGGCGGAGATCTGGCGCGACGTGTCGGCCGACGACGCGGTGCGCTGCGCGGTGCTGCGGGGCGAAGGGCAGGGCTTCTCGGGCGGCGGCGATCTCGCGATGGTGCAGGACATGACCACCGACGACACGGTGCGCCAGCGCGTGTGGAAGGAAGCGCGTGACCTCGTCTACAACATCATCAACTGCGACAAGCCCATCGTGAGCGCGATGCACGGCCCGGCCGTGGGCGCGGGGCTGGTGGCGGGGTTGCTGGCCGACATCTCCATCGCCACGAAGAACGCGAAGATCGTCGACGGCCACACGCGCCTTGGCGTCGCGGCGGGCGACCATGCGGCCATCGTCTGGCCGCTGCTGTGCGGCATGGCCAAGGCCAAGTACCACCTGCTGCTGTGCGAGCCGGTGAGCGGCGAGGAGGCCGAGCGCATCGGCCTCGTGTCGCTCGCGGTGGACGAGGCCGAGCTGCTGCCGCGCGCCTACGAAGTGGCCGACCGGTTGGCAGCCGGCAGCCAGAGCGCGATCCGCCTGACCAAGTACGCGCTCAACAACTGGCTGCGCCAGGCCGGGCCGACCTTCGACGCCTCGCTGGCACTCGAATTCATGGGCTTCGCGGGCGCCGACGTGCGCGAGGGCGTGGCCTCGCTGCGCGAACGGCGCGAGCCGAACTTCGGCTGAAGTCCGGCTCGCTGGATCAGGCCTTCTTCAGGCCTTGGAGTGTCTGCAGCAGCACGACGCGCGTCTGCCCCAGCACCATGCCCTTCCACTCGTCGTTGTCGCAGTAGAACGCGTCGCGCAGCTGCTGGCGGATCTCGCGCTTCTGCGCCTCCGGCGCCTCGGGGTGGCGGCGCAGCCAGGTGTCGGCGCGCAGGCGGGTCAGCACCTCGCCGTCGGGCAGCGTGCCGAACTCCAGGCCCATGGGCGCCACGCTGGCGTTCGGGCATTCGTCGTACGCGATCGACACCACCGGCCCCGACACATCGGCCGAGGCCGAGTCGCCGGCGAACGGCGCGAACACGTCGGCGCCCCACCAGGCATGCGCCTGCGCCAGGTCGGCCGGCGCATTGCGGCCCGGGTAGATCTTCTCGCCGTGGCCGTAGGGGCCGAGGCCGGTGTGGACGTCGATCCAGCCGAGGTGCGTGGCCGAGGCCGCGTACTTGCGGAGGATGGCGCGCATCGTGCCGTTGCTCCATGAGGGCGCGGTGCCGCCGTAGAACAGGCCGTCGGGCGAGGTGTACTGGCCCTTGGTGACGGCGGCGCGGAAGGCGCGCATGCCGTGCTTCGCAATGTAGGCGGCCACGGCCGCTTCGTCGGCGGGCGTCGGCGGCCAGGTCGCGGTCAGCACCAGCCGCTCGACTTCGGCGTATTCCGCATTCACCGGCAGCGGTGCATGGAAGTCGATGTGGTTGCGGTTCAGGTCGATGTTGTCTTCGTTGGTGCGATGCAGGTGCGAAAAGCCGTGCGGATTGACCGCATGCACCAGCAGCAGCGTCACGCCGGCCTGTTCGAGCCGGGTCAGCAGGTCGGCGTCGTTCAGCGTGGCGACCTGGGCGCCCGAGCCGCAGAAGCCCTCGGGGCCGTGCGTGCCCGAGGTGACGAGCAGCACCTTCTTCGCGTCCTTCGCGCCGATCAGCGCCACGTCGGTGGCGAGCTCTTCGCCGAGCGCGCCGCGGTGCGTCGGGTGCACGAAGGACTCGATGGCCGCGCCGCGCTGCGCCGCGGCATCGAGGAACTTGGCGCGGGCTTCGACATACGTGCCCGAGAAGTGGCGGGTGGCGGCAGTGGGTTGGTTTTGCATGGGGTGAGGGCTCCTGTGCGTGAACGTGGGGAATTCGTCAGGCTGCGGCGTGGGCGCCCACGGCGTCGATGTCGCGGCCGGTGTGATCGCGCAGCCAGAGCAGGCCGAGCAGCGAGACCACCGTCATCGCCACAAGGTACCAGGCGGGTGCGAGCTTGCTGCCGGTGGCGTTCAGCAGCCATGTGCTGATGAAGGGCGCAAAGCCGCCGAACAGCGCCACGCCCACGCTGTAGACCAGCGACATGCCGCTGGCGCGCACTGCCTTCGGAAACATCTCCGGCAACATCGTGATGCCCGGCACCGTCTGGGTCACGAGGCCGATGCTCAGCAAGCCGAGCACGATGAACAGCACGGTCGGCGTCGGCGAGGCGTTGAGCCACAGGAAGCCCGGGTAGATCAGGATCGCGAGCGCAATGCGGCTCCAGAGGATCAGCGGCTTGCGCCCCACCACGTCCGACAGCTTGCCCACGAAGGGCGCGAACGCGAACGAGATCAGGCCCGTGAGGGCGGCGCCGAACAGCGCCACCGAGGGCGTGAGGCCCAGCTCGCGCACCGCGTAGGTCGGCATGTAGAAGGTCACGACGTAGGCGGCCGTGGTGCCGCCAACCAGCGAGAGGATCGCGGCCAGCATCGTCTTGCCGTGCTGCGTGCAGACGATCTTCAGGCTGCTCTCGCGCGGCGCGGCGGCTTCTTCGGGCGAGATGTGGAGCGACTCTTCGAGATGGCGGCGGATGTACATGCCCACCGGCGCGATCAGCATGCCGAGGATGAACGGCACGCGCCAGCCCCAGCTCTGCATGGCTTCGGGCGTGAGCGAGAAGGTCAGCGCGCCCACCACCACGGCGCCGAGCATCACGCCCAGGCCCTGGCTGGCGAACTGCCAGCTCGCCATGTAGCCGCGGTTGGCGGGCGTGGCGTGCTCGACCAGCAGGGTGGTCGATGCGTCCACCTCACCGCCGGCCGAGAAGCCCTGGATCAGCCGCGCCAGCACGATGACGATCGGCGCCGCGACGCCGATGGCCGCATAGGTGGGCGTGAAGGCGATCAGCGCGCAGCCCAGCGCCATCAGGAAGATCGTCAGCGTCATGGCCTTCTTGCGGCCCGCGCGGTCGGCGTACGCGCCGATCACGATGCCGCCCAGCGGCCGCATGATGAAGCCGACGCCGAAGCTCGCCACCGTCAGCAGCAGCTGGCCGTAGGAATTGAAGGTCGGGAAGAACAGCTTGCCGATCACCAGCGCAAGAAAGCCGTAGACCGTGAAGTCGAAGAACTCGAGCCCGTTGCCGATGGTGGTGGCGACGATGGTTTGGCGCCGGCGGGCGGACGAGGGCTGCTTGCTTGGGGTGCTCATGTCTCTCCAGTTGTGCTCTTGGGTGGGGTCTGGTTGGAAGGTCGTTCGACCGCGGCGGATGCTAGAGACTCGCTGCTGTCATGAAAAGACAATAATTGGGCGATAACGATAACTTTTGGTTGTCATGAAACCCAATCAGTTGCACGCCTTCGTGGCGGTGGTCGAGCAGATGAGCATCCGCGCCGCGGCCCGTGTATTGGGGCTGTCGCAGCCGGCGGTGACCAAGATCGTGCGCGAATTGGAGCGCGAGGTGGGCGCGCCGCTGGTGGAGCGCAGCGTCAAGGGCGTGCGGCTCACCGAGTTCGGCAAGGCCTTCGCGCCCCGGGCGCGGCTGCTGCTGGCCGACATGCAGCGTGCGCGCGACGAGATCGCGCAGATCCGCGACGGTGCCACCGGCTCGGTGTCGATGGCCGTGAGCGCGTCCTTTGCACTCACCGTGCTGCCCGCGGCGTTCAAGGATTTCCACACGCGCCTGCCCGCGGTCGACGTGCAGTTCAGCGAGGCGGTGCTGCCCTGGATGCTCGCGCGGCTGCGGGACGGGTATCTCGATTTCGCGGTCGCCCACGTGGTGCCCGGCACGCTCGACGCGCAGTTCGAAGCGGTCGAGCTGTTTCCGGTGCAGCTGGTGGTGGGCATGCGCAACCGGCATCCGCTGCGCGCGAGCCGTTCGCTGCAGGACCTGTACGCCGCCGAATGGATCCTGCCGGGCGACGACCACCGGGGGCGCGATGTCGTCTCGCCGATCTTCACGCCGCTGGGCCTGCCGCCGCCGGCACGGATCATCCAGGGGCAGTCGGTCACGGTGGCGCTGGGGCTGGTAGGGCACATGGACCTGATCGGTCTGTTCGTCGAACCGCTGGTCAAGCTCACGTTCAAGCGCCACGGCATTCGCCGGGTCGACGTGGTGGAGTCGTTGCCCACGCTGAGCGTGTGCGTGGTGCGGCGCCGAGGCCAGCTGCCGACGCCGGCGGCGCAGCACTTCATCGAATGCATCCAGCGCGCCTCGGCGGCTGCGATGGGCGGCTAGTTCGGGCATTGGCCGACTGCGGCCGGAACGCTAGACTGCCCGTCATTTGCAAGATCACCCGCAGTCGGGTGGAGACCGGGGATCTACGCAGTGAATCTCAGCGATCTTCTTGGCAGCGCCCGACAAAGCCTGAGTGCACCGGTGGTCGCCTGGGGCGGCAACCTCAACCTGGGCGGCCGGCAGCACCACCGCACACAGGAGCTGGGCCTGCCGGCCGTGCTCGGCGGTGTCCCGGCCCTGGCCCTGGCCGATCTGGGCATCGCCCTCCTGGCACGGCGCCGCGCCCGCCCCGAGATGCTGCGCCTGCTCGCCGAGGCCGGCATCGGACACACCGGCTCGGGTTCGACGCTGGAAGCGGCGCTGACGCCCGCCCTGCGGCGCGCGGGCCCTCTTTATGTGGCGCTGTTCTCCATCGACGCCACCGCGCCCGGCCTGGCAGCCGGCGAAACCACCGCCGGCAACGCACACCTCCCGCTGTCTTCCCCCGCCGCCTGGACCGCCTGCCTCGCGCACCGCATTGCCGCGGCCCGCGAGAAGGCGCATGTGGTGCTGGTGGCTGTGCACTGGGGCAGCGACGACGGCGAAGCGCACCCCGGCGCCGCCCAGATCGCCGTGGGCCACGCGCTGATCGATGCGGGTGCCGACGCGGTGCTGGGCGCATCGGCGCATGGGCTGCAAGGCGTCGAGGTCTATCGGGACCGGCCCATCGTCCACGGCGCCGGCGATTTGCTGCACGACGACATGCACCGCGAGGACGAGAGCGGCGTGTTCTCGCTCCACCTGGACACCGGCGGCGTGCGGCGCGTGGTGTTCACGCCCGTCGCCGCGGGTTTCGGCCAGACCGTGCAGCTGGAAGGCGAGCGCGCCGCGGCTGCGGCCGGCCGTTTCCTCCTGCAAAGCCAGGCCCTCGGATCGACCTTCGCGCAAACCGCCACCGGCGCATGCCACCTCGACCTGCGGCCGCCCGCCCGCATACCGGTGCAGCTGCCGACCCTGTCACGAGCGGGATTCCACCTGGCCGCCATCCGCGAGGCCGCGGCACCGCGGGACGCATGGCTCGCGGCTTCTGTCCCTCCCGCGGCCCGGCTCGCATCGCCCGTGAACCTGGGGCCGCTGCGCCTGCTCGGCGTGCGGGCCACGCCCGACCGCATCACCGGCCGCGGCACCGTGGTCGTCGAAACCTTCTGGCAGCTCGATCAGCCCACCGATCTCGACTGGCGCATCGACATCTGCGCCCAGGCCTCCACCTGCGTCACTGCGCCGGCCTGGGGCCTGCTCACCGACCACGACCCGTGCGACTGGATGTGGCCCACCAGCCGCTGGCAGCCCGGCCTCGTCTACCGGGATGTTCACCCTTTGCAGCCGCCGGTTGCTGTGCAGCTGCACGACGTGGAACTGCAGATCGAAGTCGGCTTGGTGGGCGCGGCGATGCAGGTCGAGCGCGTGCGCGTGCTGAAGTTCGTGGCCTTCGCTGTCCGTGCCGACAAGGCGACGCCGGCACCGTTGAAGGCGTATCCGCCGCCGCCGCGCTATCGCGCGCTTCCCGCGGACGTGCTGCCACCCGACCTGCCCGGCGCCGCCGGGCAGACATGGAATGCAGAGCAACTGGTGGCCGTGACCGGCGGCTGCTGGCTGGTGGCGCCACCGCCGGGCTGGTTCGTGCGCTCGGTGCCCCGTGGCGAGCAGCTCATGGAGATGCTGCCCGGGCCGGCGTTCTTCGCGGTCTCCGACTACTGGACGGTCGCCATCCACGAGCGTTATTCCGACAGGCGCAACGAGCGCAACTGGGACTGGTCCGATCGGATCGCGCGGTTGCAGCCGCGCCTGGCGGGTGTCATGTCGTGCAAGCCGGTCGCGGGCCTGGCGCCGGACTTTCCGGTGCTGCTGGTCGACGATCTGATCCGCGCCCTGATCGAGCTGGGGGCCACGGCACGCCAGCGGCTGCGAGGGCATGTGATCGCGGTGACCGGCAGCGCGGGCAAGACCTCGGTGTGCCACATGCTGGACCACGCCTTCTCGGCCTCGCACAGCCGCTTCTCCACCATCCAGAACTACAACTCGCGCGTGGGCATGCTGGCCATGCTGGCGAACGTGCCCGCGCAGACCGACCTGGTGATTCTCGAGGTGGCCGTCAGCGCCATCAACGCGCCGGAGTTCCAGAACATCAAGCTGGTCCAGCCCGACGTGGCCGTGATCACGAACATCTCGGCCTCGCACCTGGGCGAGGGCGAGACCGTGGAGGACATCGCACGGCGCAAGGCCAACGTGTTCGAAGGCATGCGCCCGGGCGCATGGGCCGTGCTGTGCGCCGACACCGATCACTTCGACTACCTGGTGGAGCGCGCCCGGGTGCGCTCGCTCAAGGTGCTCACCTACGGCTCGACCGCAGAGGCCGACTTTCGCCTCGAAACCTACGACGTCACCTCCGGAACGATCGAGGCCAGCCATGCCGGCGAGCGCTTCACGTACGCGCTGGGCGCGAGGGGCCGGCACATGGCCGTCAACAGCCTGGCGTGTTTCGCCGTGGCGCACGCCCTGGCGCTGGACGGCAGCCGCGTGCCCGGCCAGCTGGCATCGTTCGCCGCCGTGCAGGGGCGCGGGCAGGTGCTGGCGTTTGCGCTCGGCGACAGGCGCTTCCGGCTCATCGACGAGTCGTACAACGCCAACCCGCTGTCGATGGCGGCGGCCCTGGCCTCGATGGCCGACGAGCCCTGTGAGAGCGGCCGCAAGATCCTGGTGCTCGGCGACATGCTGGAACTGGGCGACCATGCCAACCGCTACCACGAGGCACTCGTCGCACCGATCGCGCAGTGCGGGCCCGCACAGGTGTTTCTGCTGGGCAACTGCATGAGCCGGCTGCGGGACCGCATCGTGGCCGCCCTGCCACCAACGGCCACCGTGCACGCCTGCGAATCGCTGGACGTGCTCGAGCGCACGCTGATCGACGCGATCGGTTCGGGCGACCTGGTGCTTCTCAAGAGCTCCAACGGCATGCGGCTCTGGCAAATCGTTCGCACCCTGGCAAAGCGGCAGGAAGAGCAGCAAAGGCAGCAGCAGGCCGCCTCCGAGGCTGCGGCGATGCAGGCTATGCCGCTGCCGCCCGCCGCCGCCCGCCGCCGTGATCCGGCACGCCAGGGCGCCCGTTGCCACGACGATGCCGGCCGCGCCCAGCTGGATCCTGTACGACATGACGCACGACAGGCTGCTGACCCATCAACCCGCCAGCCATCCCTATGTCCCCGCGTCGCTGGCCAAGCTGATGACGGCCGTGCTGGTCGAACAGAAGCTCGAGGCCGGGCGCCTCGACCGCGAGGCCGAACCCGTGCCCGTCCCGCCCCGGCCGGCGCCCGCCGGTGACGATCCTTCCGCGGACCTCTACCGCGATACGCCCACGCAACCCGTGCAGCGGCTGCTGGAGGCGACGCTGATCGTGTCGTCCAACAAGGCAGCCCTGACGCTAGCGTCATGGCACAGCGGAAGCTTCGACGCCTTCGTCGAGGCCATGAACCGGCAGGCGCAGGCATGGGGCATGACCGACACGCACTTTGCCTGCCCCGCGGGCCTCAGGACCACGGCCCGCACGACAGCCGTCGACATGCTCGTGATGGCGCGCCGCGTGCTGCAGGACTTTCCGTCGGTGCTCGGCGCGGCCGGCAAGGCGCAGCTCGACGGTGTGACACCACCGGCGCCCAACACCAACCTGCTGCTGGGGCGGGTGGCAGGGGTCGATGGCCTGAAAACCGGCGCGTTGCCCGGTTGCGGCTCGCACCTCATCGCCACTGCGCAGCGCGACGGGCGTCGCCTGGTTTCGGTGGTGCTGGGCGCGGCGGACCGGCGAGCCTGCGCCGAGCTGTCGGCGTTGCTGCTGCAGCGCGGCTTCGAGACGCCGAGGGACCGGCCGGCTTCGTGAGCCGGGAGCCGGGTGTTGGCTACGCCGGGGCGCCGGCTTTGCTTTCGGGGGCCAGCAGTTCGCAGAGGCCCTGCAGGGTCAGCGGGCCGTCCGTGCCATCGGGGTCCAGCCTGTCCACGGGAACGCGCGACTGGAACGTGTTTTCAGCCGCGCACACGAACTCCAGCACGGTGAGCGAATCGAGGCCGAGATCGTTCAGCGGCGTCGAGGGTGTGACCGATACGCGCGCGACATGAAAGCCCTTCTCCAGAAGGAAGCTCAACTCGGCGAAACGCGCTGTGGTTGCAGGCATGGCCCGTTTATCGGGCGGCACCCCTGACCGCGCGCTGACCGTCTCGATATGCGGTCGCGCGCGCCGGTGGTCGGGCTAGGCCGGCGGAAAGTCGATGCCGGCCTCGCCCGTCTTCCAGGGCGCGTATTTGGGCATGGCGCGCGTGAACAGGTCCGAGGCGGTCCAGTCTGACAGCCAGGCGTGCAGGCAGGGCCAGGGCTGGGCGTCGAACCATGCGGGCTCGACCATCGCGAACTGGCGCACGAAGGGCATGAGGGCGGCATCGGCCAGCGTGGCGTGTGCGCCGGCCAGGTGGGGCGACACCGAGAGCCGCGCTTCGAGTTCGTGCAGGAACTGCGCGCCGCGTTCGCGGGCCGAATCTTCCGTATCCGTGAATCGCCCGGGGTACTTGTAGCGGTCGAGCAGCGGCTTGAAGTCGTTGTCGCACACGGCGATCAGCGCCAGCATGTCGTCCAGCGTGCCGGCGTCAGGCTGCAGCCAGCGTCGAGGATCGTTGCGCCGCAGGGCCCACAGCATCACGTCCAGGCTCTGTTCGAGCACCGTGCCGTCCGCCATCACCAGCACGGGCACGGTGCCCTTGGGCGAGGCGGCCAGCATCTCGGCGGGCTTGTCGCGCAGCACGACTTCGCGCAGCTCGCAGCGCTCGCCGCTTGCAATCAGCGCGAGCCGGGCCCGCATCGCATAAGGGCAGCGGCGGAACGAATAGAGAACGGGGAGGGTGGCAGTGGTGGGCATTCGAGCGGATGATTTTCGGCGACCGCAGGCGGCTCGCGCGCGGCCGGGTTTTTCAACACAATGGGCCGTCATGGGCGAACGCCTCTTCCTCCGTCTCGACGATGACCCCCTGCATGGGCCGGAATCGAGCGTGCCCGCCGGCACACTGCACGCGTTTGCGGTGGGTGCGGCGCTGCGTCCGCATGTCTCGCACATCCTGTTGTATCGCGAGACCTTCGCGGCGGGGCATGAGGTGCTCGAGCGGGTGCTGCCCGATGGCGCGGTGCGCCTTGTCTTCAACCTCGGCGAGGCGCCTTCCGCGGGCGAAGGCGCGGGGCTGCCGGTGGAGGCGATCGGTGCTTCGGCCGCGCCGGTCGTGGTGCGCATGCGCGAGAAAGTGGAAGGCGTGTCCGTCACGCTGCGGCCCGGCGCAGCGGCCGCCCTGCTGGGCTTGCCGGCGGGCGAGATCGCGGGCCATGCCGTCCATCTGGACGAGCTCTGGCAAGGCGGCGCGGCCGAGCTGCTGGAGCGCATGGCCGAAGCGCCCGACGATGCCGCTCGCGTGGCCGTGTTGCAGGCCGCCTTGCAGCGCCGGCTGATCGATACCAGTGGCACCGTTCATCTCGCCGCGGTGCAGGCGGCCCGGCTCATTGCCGCATCGGGCGGTCGGCAGCCCTTGCGCGAGGTGGCAGCCGCTGTCGGCGTCGGCGAGCGGCGCCTGCAGCAGCTCTTTCATGCGCACGTCGGACTGTCGCCCCGGGCCTGGGGCCGGCTCGCGCGGCTGCATGGCTGCCTGCGCGCGCTGCGGCTGCAGCCAGCACCCGCCTGGGCCGATGTGGCCGTCGCAAGCGGGTTCTACGACCAGTCGCACCTGGCCAACGAGTTCCGGGCGCTGTGCGGCGTCACGCCGACCGAGTTCCTGGGCCGTGCGACTTCGGGTTCTTCCAAGACGGCGGGTTGAAGGCGCACTATCTTCGCCAGCTCTCAAGGCCAGCAGATCGAAGGAGCCACAACCGATGACGCAGAACGACAACACGAGCCGCCCGCTGAAGGGCTGCGTGGCGGTGGTGACCGGCGCGAGCCGCGGCGCGGGGCGTGGCATTGCGGTGGAACTGGGCGCTGCCGGCGCCACCGTGTACGTCACCGGGCGCAGCACGCGCGAACAGCCCGCCAACACCTACGGACAGCTGCTGGCGCTGTCGGACATGACGAAGCTGCCCGGCAGCATCGACGACACCGTCGACGAAGTCACTCGCATGGGCGGACGCGGCATGGCCGTGCCATGCGACCACACCCGCGAAGAAGAAGTGAAGGCGCTCTTCGCACGCGTGGAACGCGATGCAGACCGCCTCGACCTGCTCGTGAACAACGCCTGGGGCGGCCACGAAACCTTCAACGGCGTGTTCGAAGCGCCGTTCTGGGAGCACCCGCTCGCGAACTGGGATTCGATGTTCGACCGCGGCGTGCGCAACCACCTCGTGGCCAGCCGCTGCGCCGCGCCGCTGATGGTGCGCCGCAAGTGCGGGTTGATCGCAACCACCACCTTCTGGGACCGCGGCCACTACCTGCGCGGCAACCTCTTCTACGACCTCGCCAAGGCCTCGATGACGCGACTGGCCTTCAGCATGGCGCAGGAGCTGAAGCCGCACGGCGTCGCCTCGGTCGCCGTGTCGCCGGGCTGGATGCGCACGGAGTTCGTGCTGGCCGGCCACAAGACCGACGAGGCGCATTGGCAGGAGCGACCGGCGCTGGCGCGCACCGAGTCGCCGCGCTACCTGGGCCGCGCCGTCGCCGCGCTGGCGGGAGATGCAGAGGTGCTGCGCAAGAGCGGCGAGGCGCTGCGCGTGGCCGATCTGGCGCGCGAGTACGGCTTCACCGACATCGACGGGCGGCAGCCCGAGGCGTTCGAGATGTAGGTTCCGGATCAGCGCGCCGACACGCGCTGCGATGCGCGGATGCGCACCACGCCCGCTGGCAGGCCATCGCTTGCCTGGGCCCTGTCGAATGCCTCGCGCGCATTCCGGATCGATGAACGGCTGGCCTGGGCCCATGCTGCCAGCGCCGTGACCGGCGCGAGCATGGTGCTGCCGAGCGCGGTCAGCGCGTACTCCACGCGCACCGGAACTGTCGCAAGCACGGTTCGCGTGACCAAGCCGTCGCGCTCGAGTCCGCGCAGCGTCAGCGTGAGCATGCGCTGCGAGATGCCGTC
>CAMATD010000172.1 GCA_945860785.1 Variovorax sp. YR752 | reverse complement strand
TCACCGCGGTGGCTTGTGCGGCGGCCAGGTCGAAGCGGCCGGCAGTGCTTTCGTAATCGATGCGGATCAGGAACGAGGCGGCGCGCGCCTGCTCCAGCGTCTCGGCGACGACGAAGGCCACGGCCTGCCCGTGGTGTTGCACCTCCGGGCCCGAGAGCTGCGACACCAGGTTCGCGCGCTCGCGCGGCACCATGCGCGGCACGTTGCCGTAGGTGTAGACCAGCAGCACGCCCGGTGCGCGCTGCGCCTCGCCCGTATCGATGCGGGTGATGCGGCCCTTGGCGATGCCGGCCAGCACGATCCAGCCATAGGCCGCGTTCGGCACTTCCTCGTGGTACTCGTAGCTGTAGCGGACGCGTCCGCTGACCTTGAGCGGGCCGTCGATGCGGTCGAGCGGCTTGCCGAGGATGCGCTCGCGGTCCAGCGGGCTGGGGCCGGCGGCTGTGGTGAATTGCATGGTGCTGCTTTCGTCCGCTCAGGAGGTGGTCATCGCCTGCGCCAGCGTGACATCGAGCGTGCGGCGCAGCAGGGGAATCTTGAAATCGTTGTGGCCATGGCCGCGCGCGCCGGCGAGCAGGATGTCGGCGACGGCACGGCGCGCGTCCGGGCCGCCATCGGTGCCCACGAGACGCTTCTCCGCCTCCTCGTTGCGCCAGGGCCTGGCCGCGAGGCCGCCGAAGGCGAGGCGCGCCTGCGTCACGGTGCGGCCTTCGCGCACGACCACCGCGGCCACCGAAACGAGCGCAAAGGCATAGGAGGCGCGGTCGCGCACCTTGCGATAGAGCTGCTGCCCGCCGATCGGAGGCGGCAGCGCCACGGCAGTGACCAATTCGTCCGGCGCCAGCGCGGTCTCGACGTGCGGCGTCGCGCCGGGCAGGCGATGGAAGTCGGCGATGGGGATCTGCCGCGTGCCGCCGCTGGCCGAGACGGTCTCGACGCGGGCGTCGAAAGCCCGCATCGCCACCGCCATGTCGGAGGAATGGACAGCGATGCACTGATCGCTCGCGCCGAAGATCGCGTGGATGCGGTTGAAGCCCTCCATCGCCGCGCAGCCGCTGCCGGGGGTGCGCTTGTTGCAGGGCTTGGTGGTGTCGTAGAAATAGAAGCAGCGCGTGCGCTGCAGCAGGTTGCCCGCAGTGGTCGCCTTGTTGCGCAGCTGGGCACTGGCGCCCGAGAGCAATGCGCGCGACAGCAGCGGATAGCCCTGCCGGATGCGGATGTCGGCCGCAAGGTCGCTGTTGCGCACCAGCGCGCCGATCTTCAGGCCGCCGTCGGGCGTGGCCTCGATGCGGTCGAGCCCCAGCCGGTTCACGTCGACCAGGTGCGGCGGATGCTCGATGTCGAGCTTCATCAGGTCGAGCAGGTTGGTGCCGCCCGCGATGAACTTCGCGCCGGGGTGGCGCTGCACGGCAGCGGCGGCTTCGACCGGGCTTTGTGCGCGTTCGAAGGTGAAGGCTCTCATGAGGTTTCTCCCGCCACTTCGCGGATGGCCGCGATGATGTTCGGATAGCCGGCGCACCGGCAGATGTTGCCGCTCATGCGCTCGCGCAGCTCCTCGTCGCTGAACAGCGGGTGCACGGCGATGTCCCGCGTCACGTGGCTGGGCATGCCGCGGCGGATCTCGTCGAGCATACCGACGGCCGAGCAGATCTGGCCCGGCGTGCAGTAGCCGCACTGGTAGCCGTCGTGCTTGACGAAGGCGGCCTGCATCGGGTGCAGCTTCTTCGGTTCGCCGAGGCCTTCGATGGTCGTCACCTCGTCGCCGTCGTGCATCACGGCGAGCGTGAGGCAACTGTTGATGCGACGGCCGTTCACCATCACCGTGCAGGCGCCGCACTGGCCGTGGTCGCAGCCTTTCTTGGAACCCGTGAGGCGCAGGTGCTCGCGCAGCAGGTCGAGCAGCGTGACGCGCGGATCGACGGTCAGCGGATGGGGCTGGCCGTTGATGCGCAGCGTCACGTTCGCGAGCGCCGCGGTGTCGGCGGCCGGTGCGGCGGCGCTGGTGACCAGCACCGTACGGCGCGTGTAGCCGTCCTTCGTGTCGACGTCCATCGCGTGCTTCGGTTCAGAAGCGCGTGGCGGGAGCGATGGAGGCCTGCGCCTTCGCCGGCGGCATCGTGGAGATGACGACGCTGTTCACGCGCGAGCCGCTGCTCACGTTCTGGTCGGGCGCATGGGCAGTGAGCACCGCGCCCTCGTAGACCGCCTGGGGAGACGCGGTCGAGATGCAGGGGTCGGGGCCGCGCGAGCCGCGCGTCACGTTCTGGTCGGGAGCGTGGGCCGCGGCGACGGCTTCGGCCGCCACCGCATTGCGGTCGCGCAGGTTCGCGCCCTGGTGCACGCCTTCGTAGGTTTCGGCATGGGCCGCGACGGCGGCAAGGCTGGTGGCAAGGACGGCAAGCAGTTGGGTGATGTTTCGCATGTGAGCTCCTGTTGAAAACGAGGACGACCCTCGGATGGAAGGCCGCTCATTCGGCCTGGACTCACTGTAGGAATCCTGCTTTATGCGTCCTTTAAGCGAGAGTTAACTCAGCGTTAAGCCGAACGCAGATGCACCCGCGCTACCAGGCCGCAGACCGCGCCGCTGTCGTCCGTGCGGTTGCTCAACGCGATGCGCATGCCGTTGCGCTGCGCCGCCATCTGCGCGATGGCCAGGCCCAGGCCGCTGCCTTCGGCCGTGGTGCCGGGCACGCGGAAGAAGCGGTCGAAGGCGCGGTCTATCGCCTCGGGCGGAATGCCGGGCCCGTTGTCGACGACGTCGACCACCGGCTGCCCGTCCACCGCGTGCAGGCGCACATCGACGACGCTGCCCTCGGGCGAATGGCGAAGCGCGTTGTCGATCAGGTTGCCGAAGATGCTGCGCAGCTCCGCGGGCGGCGCGGTCACCGTCACGCTCGTCTGGCCGTCGAAGCCGATGTCGATGTCGATGCGGCGCCGGTCGGCGATCACCATGAGCTGGGCGATGCTGTCGCTCAGCACCGAGGCCACGTCCAGCGGCACGGAGTCTTCGCGCTGCGCATGGCTCTCCTAGTGCGACATGCGCAGCAGCTGTTCGATGAGGTGCTGGGCGCGCGTCACGCCGCCCTTGAGCTGCGTGTAGTGTTCCGCGGCGCGCTCGCCGGGCACTTCGGCGCGCATGTTGTCGAGCTGCAGGCCGAGCGCGGCGATGGGCGTGCGCAGCTCGTGCGCCGCGTCCTGCACGAAGCGCCGTTGCGCGGCAAAGGCCTGCCGCAGGCGCCCCAGCAGGCTGTTGAAGGCTTCCACCAGCGGCGCGATCTCGTCGGGCACGTGGGACACCGAAAGCTCCGACAGGCTGCGCTCGTCCTTCGCCGCGACATCGAGCGCCACGCTGCGCAGCTTGCGCGACGAGGTCCAGACCACCAGCCACAGCACCACCAGCGACAGCGGCAGCAGCAGCGCGATGGGCGCCGCGGACTGCAGCGCGCGCCGCTCCACCAGCGCGCGCACGAAACCGCCGTTCTGGATCACCTGGACGCTGAAGCGCCCGCCGTCGGTCACCGGGCCGGTGGAGTAGACGCGCCACATCTCGTGGTCCTCGGGGCCGAGTTGCACCGTGTGCAGCCCCTGCTCCGGCTGGAGCCCCACGTCGAGCGATGGCCAGGAGGTGGCCAGCAACTCGCCCTTGGCGCTCCAGATCTGGACGATGAAGGCACCCCGGGAATAGATGCCGTGCTTGTCGCCCGGCTTGAGCACCGGCACGTTCTCGTTGCTGGCGTAGGAGTCAGCCAGCGTCTGCATCTGGTCGTCCTTGAAGGTGACGATGAGCCTGTCGTAGCTCGTGTAGGTGAACCACGCGACGCCGATGGCCGCGAGCACATGCACCAGCACCAGCCAGAGCAGCAGCTTGTTGCGCAGGGAACTCGACGAATACCAGGGACGAACCCGAACGTTCATGAGTCCACCACGCGCCAACCCAGCCCGCGAACGTTGCGGATGGTGTCGGCACCGAGCTTGCGGCGCATGTTGTGGATGATCACGTCGACCGCGTTGCTCATCACCTCTTCGCCCCAACCGTAGATGCGGCTTTCGAGCTGCTCGCGCGAGAAGATGGCGCCGGGGCGCTCGAGCATGGCGTGCATCAGCGCGAACTCGCGGGCCGTGAGCGGCTCGCGCACGCCCTTGTACAGGACTTCGCGCGTGGTCAGGTCCAGCTGCACATTGCCGCTGCCGATGATGGAGTTCGAAGCGCCATGGCGCCGCCGCACCACCGCGCGCATGCGTGCCAGCAGCTCGGGCAGTTCGAAGGGCTTGAGCAGGTAGTCGTCGGCGCCGAGGTCCAGCCCTTCGACCCGCTGCCCGAGGCCGTCGCGCGCAGTCAGGATGAGGATGGGCGTGTCGTCCTTGAGGCTGCGCGCGCGGCGCAGCACCTCGATGCCGTCCGCCTTGGGGAGCCCCAGGTCGAGCAACACGCAGCTGTAGTCGCCATCGGCCATTGCACTCTGCGCGAGCAGGCCGTCGCGCACCCAGTCCACGGCCCAGCCCGACCGCTCCAGGCCACGGACAAGGCTTTTTCCGATCATTTCGTCGTCTTCGACAAGCAGCGTGCGCACACCGGCTCCCGTTTGTCGGTGCGATGCGGAAGGTAACTTAGAACCGTTAGGTCAACGTTAACGCCGTTTTGCACCTTGCCGCGACGGGATCGACCCGGGGCTGGGGCCGGTCACTCGGGCCGGGGCTGCACGTCCTGCATCAGGAGGCCGCGCAACTTGCTGCGCAGCGGCGTCTCCTCGACGGCCGGCACGCCGGCGACTTCGCGCAGCGCGATGTCGCGGCTCTCGGCGGTGTGGAGGTCGATCTCGCGCACCACCTGGCCGTCCTTGTAGACGAAGGCCACATCGGCCAGCGCCAGCACGTCCTCGATGTCGTGCGTGATCATCAGCACCGGAATGCCCCACTGTCGGCGCACCTGCGCGAGCTCGTTGCGCAATTCGCTGCGCAGCATGGGGTTGAGGGCGGCGAAGGGCTCGTCGAGCAGCAGCACCTGCGGCTGGCAGGCCAGCGCACGCGCCAGCGCCACGCGCTGCTGCTGGCCGCCGGAGAGTTTTTGCGGCCGGCTGTCGGCCAGCGCGGCGAGGCCGAAGCCTTCGAGCAGGGCCTGCACCGTCTCCGCCTCCTTCGGCGGCAGCCGGCGGCGGCGCCACGAGGTGAGGCCGAACGACACGTTCTCGCGCACCGTGAGGTGCGGAAACAGCGCGTAGTTCTGGAACAGGTAGCCGATGCGCCTGTCGGGCGCGGGCACGTCGATGCGCTGCGCCGAGTCGTACAGCGTGCGGCCGTCGAGCCGCACATGCCCCGCGGAAGGATGCAGCAGGCCCGCGATGGCCTGCAGCGTGAGCGATTTGCCCGCGCCCGAAGGGCCGTAGAGCGCGGCGAAGGGAACGTCGGTCTGAAAGCGCGCGTCCAGGTCGAAGCGGCGAGCCCCGTCCCGGACCGTGAGCTTCAGATCGACATCGATCATGGTTTGCCGAATCCGTAGCGGGTGAGCACTTCCTGCGCGGCGTCGGTCGACAGGAACGTGAGGAAGTCGCCGGCCAGCGCCTTCTGCTTGCTCTCTGCGACCACCGCGATCGGGTACGTCACGGGGCTGCTGCCCGAGGGCGAGAGCACGACCTTGACCTTGTCGCCCGCCACGGCCGCATCGGTGCGGTAGACGAAGCCGGCCTCGACCTCGCCGCGGCTCACGTAGTCGAGCACCTGGCGCACGCTGTCGGCCTGCACGAACTTGGGTTCGAGCACGGTCCAGAGGTTGGCGCCGTCCAGCACCTGCTTGGTGTAGCGGCCGACCGGCACAGTGGCGGTTTTTCCGACGGCGATCTTCTTCACGCTGGCGCCGGTCAGGTCCTGCAGCGACTTGACGCCCACGCCTTCCTTCGCGGGCTCGATCAGCACTAGGCTGTTGCTCACGAAGTTCTTGCGCGTGGCGGTGTCGATGAGCTTCTGCTCGGCGCCGCGGTTCATGGTTTCCTGGTCGGCGCTGGCGAACACGTCGACCGGCGCGCCCTGCCCGATCTGCTGCAGCAGCACGCCCGAGGCGGCGAAGTTGAAGCGCACCGTGGAGCCCGGCTTGGCGGCCTCGAACTTGGGACCGATTTCCTTGAAGGCATCGGTCAGGCTGGCGGCCGCGGACACGGTGATCTGCTGCGCGGCGGCGGCCAGCGGCAGGGCCAGTGCGAGAACGACGGACAAGAGGCGGAACGAGCGCATGGGTATCTCCTGGGATTATTGAAGAAGGGAACGAAGCAGCGACGCGAGAAGAATCGGTTCGACAGCACCAGCACGGTGATCGACAGCACCGAGGTCACGATCACCAGCAGCAGCGCCAAGTCGTCGTGCCCGGCCTGGACGGCGTCGTAGATGGCCATCGACAGGGTCTGGGTCTGCTTTGGGATCGAGCCCGCCACCATCAGCGAGGCGCCGAACTCGCCCATGGCCCGCGCGAACGCGAGCAGCGTGCCGGCCAGGATGCCCGGCCAAGCCAGCGGCAGCGTCACGCGCAGGAACACAGAGAACGGCGACTGCCGCAACGTGCTGGCCGCGGCTTCGAGCGAGCGATCGACATTCGCGAAGGCGGCACTGGCCGACTTGAGCACCAGCGGCAGCGCGACCACGGCCGAGGCCACCACGGCGCCGTGCCAGCTGAAGATGATGGTGTAGTCGAGGTGCTCGCGCAGCCACGCGCCCAGCGGGCTGCGCCGCCCGGCCGCCACCAGGATCGCGTAGCCGATCACCGTGGGCGGCAGCACCAGCGGCAGCATGAACACCGCCTCGAGCACCGTGTGGCCGAAGAAGCGCTTGCGCGCGAACACCCAGCCCAGCGCCACGCCCGCGATCAGCGCCAGCACGGTCGCAACGGCGGCGACCTTGAGCGACAGGACCAGGGGCGACCAGTCGGTCGAGGCGATGAGTGAGTTCGTCGTGTCCATTGAAATACGGCGCAATTGTTACACGATGAGCCCTAAGGTTCTCACGGGGATGCGCGAATCGCGCTGTCTCCATATACTGGGGAACATAGCGTCGCAGACCCGCCAACCCATGCGCCCATCCGCCCACGACACCGTTGTCCGATCGATCTCCGGCAGGTCGGAGCTTCGTCACGTGACGCAGGTGCAGGAATGGCGCATCGAGCGCGCGATGGACGCCGACAGCTTCGTGATCTCCATCATCGCTCCTGGCGGTGAAAGCCAATCCTTCCTGGTGGCGCAGGCCGATGCCCACGACATCGGCGAGGTCCTGCGCCGCAAGGCGGTGTGGGTCGACCGGCAAGGGCAGTGACACCGATGTGGCGGCACATGACGGGTGCGGAACGCATCCTCGAAGTCCTGCTGACGCGGCGCTCGGTGTCGCCGCGGCGGCTGCAGCAGCCCGGCCCAAACCCCGACGAGCTCGACGGCATCCTCCAGGCCGGCTTGCGCGCGCCCGACCACGGCAGGCTGCATCCGTGGCGCGTGATCGAGTTCCGCCCGCAGAACCGCGAGGCGCTGGCGTGGTGCTTCGAACAGGAAAAGCTGCGCCGCGATCCGCTGGCCAGCCCCTCGGACCTGAAGCGTGCGCGCGAACACGCCACGCGGCCGCCCCTGCTGCTCGGCTTCGTGGTGTCGCCGCGCGAGCGCAGCAAGATCCCCGGCCGCGAGCAGTGGCTGTGCGCAGGCGCGGCGCTGGGCAACATCCTGAGCGCGGCGCACCAATTGGGCTACGGCGCCATCGTGCTGAGCGGCGAGCGCTGCTTCGACGAGGCGCTCGCGCGGCAGGTGGGCGTGCAGGCCGGCGAATACCTCGCGGGCTGCATCAGCGTGGGCACCATCAAGGAAGCGCCGCCGCAGGCGCGCGAGACGCTGTCACAGGACGTGTGGTCATGCTGGCAGGGGAACGATCTGGCGGACCTGCCGGCCCCGCCCGATCAGCCCATCCTGCCGTCGGACCGGATGCCCGGTAGCTGATCGAGCTTCGCGCCGAACCAGCCGACGCGCTCGGTCTCGCGCACGTCGAAGCGCGGCACGTAGGGCTTGATGTCGAGCACGGGCGTGCCGTCCATCATGTCGTTGCCGCTGAAGTGCAGCGTCGTGCCTTCCACCGAAACCAGCCGAACGATCGACAGGCCCAGCCGGTTCGGCCGCGCCGGCGCGCGCGTGGCAAAGACGCCGTGGGATTCGTTGTCGAGAAAGGGCACCACCTCGAGCCGCTCGTGCGCGCACTGGTGCAGGTGGGTGACCAGGATCAGGTAGTCGAAGCCCTCGATGTCCCGAAGGCCCGGCGCGAACTCGGCGAACACTTCGAGGCGGCCCGGTTCGTCGGGCGCGCCGGCCGTCTGGATCGGCATGCCGGTGGCCTCGGTGAAGCGGCTGCGCACCACGCCGACGGGGCGGCAGACGACCGGGTCGGCGGAAGAGGTCATGGCGCCAGCAGCCGCGTCAGCGCCCGGATGTCGGCCGCGGTGGCCAGCTTCGCGGCATTTTCGATCGCCCGGTAATGCTTGACGATTTCCTCGCCCACCGGCGTGAGCGCCGTGCCGCCACCACGCGAGCCGCCGGCGGCGGTGTTCACCGCGGGCGAGGTCAGGGACTTGTTCATCTCGTCGACCAGCATCCAGGCCCGGCGGTACGACATGCCCAGCAGGCGGGCCGCGGCGGAAATCGAACCCGTCTCAGCCACGGCTTCGAGCACGGCAATCTTGCCGGGGCCGATGGCGATGGTGTCGTCCCGATAGACGCGCAGGCGGAACTGGACTTTGGATTTCATGTCTACCGAGAGCGAGTCCTGAGTTTTTTTGGCGAGGTACTAGCTTCGATGCAATGCGCATTCTGAGGACAGTTCCCAATGCCCTTCAAGCGAGCAAGATCGAAATCAGAGGCTAACTAGAAACAGTGATCGGGCGCGGGGAAAACGCGACAAATTTCGCCTCAGGGAACACGGTTTTCATCTGCGTTGGGAGGTCTTTTCCAGCCTCTGTAAACGACACTATCGTCGAATCAAAGAGATTGTAGATATTGTCCGTGACTCGCTTCAGCGTATTGCTCAATCGAGGGCCAACTGCCGCCTCCACTAGATCAGAAGCGATCTGGCCGGTCTCGTAATCTCTCAGCTTCGTCTCAAGCAGAGGTTGCAATTGCGTCAGATGGACTTCGGATCTGATGTTCACGAGTTGCTGACACGCACGGTATTTGCGTTCCAGCAACGCCAGCTCCACCGGAATGTTGCTTGCTTTTGACCCAATCAAAAATGCTAGCGCCGCCGCATTCACAGACAACCGATCAATGTCATTCTCAGCGTGTGCCGATAGCTGAAAATGGCGAAAAGGACTGTCTCGATACTTGGACAATTCTTGATCACGATAGCCGGTCAACTCATCGAACTGTCCCATCAAATTCAACATCGCACGATTGCACTCTTCGATCTGCCCAGTACGTCGAAGTTGTCGCTGCTGCTTGGAATTGAAGCCAAACGCAAACCTCGCGCCGACATACGCGGCTGCCAGCGTAACGCCTCCGCGAATTACTTGATCTAGAACGTACGTCGAATCCATGCGCACGATCATGACATGACACACGGCCCGCGTATCTAGTACTCACAACTCACAATCGCCTTTTCTACGCACGCGATGCCTGTCAGGTTGCCTCACGAATGATGACGCCATGCCAGAGGCAATATACGAGGAGCTCCGAGAACAGAGAACCTCGCTGGCGGCGATCAGCATATTCGCCGCGCAACCTTGGCCTTGAGCGTTGAATCCTCAATGGAAGAACTTGGCCGCGCTGATCAGCGTCTTGTAGACGCCCCAGGCGAGGGGAATACCCACGGCGACCCAGGCCAGCACCACCACGGCCGGGCTCACTGTGTCGGCATTGCCCGAGCCGCTGCCCACTTCGGCCGCCGAGGCCTTCTCGTGCGCCAGCTTCTTCTCGACGGCCAGTTCGGCATCGGTCATGAAGTGCTTGTCGGCCACCGGGCGCACCAGCAGGTTGGCGATGAAGCCGATCACCAGCATGCCCACGAGGATGTACATGGTCTGGTTGTAGACCTGCTCGCGCGGCAGGCCCAGACCCAGCTGGTACTCGCGCATGTAGTTCACCACCACCGGGCCGAGGATGCCGGCCGTGGCCCATGCGGTGAGCAGGCGGCCATGGATGGCGCCCACGAACTGCGTGCCGAACAGGTCGGCCAGGTAGGCCGGCACCGTGGCAAAACCGCCGCCGTACATCGACACGATCACGCAGCAGGCGCCCACGAACAGCAGCTTGCTGCCTGCGCCGGCCGACGACGGAATGCTCGCGTACAGGATGCCGCCGAGCACGAAGAACACCGTGTAGGTGAGCTTGCGGCCCAGCTTGTCCGACAGGCTCGCCCACACGAAGCGCCCGCCGATGTTGAAGAGCGAGAGCAGCGCGGTGAAGCCGCCGGCCACCGCGGCAATTGCCGCAAGCTGCGTCTTGTCGAGCTGGCCGAACTTCGCAGGCAGGTCGATCAGCGCGCCGCCGAACACTTCCTGCAGCATCGGCGAGGCCATGCCGATCACGCCGATGCCGGCGCTCACGTTCATGCACAGCACCAGCCACACGAGCCAGAACTGCGGAATGCCCCAGACCTTCTTCACGTGCACATGGCGCTGCGTGATCATGGCGTTGCTGGTCTGCGCCGGGGGCGGCGTCCAGCCTTCCGGCTTCCAGCCCGAAGGCGGCACGCGGTAGCCGAGCGCGCCGGCCATCATGAAGACGAAGTAGCCGAGCGCCATGATGACGAAGGTCTGCATCACGCCCACGTCGGTGGCCGTGGAAAAGCGCTTCATCAGGTCGACCGCCAGCGGCGAGCCGATCATCGCGCCGCCGCCGAAACCCATGATGGCCATGCCGGTCGCCATGCCGCGGCGGTCGGGGAACCACTTGATCAGCGTGCTCACGGGCGAGATGTAGCCCAGACCCAGGCCGATGCCGCCGATCACGCCCGAGCCGAGGATCATCAGCCAGAACTGGTGCAGGTGGATGCCCAGCGCCGAGAGCAGCATGCCGCCGCACCAGCACACGGCCGACACGACGCCGGCCTTGCGCGGGCCGGCCCGTTCGAGCCAGCCGCCCCACAGGGCCGCCGAGCAGCCGAGGAAGACGAAGAACAGCGTGTACATCCAGCCGAGCGTGGCCACGCGCCAGTCGCAGTTGGTGGCGAAGAGCTCGGCGAAGAAGCTCATGTCCTTGCCGCAGGCCTGCGCGCCGGTGCCGGCCGTGCCCAGCGCCTTCGACAGCGGCAGCCAGAACACCGAGAAGCCATAGGCCATGCCGATGCACAGATGAATGGCCAATGCGGCGGGCGGTACCAGCCAGCGATTGAAGCCTCGGCCCGCGATGATGCGTTCCTTGTCCAGGAAGCCGGGTTGCGGTTGCGCCCCTCCTCCGAGGATGCGATCTCCGTCGAGAACGCCTGCAGTTGAGCCTGCCATATTTCTCCTTGTTACCCAAGTGTGTAACTTTTGTTGAATCTGGGTCGCGAAGTGTGTGCGAACGTTTTACAGGTCGTCAAATTCGATTGGCGAATGAGTCGATTCAATAATTAAATGCCCCGCCTGCCGCTGGGCGGCGCCCTCCGCTCAGTCGGCAAGCGTTCCGCTGTGCAGGCGCACTTGTTCGCGCCACTCGGGGGTCTGAAGGAGGGTCAATGCGGCTTCGAGCGCGCGGGAGGATCGAACGCCGTCCTGCGTCATGAAGCCGATGGGCGTGCGCACCTCGGGCGCCACCAGCGGCAGCGCCTCCAGCTCGCGGTGGCTGCGCACGGCCGCCACCATCGCGCCCGGCAGCACGCTGCTGACCGTGCCGGCGCTCACGGCCAGCGTCAGGGTCAGCACGGAGTTGGTCTCGATGGCCGGCGCCACCGGCACGCCGGCCTCGCGCAGCGCCTGGTCCATGATGGCGCGGTTGTGCATGTCGGTCGTGAGCAGGCACAGCGGCAGCTTGCCCGCCTCGGCCCAGGTGATCGGCTGGCCGATGTGCAGCGCGTCCGCCGAGGGTGTTTCAGCGCGCCGCAGCAGGAAGTAGTGCTCGACGCTCTGCGGCCAGGCCGTGAGCTTGATGCCCGGCAGGTGCATGCGCTCGGTGTAGCCGAGCGCGAGGTCGATCGCGAGGCTCTCGAGCCCGGTCTCCAGGTCCTGCGAGCTCATCGACAGCACGGCCGGCAGGATGCCCGGATGGCGCTGGTGCAGCATGGCCGCGAAGCGCGAGAGGATCGGGATGGCTGTCGGCACCGCGGCCATCCGCAGGCGCCCGTGCGGGTTGTCCGCATCGCCGCGCAGCTCCTGCAGCAGCACCTCGTTGTCGCGCAGCATGCGCTGCGCCGTGGCCAGCACGCGCTCGCCCTCGTGCGTGAGGCCGACGTAGACGCGCGCCCGCTTGACGATGACGACGCCGAACTCGGTTTCGAGGGCTCGGAGGGCATTCGACAACGCGGGCTGCGTGATGTGGCAGGACTGTGCGGCGCGGCCGAAATGCTTGTGCTCGTTCAGCGCCACCAGGTAGCGCATCGAGGCGAGCAGGTTCATGCCAGTGGCTCCGCTGCGGGTTGTTTTTGCTCGGGACGCTTGTGTTCGGGGCGTGTGCGCAGGACACCGGGTGCTCCCCTCCGCGAATGTCCCCCGCTTCGCTCCTCCTTTATTGCGCTGCGGGGAGCACCCGGTGCCCTGTGCACAGTGGACGCTGCCGTTGTGCCGGCGGATCAAGCGCTGCGCTGAGCGCTCACGCCGACGGTGTGCTCTGCGCAGCGA
>CAMATD010000171.1 GCA_945860785.1 Variovorax sp. YR752 | reverse complement strand
ATTCATTCAGAGAGCCGAGGCTCTCGTGAGTGTGGGTGAGGGCTTAGTAGCCGCCGCGACCGCCGCCACCACCACCGCGACCGCCGCCACCACCACCGTAACCGCCGCCACCACCACCGTAACCGCCGCCACCACCACCGGTGCGGGGAGGACGTGCTTCCATCGGACGGGCTTCGTTCACCGTCAGGGCGCGGCCCTGGAGCGAATGGCCGTTCATGGCTTCGATGGCTGCGAGTGCTTCAGCGTCGCTGCCCATTTCGACAAAGCCGAAGCCCTTCGAACGGCCAGTGTCGCGTTCCATCATGACCTTGGCGCTGACGATCGAGCCGAACTCGCCGAAAGCCTGTTCCAGGTCGTTGTCACGCACAGAGTAGGCGAGGTTGCCTACGTAGAGTTTCTTGCCCATGGAGGGACTCCTAATTCAAACCAACAAAACAAAGCGATGGAGTCCCAGAATCACAACAAACAAACTGCGCTGTGGCGCGAAACTGACCGATCACCGAATTACGTGCACGGGAGACAAGCTCGCAGACATGTAAGTCGGATTATCCGACCCGATTTCCTAAAACTGTGGGGAAATCATGTGTTATTGAGAAACATTGCGGCCCGACGGGCGGTTTCGCAACGGTTTCAACAGGTCCGAGAGCCCGTTGTGGTCTATTTCATGCATCAAATGGAGCAGCCGGCCAATTTCTCCCGAGGGAAAACCCTCGCGTGCAAACCAGGTCAGGTAATTTCCGGGCAAATCGGCAATCAGCGTGCCCTTGTGTTTGCCAAAAGGCATTTCGAGGGTGACGAGGCGTTGCAGGTCTTCGGGTTTCATGCGTTTCAGCCTCCTGCACGCTTGACCGTGTGGCCCTGCTTCACGAGGGCCGCAATCACCAGTTCGCGATGGTCGCCTTGTCCTTGTATCTCGATGGTGCCGTCCTTCACCGTGCCGCCCGAGCCGCAGGCCGTTTTCAGCTGCTTGCCCACGGCCGCGAGCGCCGCCGCGTCGAGTGCGAGGCCCTTGATGACCGTCACGCCCTTGCCTTTGCGGCCCTTGGTCTCGTGCGATACACGCACAATGCCGTCGGTGGCCGGAACACGCGCCTTGAGTTCCTTGCAGCGGCACTGCGCCATCGGCGCGCGGCAATCGGGGCACATGCGGCCGCCCGCCTCGGTGGAATACACTAGGGCGCTGGCCTGATTGCTTTTCATCGTTGCCATTCGATCCATCTCTTCTTATCTCTGGGTTTCTCTCTCTGTCTGCTCACATGCCATTCGACTCACTGGGCCTGGCCCCCGCGCTCGTGCAGGCTGCCGCCGAAAGCGGTTATGCCGCGCCGACCGCCATCCAGGCCGCGGCCATCCCCGCGATTCTGCAGGGCCGCGACGTGCGGGGCTCGACGCAGACCGGCTCCGGCAAGACCGCCGCATTTTCCCTGCCGCTGCTGCAGCGCCTGGCCGCCGAACCCGTGCAATCACCGCGCCGCGTGCGTGCGCTGGTGCTCGTGCCCACGCGCGAACCGAACTCGCGGCCCAGGTCGGCGAGACCATGCGCAGTCTGGCGCAGCACCTGCCCGAACGCCTGAAGATCGCGATCGCCTTCGGCGGCGTGTCGATCAACCCGCAGATGATGAGCCTGCGCGGCGGCGCCGATATCGTGGTCGCCACGCCGGGCCGGCTGCTCGACCTGGTCGAGCACAACGCGCTCAAGCTGGGCGCGGTCTCGATGCTCGTGCTCGACGAGGCCGACCGCCTGTTCGACCTCGGTTTTGCCGAAGAGCTGGGCCGCATCCTCGCGCTGCTGCCGGCGCAGCGCCAGAACCTGCTGTTCTCCGCCACCTTCCCGCCTGCCATCCAGGCGCTGGCCGACGGCATGCTGCGCGACCCCGCGGTCATCGACGTGCAGGGCGAGCCGGGCACCGAACCCGCCATCGTGTGCAGCGCGTGATCGAGGTCGACGCGAACCGCCGCACGCAGCTGCTGCGCCATCTGCTCAAAGAGAACGAATGGGAGCGCGTGCTGGTCTTCGTCGCCACGCAGCATTCGGCACAGATCGTGGCCGAGAAGCTCTACAAGAATGGCGTCTACGCCGTGCCCTTCCACGGCGACATCGCACAGGGCACGCGCACCGACATCCTCGCGCAGTTCACAAGCAGAGCCGGTGGGACGTGGTGATTGCCACCGACCGCGCGGCGCGCGGCATCGACATTGCCCAGCTGCCCGTGGTGATCAACTACGACCTGCCGCGCTCGCCGACCGACTACATCCACCGCATCGGCCGCACGGGCCGTGCCGGCGAGAGCGGGCTCGCGATCAGCTTCGTGAGTGCGGCCACCGAGGCGCATTTCCGCGTGATCGAGAAGCGCCAGGGGCTGAGCCTGCCGCGCGAGCGCATCGAAGGCTTCGAGCCGACCGAGGTTGCCGTGCCGGTGGTCGATGCGTCGGGCACCGGCGGCATCAAGGGCACGCGGCCGAGCAAGAAGGACAAGCTGCGTGCGGCGGCCGCGCTCGCCGCCGCACAACACGGCGAATCCGAAAAGAACGACTGACGGCGCGACTCAGTCCGCCGCGTAGTCGACCTGGTGCCGCGCGATCCGCAGATCGCCCAACGCCTCCCGCACACGCAAGTGCGCGGGAGGCGTCGCATAGCCGTCGAGCGATGCCTGGCTGTCGAACTCGCTGTACAGCACCACGTCGCAGGCATAGGCGATGCGGCTCGAATCCACGCCCACTTCGAGATGCAGCAGCCCCGGGATCTGCCCGCGCAGCGATTCGAACTTGCGCTTGAGCAATTGCGTCGCCTGCGCCTTTTCTTCCGACGAGTCGCCGCGCAGGTCCCACATCACGATGTGCTTGAACATGAAGTCGCTCCCGCTTACTCGGCCGGAGGAAAGCCGACCTTCTGCGGCCAGAGATTCGTGAAGGGCAGCACCGAGCTCGTCGCGTAGACGCCGGCGCGTGTGAAGGGCTCGTTGGCCTGCCACTGTTCCGCGGCCTCGCGGCAGTCGAAGTCGATGGCCAGCAGGCTGCCATCATGGTCTGGCTGTCGTCGGAAAGCAGCGGCCCTGCGAAGGCCATGCGGTCGGCTACCTGGCCCAGGTAGGCCTTGTGCGCGGGGCGGATCGCGTGGCGAAGGGCGGTGGAATCGGGCTTGTCGAGGAGGTGAAAAACAAAGATCACACGGACTCCAGCTTCATGCGGTTTGAGGGGAACGAAGAACGGTCCCCAGTATGCGATCGATGGTAAGCACGCGCTGCGCGAAAGGCCATGCCTTGCGCGCCTCGCCCATGAAGAACAGTTTTCCGTTTTCGCGGCGGCCCGGTGCGCTACGCGGGCTTGTGCAGAAAGCTCGTCAGCAGATCCACCGGCAGCGGGAAGACGATGGTGGTGTTCTTGTCCGCGCTGATCACGGTCAGCGTTTCCAGGTAGCGCAGCTGGATCGCCTGCGGCTCCTGCGCCAGCACGCGGGCCGCCTGGAACAGCTTTTCGGACGCCTGCAGTTCGCCTTCGGCATGGATCACCTTGGCACGCCGCTCGCGTTCCGCTTCGGCCTGCCGCGCGATGGCGCGGATCATGGATTCGGTGAGGTCGATCTGCTTGATCTCCACGTTGGAAACCTTGATGCCCCACGAGGCCGTTTGCACGTCCAGCGACTGCCGGACATCCAGGTTGAGCTTCTCCCGCTCGGCCAGCATGTCGTCCAACTGGTGCTTGCCGAGCACCGAGCGCAGCGTGGTCTGGGTCAGCTGGCTGGTCGCGTTGAAGAAATCCTTGACCTCGATGATGGCCTTCTCCGCATCGACGATGCGGAAGTAGACGACCGCGCTGACCTTCACCGACACGTTGTCGCGCGAGATCACGTCCTGGGTCGGAACCTCGAGCACCACGGTGCGCAGGTCGACCCGAACGACCTGCTGGATGGCGGGAATCACGATCACCAGCCCGGGCCCCGAGACCTTCGAGAAACGCCCCAGGGTGAACACGATGCCGCGTTCGTACTCGCGGAAGATCCAGATCGCGGAAAAGAGCAGCATCACGAGCAGTAGAAGGATCGCGATGCCGACGCCGTAGGTGAAAGAGAACATGGTTGTCTCCTGCGACTCAGCAAGGGTGCTGGCCGGTTGGACTCCCTGCGCGCGAAGGCGGTTCCGGTGGAAGCCGAATAAAGGTGCGGTCTTGCGGGTCGGCCTACCAGCCCATCTGCCTGGCCGCCAGTTCCTTCATGATCTCCTCGGCACCGCCGCCGATCATCATGACCTTGACCTCGCGGTAGATGCGCTCGCTCACCGTGCCGCGCATGAAGCCCATGCCGCCGAAGATCTGCACCGCCTGGTCGGCGCAGAACTGCATGGTCTGCGTCGCGTGGTTCTTGAGCATGCAGACCTGCGCCACCCACTCGGGTGCGTTGAAGCGGCCGGCTGCTTCGTACGCATCGCCTTCGGCGGACACGGCCTCGATCCAGGCCTCGGTGGAGGCAATGCGCATCTGCATGTCCACGAGCTTGTGGCGCACCACCTGATGTTCGATGAGCGCGGCACCGAAGGTCTTGCGCTCGCGCGACCAGGCCAGCACCTCGTCGAGGCAGGCCTGCGCGAAGCCGAGCGCGCCGGCTGCGAGGCCGATGCGCTCGCCGTTGAAGTTGCCCATGACCATGCGGAAGCCCGCGCCTTCGTTGCCGAGCAGGTAGCGCGCGGGCACGCGCACGTTGTCGAAGTGCAGCGTTGCGGTGTCGGAGCACCACCAGCCCATCTGCGTGAGACGTGTGCGCGAAAGACCGGGTGCATCGCCCAGCACCAGCAGCATCGAGATGCCGCCCGCGCCACGCCCTTCGCCGGTGCGCACCGCCAGCGTGATCCAGTCGGCGCGCATGCCCGAGGTGATGAAGGTCTTCTCGCCGTTCACCACGTAGTGGTCGCCATCGCGCCGCGCGGTGGTGCGCAGCGCCGCCACGTCGGAGCCGCCGCCGGGCTCGGTGATTGCGAGCGCGGCGATCTTCTCGCCGCGCAATACGGCGGGCACGACCTCGCTGCGCACCGCATCGTTGGCATGCAGCACCACGGGCGGCAGGCCGATGTTGTGAGAGAACAGGCTGGCGAGCACGCCGCCGCTCTTGCCGTGGCGCGCGAGCGCGATCCATGCGGGGAGCTTCAGCGAATAGGAGGCCGGCGTGCCGCCCAGCGCCTCGGGATAGCCGAGGCCGAGCAAGCCGAGTTCTGCCGCACGGGCATAGAGGGCGCGGGGAAATTCGCCCGCGTCGTCCCAGGCCTGCACATGCGGCGCGATCTCGCTTTCGGCAAAGCGCCGCACCGTGTCGGCGAGCGCTGCACGGTCGGCTTGCAGTTCGGCGTCCATGGCGCTTCAGCCGCGCGGCGGCCGCTTGGCGATGCCCATGGTCTTCGCGAGGATGCCGAGCATCACCTCGTCGGCGCCGCCGCCGATCGAGCCCAACCGGCCATCGCGATAGAGCCGCGAAACGCGGTTCTCGAGCGTGAACCCCATGCCGCCCCAGAACTGCAGGCAGGTGTCGGCCACCTGCCGCGTGAGCCGGCCGGTCTTGAGCTTGGCCATCGAGGCCAGTTCGAGCACGTCTTCGCCCTGCACATGCAGGTCGCAGGCGCGGTAGGTGAGGGCGCGCAGCGCTTCCACCTCGGTCTTGAGTTCGGCCAGCTTGAACTGCACCCATTGCTGGTCGGCCAGCGTGGCGCCGAACATGTTGCGCTGCTGCGCCCATTCGATGGTCTGCGCGATGCAGTCTTCCATCGGCTCGATGGAGCTGGCGGCGGCCCAGAGGCGCTCCTCCTGGAACTGCTGCATCTGGTAGACGAAGCCCTGGCCCTCCTCGCCGATGCGGTAGCGCTGCGGCACGCGCACGTTGTCGAAATAGATCAGGCCCGTGTCGCTCGAATTCATGCCGATCTTGCGTATCTTCTTCACCTTCTCGATGCCGGGGCTGTCCATCGGCACCATCACGAGCGACTTGTTGCGGTGCACCGGGCCGTCGCTGGTGTTGACCAGCATGCACATTCAGTCGGCCTGCAGGCTGTTGGTGATCCACATCTTCTGGCCGCTGATGAGGTAGTCGTCGCCGTCCTTGCGTGCATGGCTCTTGAGGCCGGCCACGTCGCTGCCCGCGCCGAGTTCGCTCACGCCGATGCAGCCGACCGTGTCGCCCGCGATGGCGGGCGCCAGGAACTCGCGGCGCAGCTCGTCGCTGCCGAAGCGCGCGAGCGCGGGCGTGCACATGTCGGTCTGCACGCCGATGGCCATCGGCACGCCGCCGCAGCTGATGTGGCCCAGCGCCTCGGCCATGGCCATCGCATACGAATAGTCGAGCCCGGCGCCGCCGAAGGCCTCGGGCTTGTTCAGGCCCAGCATGCCCAGGTTGCCAAGCTTCTTGAAGACCTCGTGCGCGGGGAAGATCTCGGCCGCTTCCCATTCGTCCACATGCGGATTGATCTCGTAGTCGATGAAGCGGCGCAGCGTCTTCTGGATCTCGAGGTGTTCGTGGGTGTACTGCATGTCGCTTGTCTCCAATCAATCAATCAATCAATCAATCAATCGTTCGTTCGGTTCGTTGTTCTTCTGGAAAACGCGCGGCGTCTGCGCGAGATGAAAGCCGTCGAAGGGCCGCACCGCGGCGCGCTGCTGCGCCTGTGCATCGGGCAATGCCATCGGCCACCCCATGCGAACCTGCGGACGTGCGCCGTCCACGCGCAGCACGCTGCCGCTGATGAAGCTCGCGGCGGGGCTCAGCAGGAAGGCGATGGCGGCGGAGGTCTCGGCCTCGTTGCCGAAGCGGCCCGCGGGCACGGTGTTGCGCATGGCGCGCAGCATGTCGCCGGCTTCGGGCGGATAGTGGTCCATGCCGCTCGATGCGATGTAGCCCGGCGCCACGGCGTTCACGCGCACGCCGTTTGCGGCCCATTCGAGCGCGGCAGTCTCGGTGAAGCTCACCATGCCCGCGCGCGCTGCGCCGCTGTGGCCCATGTTGGGCATCGAGCCCCAGATGTCGGCCACGATGTTGACGATGGCGCCACCATGAGCCTGCATGCTTTGCACGAAGCATTCGCGCGCGACCAGGAAGCCGCCCGTGAGGTTGGTGTGGATCACCGCCTCCCAGCCCTTGGCCGAGATGGCGGCCAGCGGCGTGATGTACTGGCCGCCGGCGTTGTTGACGAGGCCGTCGATGCGGCCGTGCGCGGCGACGATGGCGGCGACTGCAGTGCGCACGGCTTCTTCCTGTCGGATGTCGAAGGCCTGGATGCTGGCCTTGCCGCCGGCCGTTGCGATCTCGGCCTGCACCTGCTGGAGCTTCTCGGCCTTGCGACCGACCAGCACGACCTGCGCGCCAAGCGATGCGAGTTCGTGCGCCGTGCAGCGGCCGATGCCCGAGCCGCCGCCCGTGACGACGATCACCTGCCTGGCGAACAGGCCGGGCGAGAACACGGAGCGGTAGCGGGAGGGGGCGTTCATTCGAAAGGCTTTCAGAAAAACAAGGGAAGGGCGGCGACGGGCGTCATGCGTCGGCAATCTCCGCCACCACATGGCGCGCGGCCACCTGTGCGCCCACGGCCACATGCAGCGCGGCGACGCGGCCGGCGCGCGGCGCGCAGTGCACGTGCTCCATCTTCATCGCTTCGAGCGTGATGAGCGGCTGGCCCGCAGCGACCGTGTCGCCCTCGGCTGCCAGCAAGGCAATGACGCGGCCGTTCATCGACGCGCGCAGCAGGCCGTCGCCGCCCGTTGTACCGGCGCGAGGCACTGCGACATGCGTGAGGTTCTCGAGTTCGAAGGCTTGGCCGCGGGAGTGAATCCAGAGGTGATTGGCGGCGTCGCGCACTGCCATGGCCTGCTCGGAGACGCCTTGGCACGAGAAGCGCACGGCGCCATCGCCCGGCAGCGAAAGCAACTCGATCCGCATCGGAGCACTTGCATCCAGTGCGACATCGAACCGGCCCGCGCCCTGCGGCGTCACGCGGGCCCCGTGCACCTTGCCGTTGAGCGCAAAGCGCAGGGCATTGGGAAGCGTGTGCGCGAGCGGCGAGGGCCATCCGCGTTCGCCCAGCTGGAGCAGCAGTGCAGCCAGCAATGCGGCGTGGGTCTCGGTGGCGGTATCGGGTGCAAGCAATGCATCGACATGCTCGGCGATGAACGCCGTCGTAGCCGCGCCGCTGGCAAACACTGGATGCGACAGCGCACGTTGCAGCAGCTGCTGGTTGGTCGCGATGCCCAGCGCCACCGTGTCTTGCAGGCCTGCGAGCAGGCGATGCCTGGCTTCGTCGCGCGTGCGGCCGTGCGCCACCAGCTTGGCGATCATCGAGTCGTAAAAGGGCGGCACCGCGGTGCCGTCGCGCAGCGCATGTTCGGTGCGCAAGGCCGGCGAAGGCCGCCATGCAGCGAGGGTGCCACTCTGCGGTATGAAGCCCTGCTGCGGGTCTTCGGCGCACAGCCGCACTTCGATCGCGTAGCCAGTGATGCGCACGTCCTGCTGCGCGAGAGGCAGCGGCTCGCCGGCCGCGACGCGCAGTTGCAGCTCGACCAGGTCGAGCCCGATCACCGCTTCGGTCACCGGGTGCTCCACCTGCAGCCGCGTGTTCATTTCCATGAACCAGTACTGGCCGTCGGCATCGAGCAGGAATTCGAGCGTGCCCGCGCCTTCGTAGGCGATGGCCTTCGCTGCCGCGACAGCGGTGGCACCCATGCGCTCGCGCAGCGCCTCGGAGACGGCGGGAGACGGCGCTTCTTCGATGACCTTCTGGTGCCGCCGCTGCACCGAGCAGTCGCGCTCGCCGAGGTGGATGGCATTGCCGTGCCGGTCGGCGAACACCTGGATCTTGATGTGGCGCGGTGCGACGATGGCGCGTTCCAGGATCACGGTCGCGTCGCCGAAGGCATGGAGCGCCTCGGACTGCGCGCTTTGCAGCAGTTCGGCAAACGCCGCGGCCGAAGGCACGAGCCGCATGCCGCGCCCGCCACCGCCGGCCGTCGCCTTGATCATCACGGGCCAGCCGATGCGCGCGGCTTCGGCTGCGAGCGTGGCGGTGCTCTGGTCTTCCCCTTGATAACCCGGAATGCACGGCACGCCAGCTGCCTGCATCAGCCGCTTGGCGCCAGCCTTGTCGCCCATCGCGCGGATGGCCTCTGGCGAAGGTCCGATGAAGACGAGGCCTGCATTGCGGCAGGCCTGCGCGAACTCCGCGTTCTCGGCGAGGAAGCCGTAGCCCGGGTGCACGGCTTGCGCGTCGCTCGACCGCGCGGCTTCGATGATCGCCGCGATGTGCAGGTAGCTCTGCGCGGGCAGCGATTCGCCGATCCACACGGCCTGGTCGGCTTGCCGCACATGCTCCGCATCGGCGTCGGCACTCGAATACACGGCCACCGTGCGATAGCCCATGGCGCGCGCGGTGCGCATCACGCGGACCGCGATTTCGCCTCGGTTGGCGACAAGGATCTTGCCGAAGCCGCTCATGGCCGTGCCACCGAGAACTGCATCGCCTGCGGCACGCGTGCATCGGCATCGCGGCAGATCGAGAGCACCTCGGCCAGCACCGCGCGCGTGTCGCGCGGGTCGATCACGCCATCGTCGAGCAGCATCGCGCTGGTGGTGAACACGCTCATCTGGCGATCGAAGCGCTCCACGATCTGCTGCTGCATCGCATCGATCTTCGCGGTGTCGACCGCACCCTTGCGCGCCATGCCCGCCTCCATCACGATGGCCATGGTCTTGGCGGCCTGCTCGCCGCCCATCACCGCGGTGCGCGCGTTGGGCCACGAGAAGCAGAAGCGCGGCGCGAAGCCGCGCCCGCACATGCCGTAGTTGCCTGCGCCGTACGAAGCGCCGCAGTACAGCGTGATCTGCGGCACCGTGGCGTTGGTCACGGCCTGGATCATCTTCGCGCCGTGCTTGATGATGCCGGCCTCTTCATGCGCGCGGCCCACCATGTAGCCGGTGATGTTCTGCAGGTAGACGATGGGCGTGCGCGACTGGCAGCAGGCCTGGATGAAATGCGTGGCCTTGGTGGCGCCGTCGGAGTCGATGGGGCCGTTGTTGGTGACGATGCCCACCGCATGGCCTTCGAGCCGGATGTGGCCGCAGACCGTGGCGCTGCCGTAGTGCTCGCTGAATTCGAGGAACTCGGAGCCATCGGCGATGCGCGCGATGACCTCGCGCATGTCCACCGGCCGCCGGCCGTCGCTCGGCATGATGCCGAGCAGGTCGTCGGCGTTGTAGCGTGGCGTGGCGAACTGGCGCGGTGCTTCGTCGCGCGCCCAGTCGATGCCGCCGAGGATCGAGCGTGCGATGCGGATGGCGTCGCGGTCGTCTTCGGCCAGGTAGTCGCCGAGGCCCGAGATGTGGGTGTGCATCACGGCGCCGCCGAGCTCTTCTTCGGTGGCGATCTCGCCGGTGGCCGCTTTCAGCAGCGGCGGCCCGGCAAGCAAGGCCCGCGTGCGATCGCGCACCATCACGATGTAGTCGGACAGGCCCGTCTGGTAGGCGCCGCCCGCGGTCGATGAACCGTGCGTCACCGTCACCACCGGCAGCCCTGCCGCCGAGAGCCGCGCGAGGTTGCGGAAGATGCTGCCGCCGCGCACGAAGTCCTGCACGCGGTACTGCATGAGGTTGGCGCCGGCGCTTTCCACCAGCTGCACATAGGGCAGCTTGTTCTCGAGTGCGATCTCCTGCACGCGCAGCTGCTTGTCGAGCCCCATGGGCTGCAGCGCGCCGGCATCGATGCCGGAATCGGAAGCGTTGACCATGCAGCGCACGCCCGAGACCTGGCCGATGCCCGAGAGCAGGCCGCCGCCGGGCACGCTCTTCGACAGGTCGGGGTTGTCATGGCCCAGGCCCGCGAGCGAGGCCAGCGGCAAGAAGGGTGCGCCGGTGTCGAGCAACAGCGCGAGGCGTTCGCGCGGCAGCAGTTGCCCGCGCCTGGCAAAGCGCTCGGCCGAGGCGCCCGAGGCGGCCGCCGCGCGGGCCTTGTGCGCGCGCACTTGGCCCAGCAGCGTGAGCATGCCGGTGCGGTTGGCCTGGAAGGTGTCGCTGGCCGCGTGCAGCCGAGATTCGATGACGGGCATGAGGTCTGTGCAGATCGTTGGTTGTCGCTCTGCACAGACGTAGGGGGCGGACCTTTCGCCCGCTTGCGCCAACTAGCTGGTGCTGGTGCGGGTGCGCCGTGCGGGCACCGCTGCGTCGAGGCTGCTGCCGGTGACCACCCAGTAGATGAAGATCAGCACCGCGCCGGCCGTGCCGAACACCGACAGGCCCATGTAGCTGCCGCCGATGGCGAGCGCGTCGGTCGGCGCGGCCGCGATGCAGACCATGCTCGCAGCGCTCATGCCCACGTAGTGCATGGTGCAGACCGCCACGCCCATCACAGCGGCGGCGGCGGCCTGGTGGCTCAGCTTGCGCAGGTTGAATGCCAGCCACAGGGCCGCGGCGGCCGCGGTGATGGCGATTCCCACCGACAGCGCAACGACGCCGAGGTCGAACTCCATCGAGGCCCGCATGTTCATCGCGAACATACCCATGTAGTGCATCACGCAGACGCCGAGCCCGGCCAGCAGGCTTCCGGCCAGCCAGCCCGTTTTGCTGAACTTGCGCCGGCCGCTGGCCAGGTAGAGGGCAATGCCGGAGATCAGGATGGCCGCCACCAGCGACACCACCGTCAGCGGCATGTTGTACGAAATGCCTACCGGCAGCCTATAGGCCAGCATGCCGATGAAGTGCATCGACCAGATGCCGATGCCGCCCAGCGCCACCGCGGCGCAGGCCACGACGGCGAGGTTGGGTTTACCGTCCGCACCGACCATGCGCCCTGCGCAGATCAGTGCCACCAGCGAACCCGCAAAGGAAATGAGGAACGAAAGCGCCACCAGCCCCAGGGAGTACTCGGGCGACAGCAACTGGCCTACGACGAGGGGAGTCATGCGTTTTTTCCTTTCAGAGAGAACGCCATGCAGCCCCCCGAAAACCGGATGTAATCGGGGCGCAGCGAGACGCCCTGACCAGTTTGTAATATTTGTTTTTAAAAGTAAATAGAATTTTCTACTTATCGTTACGCTGGATTACAGGGCGAATTCGATATATCGCATTGTTGCGGTCGGCCGCCATGTAGATCGTACCGTCACGGCCCACGGCAACGCCCGTGACCACGTAGGGCGGTGGCAGTCCCGGGCCGGGCGCGAGGCCGATCGGCAGATTCTCAGCCACGGTGCGGCGGGTGCCGGTGGCCGGATCGATCTCCACCAGCCGTCGGGCCGCGCTCTCGGCGACGATGAAGCTGCCCCACGGGGTTTGCGCCACGCCCTCGGGCAGCGCCAGGCCGTCGGCCACGGTGCGCAGCGGCGCGCTGGCATCGAGCGGAATGCGCAGCAGCTTGCCGGCGGCCTCGGTGACGTAGAGCGCGCCGTCCTGGCCCACGACCATCTGCACCGGGCCATTCAAGCCGCTGGCGAGCACCAACTTGTCTGCAAACTTCGGCGCCGCTGGCGCGCGTGATGCTGCCGGTGGCGATCTCGGCATAGATCACGCTGCCGTCGGCCATGGGCAGCGCGTCGAACGGGGCCTTCAGGCCGTGGATGGTCTCGACGGTCTTGAGCGTCTGCCGGTCGACCAGCTGCACCGTGCCGGTGAACCACGATGTTAGCGCAAAGAGCTTCGCCGACAGCCCGACCGCGAAGGGATAGTCGAGCTCGGGATCGCGCTGCATGCGGAACACGTCGCGCACTTCGCCGGTGCGTACATCCACCTGCCGGAAGCCGAAGACATCGGCCACCCAGAGGTTGCCCTTGCCGTCCAGATTGGCCGCGGCCGGGATCTTGAAGCCATCGGCGATCACGGTCATGTTGCCGTTCGCCGGGTCGATCTTCACGACCT
>CAMATD010000170.1 GCA_945860785.1 Variovorax sp. YR752 | reverse complement strand
GTCGGGCTTGCTCGCGCAGCCGGCGAGCGCAAGCAAGCCCGACAACGACGACAGCGGGTTTTCCGAATGCGAGGTTCTTGCTCTTCATTTCTTGTCGTCCGGTTTGCCGCGCAGCAGCGACTCGGGATGGCGCTCGAGGTAATCGGTCAGCACGCGCACCGAGCCCGCGGCGCGGGTCAGTTCCTGCAGCGTCTGGCGCATGTCCTGCTGCAGCAGCGAATCGTCGGCCAGCGTGCGCTCGGCCGAGTTGACGGTCTTGCGCACGTCCTTCATGGCCGCGGCCAGTTCGGGCGTCACGTCGTTGTTGATGCGGGTCACGGCCTGCTCGGTGCTGGTCAGCGTCTTGTTGAGCGTGGCCAGCGTGGTGCGCAGGTCGCCGGCGATCTACTCATAGGGCACTTTGTTGAGCTTGCTGGCGATCTCCTGCACCTGCGACTGGATCTCGTCGAGGCTGTTGGCCATGGTGGGCAGCTCGATCGGGTTCTTCGTCACGTCGACCTTGGCCGGCGGCGCCTTCGGGAAAAAGTCGAGCGCCACGTAGACCTGGCCGGTCAGCAGGTTGCCGTTGCGCAGCTGGGCGCGCAAGCCCTTCTCGGCCAGGAAGCGCAGCCGTTCCTGCTGGGTGGCGCGCGACTCGGTGCCGCTCTCGCCCGCGCGGCGGCGCAGGCGGTCGGGGTAGACCTGCACCAGCACCGGCATGCGGAACTCGCGCTCGGCGCGGTCGAACTCGACGCCGATCGATTTCACCTCGCCGATCACCACGCCGCGGAAGTCCACCGGTGCGCCCGGCGAGAGGCCGCGCAGCGACTGGTTGAAATACATCAGCAGGGTCTGCGAGGGGCCGTCGGGTTCCTTCATCGCGGCAGCTTCATCCTGCGCCAGCAGGAAGGAGGTGTTCTCCTTGGCCAGCGGGCCCATCGCGTCGTCGGGCGCCTGGAAGGCGATGCCACCGAGCAGGATGGTCGCGAGCGACTGCGTGCGCAGCGTGAAGCCGCTGGCGCTCAGCTGCGCGTCGATGCCGCTCGCCTGCCAGAAGCGCGTGTTGACGCCGATGAACTTGTCGTAAGGCGCATTGACGAACACACGCAGTGTCACGCCGCGGCCATCGCCGTCGAGTTCATAGGCTGCCACCTGCCCGACCTTGATGCGCCGGAAGTAGACCGGCGAGCCCACGTCGAGCGAACCCACGTCGTTGGCGCGCAGCAGAAACTGCTGGCCCGAATCGTCGCGCGTGACGATGGGTGGCGCTTCGAGGCCCTTGAATTCGCCTGCGGTTTCCTTCGACACGCCGGCGTCGGCGCCGATGTACGCACCCGACAGCAAGGTGCCCAGCCCCGAAATGCCGGAGGTGTCGAGCCGTGGCCGCACCACCCAGAAGCGCGAGTCCTCGGACGTGAAGCTCTCGGCGTCCTTGTTGAGCTGCACGAGCACGCGAACATGCGAACGATCGCGCGCAAGGCGCAGGTGCGTGACGAGGCCGATCTGCACGTCCTTGTACTTGACGGCGGTCTTGCTGGCCTCCAGGCCCTCGGCCGTCTTGAAGGTGAGCACGATCTCGGGGCCGCGCTCCATCAGGATGCGGACCACGAGCGTCACGCCGACCAGCGCCGCGACGATGGGAATCAGCCAGATCAGCGACGGCAGCCACTCGCGGCGGCGTGCCACGCGCGGCTTCGGTAGCGCGGGCGGCGCGGAAGGCGCCGGTTTGTCTTGCGGTTGCTCTTCTTCACTCATGCTGTTTTGTTTTGTCTTCCCTGTTTTCATAGACCAGTTCGGCCTCCTGCGCCTCCTTGCTGTCCCAGGTGAGCCTGGGGTCGAAGCTCAGCGAAGCCAGCATGGTCAACACCACGACCGACCCGAAAGCCGCAATGCCCACGCCCGCGGTGATGACCGCGAAGCCCTGGATCTGCACCAGTCCGGTCAGCAGCGACACCACGAACACGTCGAGCATCGACCAGCGACCGATGACCTCGATGATGTGATAGAGCTTTGCCCGCTCGCGCTGCCGCCAGGTGCTGCCGCGCTGCGCCAGCACCACGAGCAGGAAGAGCACCGCCAGCTTGAACAGCGACACCAGGAAACTCGCGATGAAGACGATGGCCGCCAGCCCGTAGGCGCCCGACACCCAGAAGTAGATCACCCCGCTCAGGATGGTGTCGTACTGCGCGCCGAACAGCGTGCGCGTGATCATCACCGGCAGCAGGTTCGCCGGGATGTACATGATGCAGGCCGAGAGCAGGAAGGCCCAGGTGCGGGTCAGGCTTTGTGGCTTGCGCGTGTGCAGGTGCGTGCCGCAGCGGCCGCAGGCATCGCCCTCTTGCGCATCGCACCAGACGGCCGCGCAATGCGGGCAGGCCAGGAGGCCCAGAGAGGCGGCCGTGGGTACCGGCGCTTCGTCATCATCGAAGTGCTCCTCGGCCTGCTGCGGTTCGCGTGGCTTGAGGAAAGAGAACAGCTTCATGCCGAAGCCTCCTCTTTCTCGCCCCTGGGGCGAAAGGGCATTTCCCAGAAGGCGCCCGGGTTGAACGAAATCACGGCCGTCAGCATGACCGTCAGCGCCACGAAGGCCCAGAGCGCCGGCCCCGGCACCACGGTCGCCATGCTGGAGAGCTTGACGATCGCCACCAGCACGCCGAGCAGGAACACCTCGATCATTCCCCAGGGCCGCAGCGACTGCATCGCACGTACCAGCAATGCAAAGCCCACCGGCCGATGTTCGCGGCGCAGCGGAATCAGCAGGTAGGCCAGGATGCACAGCTGCAGCAGCGGAAACAGGATGGTGGTGGCCAGCACCAGCAGGGCCACCGGCGACATGCCCTCGGCGCCCAGCACGATCACCGCGCCGGCCAGCGTGGTCTGGCTGCGCAGGCCCCGGAGCTCGATCTCGACGATGGGAAACAGGTTGGCAATGGCGAACATGATCAGGCTCGCCACCGTCAGCGGCAGGATGCGCTGCTGCTGCGAACCGGGGTGCCTGTCGAGCTCGGTGCCGCAGCGCGGGCAGCGGGCCACGTCGCGTGGCTGTAGCGGGGTGCGGCTGTACACCGCGTCGCAACCCGGGCAAACCACAGTATCAGGTACTTCCTTCATGGGGCAGTACCCTACCTCATTCAGGCGGCGTGGCCTGTCGTTTTAAGCCGCAAGCTGCTGAAGACTGCCGCTATAGCGGCACAACAGGCCGCCAGCACCAGCGCCACCACGGGGCCATGGCCGCCGTGCGGGCTCCACACGCTGAACACGCCGGCCAGCACCACGGCGCCCAGGGTCTGCCCCGTGAGCCGGGCCGTGCCCAGCATGCCGCTGGCCGCACCGCTTCAGTGCGCGGGCGGGGAACTGACGATGGTGTGGTTGTTGGGCGACTGGAACAGTCCGAAGCCCAGGCCGCACAGCGCCATGCGCCAGGCGATGTCGGCATTGCCCGGGTGGGCCGGCAGCGCCGCCAACAGCGCCAGGCCGGTGGCCAGCAGGCCCAACCCGATGCCGCCGAGCAGCCCGTCGGGGTACCGGCCGATCAGCCGCCCTGCGATGGGCGCCATCACCACGATGGCAAGCGGCCAGGCCGTGATGAGCAGCCCGGCCTCGATATGACTGCGGCCATACACGTCGAGCAGCAGGAACGGCAGCGCGATGTAGGCCAGCATTTGCGCACAGAACGCGGCCACCGACGTGCCCATCGACAGCGCGAACACCGGAATGCGCAGCAGGTCGATCGGAAAGAGCGGCACCGCCTGCGTGCGCTGGCGCCGCAGGTAGACGAAGCCCACTGCCAGCCCGGCCAGCAGGATGACCCAGGCAGACCAGTGCGCACCGCCGCCCTGCACGCCTCCTTCGCGCACGCCCAACCGGTCCACGCCCAGGAACACCAGCGAGAACATCAGCACGTTGAGCGCCACGTCGATGGGCGAGAACCGCAGCCCGGCCGCCGGCGCCACGCGGTTGAACGGCAGCGCCCGCATGCCCAGCGCGAAGGTGACGATGCCCAGCGGCACGTTGATGGCGAAGAGCCAGGGCCACGAAGCCACCGACAGGATCGCCGCAGCCACGGAGGGCCCGGCCACCGACGACGTGGCGACCACCAGCGAGTTGATGGCCATGCCCTTGCCCAGCTGGGCCGAGGGGTATGTCAGCCGCACCAGCGCCGCGTTGACGCTCATGATCCCCGCGGCGCCCAGCCCTTGAAAGGCGCGCGCCGCGATTAGCGTGCCGAGCGAGTTGGCGAAGGTCGCGGCCAGCGACGAGAGCGCGAACACCGCCATGCCCACAAGGTACACGCGCCGGTAACCCACGAGATCGCCGAGCGAGGCCAGCGGCAGCAGCATCACCAGCGTGGCGATCTGGTAGGCGTTGACCACCCAGATGGCCTGCGACGGGCTGGCCTGCAGCTCGCGCGCGATGCCCGGCAGCGCGAGGTTGACGATGGTGCCGTCGAGCACCGCCACGATCAGCCCGAGGATGATGACCAGCATGGCCCAGCCGCGTGCGGGCGAGGCCAGCCCGTCGATGGGCTTCAATGTCTTGTCTTCGGCGCCTGCCAGTGCGGCGCCAGGGTGTATCGAGCTCAAGCTTGCTGCGTCCTTTGCGTGGGTTCCGACCGCACGCTGCCCAGCGTGAGCCAGGTCAGCACCAGCGCGATCAGCGCGCCGGCGGCCATGCCGGCCACCATCGGCAGCGGCCGGCCATCGGTGAAGAGGCCCACCACCGCCATCGCCAATGCACCCGTCAGCATCTGCAGCGTGCCGAGCAGCGCCGAGGCCGTGCCCGCAATGGCGCCGTGCATTTCGAGCGCCAGCACGCCGGTGGTCGGGATCACGAGGCCCATGAAGCCGGAGGCGATGAAGTACAGCACGATGAGCACCCAGATGTTGTCGCCGCCCAGCGCGAAGTAGACGAACATCGCGACTATCGCCACGCCGCAGGCCACCACGCCGAACTTGACGAGGTTGACCAGCCCGTAGCGCTCGCCCAGCGAGCCGGTGAACTGCGAGGCGCCGATGAAGGCCGCCGCATTCACGCCGAAGGCCACGCTGTAGAGCGCTGGCGACAGGCCGTAGTGGTCGATCATCACGAACGACGAATTGGCCAGGTAGGTGAAGAAGCCCGCCATCGCGAAGCTGCCGATGCACACCAGCCCGAGGTAGTGCCGGTCGCGCAGCAGCAGCCAGTAGGCCGACAAGGCGCTGCCGAGGCTGCTTTCGACGCGCTCCGAGGCGGGTCGGGTTTCATCGAGCAGCTTGACCATCATCGCGAGGCCCGCCACCGCGGCAATCGTCACGGCCCAGAACACGCCGCGCCAGCCGGCAACCGCAATCACCGCGCTGCCCGCGAGCGGCGCGAGGATCGGCGACACGCTGAACACCAGCATCAGCAGCGACATCAGCCGTGCCGCATCGGTGCCGGTGTGCAGGTCGCGCACCACGGCGCGCGGAATCGCCATGCCGGCTGCGGCGCCGAGGCCCTGGATGAAGCGCAGTGCGATCAGCGTCTGGATGTCGGTGGCCATGGCACAACCCACGCTGGCCAGCGCAAAGAGCACCAGCCCAGCATAGAGCGGGGGCTTCCGCCCGACCATCTCGGAGATCGGCCCGTAAAGCAGCTGGCCCGCTCCGAGCGACAGAAAGAACGCTGTGAGGCTCATCTGCACCGCGCCGATTTCCGCATGCAGGCTCTGCCCGATGGCAGGCAGCGCGGGCAGGTACATGTCGATGGCGAAAGGCCCGATGGCCGAAAGCAGGCCCAGCAACAGGGCCATCTTGAAGAAGGGGGAAGAACGCATCGAACCGATTGTCGCCAAGGGCGGCAATCGGTGCAGGCGTGGGGTCAGCCTCGGTCGTTGCTAATTCTGGGCAAAGAATCGGTTGGCCGGGCGCGGCAGACCGAGGTTCTCGCGCAAGGTACGACCTTCGTATTCACGCCGGAAGATGCCGCGGCGCTGCAGCTCGGGCACCACCTTGTCGACGAAGGCATCGAGCCCGCCGGGGAGCCACGGAAACATCCGTTGAAGCCGTCGGAGCCTTCGGCTTCCAGCCACTCCTGCATCTCGTCGGCAATGGTCTGCGGCGTGCCGACGAAGGCCAGTCCGCCGTAGCCGCCGAGGCGCTGTGCCAGCTGGCGCACCGTGAGGTTCTCGCTGCGCGCGAGTTCGATCACGCGTGCGTGGCTGCTCTGGCTCGCGTTGGTTTCGGGCACATCCGGCAAGGGCGCATCGGGGTCGAATTTCGAGGCATCGTGGCCGAGTTGGATCGAGAGCGAGGCGATGGCGCTGTCGTAGTGCACCAGGCTGTCGAGCTTCGCGCGGATGGCGCGCGCTTCTTCCACCGTATCGCCGACCACGACAAAGGCGGCCGGCAGGATCTTAAGGTGATCGGGGTCGCGTCCGAGCTTGCGCATGCGGCCCTTGATGTCGGCATAGCGGGTGCACCGGTCGGGTCTTCGAAAGCAGTGTGTGCCGTGAAGCGCGCGGTGCCGTCCTCGCGCGAGTCGTAGATCTTCAGCAGCAGGGCCTCGTCGGGCCGCAGCCTCGGGAACCAGTACCACTGGTGCTTCGGGTTCCAGGTGAAGGAATAGGTCTCGCCCACCTTGTCGGGATAGACCAGGTCGCTCGGCACCATGTCCTCGAACGCGATGAAGCGCGCATCGCACAGCGCAAGCGGCAGGCGCTCCACCGTGGCCAGCGGCCGCCAGATTGATGATGGCGAAACGGTGTTTCAGCCGCTCTTCGGCCTCCTCGGGCGGGAGGTGGTCACGCACCCGGCGCGGCGCGGAAACGAAAGTCTGGTCGTTGTGCACGCGCCGCACCGGCTCGCGCAACTCGGCCGTGCGGCGCGAGCCCTGCGCGCTGTCGCGCAGCGTGTGGTCAAAGACCACGATCTTCTCGGCGCCCGTGATGTCGCGCAGCAGCGTTTCCGCTTCGCGGTAGTAGATGTCGCGGATCGTCGCGTCGTGCGAAAAGTCGGCCACCACGCTGCGGTGCGAGATCTGCGTGAAGCCGCTGCGGTCCAGCGAGAGTTCGCGCAGCGCCACGAGCGGCCGGCCATCGTGGATCGCCACGCGGCGCGGCTCCAGTTCGCCCGTCACCCATGGCACGCCGGCCGGCGACTCGAAGGTGTAGCTCACCGGCCTGCCCTGCCCCGCCTTCAGGTAATTGAGTTCCCCCTCCACCGAAGAAAGCGTTGCGGCCACCCGGTGGTCATTCGATACGGTGCCCATGCGGCATGACTCCTCAGAAGGGTTCCTTGAACGGGCGCAGGTCAAGCTCCTGCGTCCATGCGCTGCGGTGCTGCACATGCAGCTGCCAGTAACTTTCGGCAATGGCTTCGAGCTGCAGCAGGCCGTCGTCGCCGGCCTGCGCCACGCGATGCGGCGCGTTGCTGCGCAGGCGCTCGCCATCGATGCCGCCATCGATCACCACATGCGCCACATGAATGCCCTGCGGGCCGAACTCGCGCGCCAGGCTCTGGCTCAGCGAGCGCAGGCTGGCCTTGGCCGCCGCGAAAGCGGCGAACGGCGGCTTGCCGCGCAGGGCCGCGGTGGCGCCCGTGAACAGCAGGCTGCCCCGCCCTGCCGGCGTGGTCGCCTCGAAGCTGTTGGCCAGCAGCCCGCGCAAGGCCTCGCGCCCGAAGATGAAGTCGCCGAGCGCGCTGGTGCGCCAGGCCTGCGTGAATTGATCGACCGAGATCTCGAGCGTCGGCGCACGCACCGCGCTCCCGGCATTGAAGATCGCCACCGTGAGCGGGCCGAGCGCATTCACACGCTGCGCAATGCCATGTATCTCGGCCTCGCTCGCCACGTCACCCGCAAAGGCATGGGCACGTCCGCCGGCGGCCTCGATCTCGGTGGCTACGGCGGTGAGCTGCTCCGGCGTGCGGCCGGTCAACGCCACGATGAAACCTTCCGCCGCAAAACGCCGCGCGAGTGCGGCGCCCAGTCCGGCGCTGGCACCGACGCCGGCAATCCAGGCAACGGACGATGCACCGGCGGCGGAGGAAGAAACGGAGGATTGTGTGGAAGCGGCAGGCATAGGTGAGGCCGAAGGCTATACCCGCGCCCCAGGGTGCGGAACGATGCAAAAGCGATAACCTTATTCGGTGGCTGGTCGGCATGGGCCTGCTTGACGCGCCTCGCCCTTCGGCCTACGGCGCGTCGCGAACCGGCAACTTGGCGACTTCGCATCGGACCGAACGGCGGCTACGCTATCGGCTTCCCGGACCGCTCCAACAACGAATCACAGCACCTGTCCACCAAGAGGAGTTACCTATGGCCCTCGTCCGCACGATCCATGCCGACCTGTTGCGCGTTTTTCTTCTGACTCTCGTGTCGCTCTTCGCCATTCCGGCGGCGACGCTGGTTTTCACGGAATACGCGCTGCGCTCGCAGGACGCCGCCTTCCTGCAGTCGGTCGAAAAACGCATCGCATCCGACGCTCGCCTGTCCGCCGACGACAAGGCACAGGCCACCGAGTTCTACCGGAGCCACCCGCTCTCCAAGGCCTGCGACGCCACGGCCCCCGACGACCGGGACTTCCACGACAAGGTGTGCAGCCCCTATTCGATGCAATGGCAGTTCCACTGGGCCGACCACGCCGCCATCTGGACGCTGGTGCTCGGCGCGGCGCTGCTGGCGGCGGCCCTGGTGCTGGGCGCGCTGGCCTTCGCCAACCGCGGCCTGCGCTATGCCAGCTTCGTCGCTGGCTGGCGGCTGATGACGGTGTCGAGCGCGGTCGAAGTCGTGCTGCAGAGCGCGATGCTGGTGTGGCTGTCGTTCTGGCTCACCGCCTACTTCTGGCACAGCTACTACATCAAGCTGATCGCCATCGCCGTATTGCGGCCGCGGCGGCCGTGTTCTATGCGATCTACACGCTGTTCAAGAAGCTGCCGTCGGGCAACGAGATCGAAGGCGAACTGATCGCCGAGGCCGATGCACCCCGCCTGTGGGACCGCATCCGCCAACTCGCCGGCCGCGTGAACACTACGCCGCCCGACCAGATCATCGCCGGCATCGACACCAACTTCTTCGTCACCGAGGCGCCCTGCGAGGTCCGTAGACGCACGCTGCAGGGCCGCACGCTGTTCGTGAGCATTCCGCTGCTGCGTGTGCTCGACCAGACCGAAGCCGATGCGGTGCTCGCGCACGAACTGGCCCACCTGGGCGGCGGCGACACCCGCAACAGCGCTGCGCTCGGCCCCAAATTGCGGCAGTTCGACCAGTACACTTGGAAGATGCGCAGCGGCGGCCTGACCATCGTGGCGCACTACCTGCTGCGCCTCTACCGCATGATCTTCGAGTTCGCCTTGGCACGCGACAGCCGCGAGCGCGAATACAAGGCCGACCGTGTGTCTGCGAGCCTCACGGCACCCAGCGCCATCGTGCAGTCGCTGATCAAGATTTCGGCCTACGCCAGCTACCGCAACGACGTCGAGCGGAAGCTCTTTGCGCAGAACCGCCAGCACGACGGCGCACTGGGCATTGCCGGCTTCGTGGCCGCCGGACTCCCGCCGTATGCCAGCTCGGACGCCTTCATCGAGACGATGAAGACCACCGACGTGCCGCATCCCTACGACAGCCATCCGCCGCTGCTCGAACGCATGCGCAACGTCGACCACCACGTGCCCGAGAGCGCCTACGGCGCCATCGTCTCGACCGCGCCGCAGACCTCGTGGGCCGACGACATCGAGACCGCCGGAGCCATCGAGCAGCGCCTGTGGAGCGACTACGAACAACGCTTCGTGCAGAACCATGAACTCAGCCTGGCCTACCGCTACGAGCCGGCCACCGAGGAAGAGCGCGCCGTGGTGCTGCGCCACTTTCCGCCGATCACGTTTGCGCTGAAGAACGGCGAACGCATCGAAGTCAACTACGTCGGCCTGCATCCCAGCGCAGATGGCGGCTCATCGATCCCATGGGACGAAGTCAAGGGCCTGACCTACAAGGACAGCAGCTTTGGCGACACGCTGATCGTCACGCACCACGACAAGGGGCTGCTGGGCGCACGCACCACCAAGGTCAAGGTGGGCGGCCTCGGCAAGCAGAAGGACAACTTCAGGGGTGCGGTCGGCCATTACTGGCAGCGGCACCAGATCATGAGGGCGCAGCAGAAAGAACAAGCGTCGTAGCCGCGCCGTCTGCATCGAAACGGGGCCGAGTCAAGATTCGGATCCGGACGATCCGCTGCTCGGCAAGCTTCCGGCGCGAAGCTCTTCATCGGTCAACACGCGCCCCTGCCACAGGACGACTTTCGATGCGCCCGCGCCCGAAGCCATTTCGCGCAACGCCCGGTTCTCGACTTCGGTGAAGCCGCCTTCGGGCGTGCCGAGCGGATGGATGACGATCACCGGCGCGATCCGGAGAAAGCCGCGATCCAGCTGGCGCAGGAACGCCTTGAGCAGCGCTTGCCCGAGCGTGACGTCGGACACGATCGAGCGAGGATGGGCGAACGGATTGACGATCGAAACGCCCGGCTCCGCGGCGGCCGCACGTGCCCCGTCGCCGATGCCAACGATCGTCGGGCGCGGCCCGCTGCGGATGGCAATCTCGGGAATCTCCGAGATCGATTCGCCCGATCCGATATTCCTCACGTCAAGCCGCTCGGGCGAGATCCGGACATAGAAGGTGGTTCTGAACACAAGGCGCATGGGTCGTCGGGTCAGGGTGAGGTCAGGCTTGCACGCGAAGCAATCGGGAGCCGATTGTGCCCGCGCCGCGGTGCGGCGTGCGCGACAGCCGGGGTTGAAGAAAAGCGCTAATCTCGTTCGGTGGCGGGCCGAAGCTGCGTCACCGGGCTGGACTCCCAACAACTTCAAGAACCCACCTCACCCCATCGGACTGGAGACATCAGTGAATCCCATCGAACAGAGAACCATCTCGAAAATCAGCTGGCGGCTTTTGCCGCTGCTGATGGTCAGCTATTTCATCGCGTATCTCGACCGCGTGAACCTCGGCTTTGCCGGCGCTGCGATGTCCAAGGACCTGGGCTTCACCGCGGCCGTTTTCGGCAGCGCGGCCGGCATCTTCTTCCTAGCGTATTTCCTGTTCGAGGTGCCGAGCAACCTGGCGCTTGAGCGCTTCGGCGCGCGCCGCTGGATCGCACGCATCATGTTCAGCTGGGGCATTCTTTCCGCGGCCCAGGCCTGGGTGGCCGGGTCGACCAGCTTCAACGTCGTGCGCTTCCTGCTGGGCATTGCCGAAGCTGGCTTCTTTCCCGGCGTGAGCTTCTACATCACGCTCTGGTTTCCGGCGGCCTATCGCGCGCGCATCGTGGGCTGGTTCATGTTCGCGATTCCGATCTCCACCGTGATCGGCTCGCCGATCTCGGGCTACATCCTCAACATGGACGGTGTCGGCGGCATGCACGGATGGCAGTGGCTGTTCATCCTCGAAGCGATTCCCTCGCTGATCCTGACCTTCTTCATCCTGTGCTACCTGCCCGACGGTCCCAAGGATGCCAAGTGGCTCTCCGACGAAGAGCGCGACTGGCTGCAGCAGACGCTGGACGGCGAGCGCCGCAACCGCGAAGCGCTGCACAAGATCTCGTGGAAGCAGTCGCTGCTGAACCCGCGCGTGATCGGCCTGGGCTTCGTCTACATGGGCATCACGGTGCCGCTCTACGGCCTGAGCTTCTTCCTGCCGCAGATCATCAAGGGCTTCGGCGGGCTCAGCAACGTGCAGATCGGTTTCATCAACGCCTTTCCCTACTTGATCGGCGCCATCGCCATGGTGTTCTGGACGCGCGCGTCCGACGCACGGAAAGAGCGCAAGTGGTTTCTGCTGATTCCGCTGGCCTGCATCTTCGTGGGCCTGGTGCTGGCCGCGCAAACCAGCGCGCCCATTCCCAAAATGGCGGCCGTGACGCTGGCTGCATTCGGCATCTTCAGCGCGCTGCCCATGTTCTGGACCCTGCCCACGGCCATCCTCAGCGGCACCGCGGCCGCGGCCGGCATTGCGTGGATCAATTCCATCGGCAACCTCGGCGGCTACATCGGCCCGACGATCTTCGGCGCGCTCAAGGATCGGATGGGCAACGACATCTATGCAGTGATCTTTCTTGCGCTGCTGTCTGCCGTTGCGTTCGCGCTGGTGTTGATCATCGGGCACGATGCGCGGTCGGAGCAGGCGGCGCCGGGTCGGGCTTGAGCCGAGGCAGAATTCAGCGACGACAACATCCCTGCCGCTGAAGATGCGCCCGCCTCCCAGAACATCGCTTTTCGCCGCCGCCAAAACCTGGGATGCATCAGAGGTCAAGGCCCGCCTGGCTGCCGTGCCCGAGCTGGCGACTGCGGCCGACCCTCGCGGACGCACCGCGCTGCATCTGGCTTGCGCCGTCAAACCGGGCAGCAGCGCGGAACTCGCCGAGTCGAACGGCTTGCGAACCGTTGCGGCACTGCTCCGTGCAGGTGCAGCCCTCGAAGCGGAAGTGCCCATGGAAGAGGACGAAGGCGACTTTCGCGCAACGCCGCTGTGGTACGCGGTGGCGCGCGGCGAGAACCTGCCCCTGGTCAAGCTCCTTCTGCGGCACGGCGCGAACGCCAGCTATTCGCTCTGGGCGGCCGTATGACGCGACGACGATGTGATGTGCCGCCTGCTGCTGAAAGCCGGCCCTGCGCTGGACCTCCAGGCGCACGGCGAGACGCCCATCTTCTATGCGGCGAGGCTCAAGAGGTTGAAGACCTTGAGTCTTCTGATCGATGCAGGGGCGAACCCCTCCATCACCGATCTTCGCGGCCGCGACGCTGTCCATATCGCGCGAGAGCGTCGCTTGTCCAAAGAGATCATCGAGAGGCTCGAATCCTTGAAGCGAGCAACCGCCGCCCTTGAAAAATAATCAGTCCATGTTGTTGATGCCAAGCGCATTCATCTCGGATGCCATGAATAGCAGCCGC
>CAMATD010000169.1 GCA_945860785.1 Variovorax sp. YR752 | reverse complement strand
GGCGAGTTCATCTCGCTGCTCGGCCCCTCGGGCTGCGGCAAGACCACCACCCTGCAGATGGTGGCGGGCTTCGTCGAGCCGACGCGCGGGCGCATTCGCCTCAATGGTGCCGACATCACCGCCAAGCGGCCGGAGAAGCGCGGCATGGGCGTGGTGTTCCAGAGCTACGCGCTCTTTCCGCACATGACCGTGGCCGAGAACATCGGCTTCGGCCTTGAGATGCGCGGCCTGCCGCGTGCCGAGAAGACGAAACGTGTCGACGAGACGCTCGAGCTCGTGCGGCTGCCGGGCCTCGGCAAACGGTATCCGAAGGAACTCTCGGGCGGCCAGCGGCAGCGGGTCGCCATTGCCCGTGCGCTGGCGGTGCGGCCTGAGGTGCTGCTGCTCGACGAACCCATGTCGAACCTCGACGCGAAGCTTCGCGAGGACATGCACGTCGAGCTGCGCAGCATCCAGCGGCACCTTGGCATCACCACGATCCTGGTCACGCACGACCAGGTCGAGGCCATGACGATGAGCGATCGCATCACGGTCATGCACGGCGGGCGCATCGTGCAGCTCGCAACGCCGTACGAGGCGTACGAACGGCCCGAATCGGCGTTCGCCTCGTCCTTCCTCGGCAAGACCAACGTGCTGAAGGGTGTGGTCGAAGCCCGCAATGCGCGCTGTTGCGAGGTGCGTGTCGGCGACTCGCTGCTGCACGTGCCGCACCAGGAAAAGCCGCTCGCGCGCGAAGTCAACGTCTACGTGCGGCCCGAAAAGGTGAAGCTCGCGCCGGCCTCGGCCGCGCACGGCATTCCGGCCACGGTGCGCACGCGCCTTTTTCTTGGCAACCACTGGCTGGTCGAGGTCGACAGCGCGCTCGGACCGATGCGCGTGAGCCACCCCAACATCGGCGCCGCGCCGCCGGCCGAAGGCGAGGCCGTTGCCGTGCACTGGCAGGACGACGACCTGCGCCTGCTCGACACGGAGGCCGCGCATGGCTGAGGCCGCCACCGCCCTCGTGCCGGGCGCGCCAGCCCGGACCGCGTCGCCGCCGAAGTCCGTCGAGCCGCGTGCAGGCTTTGCACCCTGGCTCCTGAGCGCGCCAGCGCTGCTGCTGTTCCTCGGGCTGCTGGTGATTCCGCTCGCGCTCACCGCGGTGTTGTCGTTCCACTCGTTCGACGGCACGCGCGGCGTGCTGCCGGACTTCACCGCGCGCAACTACCTCGAGGTTTTCTCGGACTCGTACTACTACGAGATCTTCCTGCGCACGGCCGGCCTGGCGCTGGCGGTCACGCTGCTGTCGGTGCTGTTCGGCGTGCCGGAAACCATCATCCTGTCGCGCATGAAGGCGCCGTGGCGTGGCATCTTCCTGATCGTCATTCTTGGCCCGCTGCTGGTGTCGGTGGTGGTTCGCACGCTGGGCTGGGCCATCCTCATGGGCAACAACGGGCTCATCAATGCGGGCCTGCAGGCGCTCGGCCTCACGGACGAACCGGTGCGCCTGCTGTTCACGATGACGGGCGTGGTCATCGCGCTCACGCACGTGCTGATGCCGTTCATGGTGATCTCGGTCTGGGCCTCGCTGCAGAAGCTCGATCCGCAGGTCGAGAACGCGGGGCTCTCCTTCGGTGCAACGCCGTTCACGGTGTTCCGGCGCGTCATCCTGCCGCAGATCCTGCCGGGCATCCTGTCGGGCGGGATCATCGTGTTCGCGTTGGCCGCTTCAGCCTTTGCGACGCCGGCCATCCTCGGCGGGCGCCGGCTCAAGGTGGTTGCCACCGCCGCGTACGACGAGTTCCTGAGCACGCTGAACTGGCCGCTGGGCGCGTCGATCGCGATCCTGCTGCTGGTCGCCAACGTCATCGTCATTGCCGACTTCAACCGGTGGCTCGAGCGGCGCTACGCGCAGGTCTTCGAAGGTTGCAAGGGAGCGGAACGACATGCGCAAGAACGGACTGCTCTCCCTCATCTATCACGCGATCTTCATCGGCTTCATCCTGGCGCCGCTGGTCGTGGTGGTACTCGTGTCGTTCACCGGCAAGGGCTACATCTCGCTGCCGACCGACGGCTTCTCGCTGCGCTGGTTCCGCGCTATCGGCGGCGCCACCGAGCTGGTCAACGCGTTCTGGCTTTCGCTCTGGCTCGGCCTTGCGAGTGCGACCGTTGCCGTGGTGCTGGCGGTGCCGGCTGCGCTCGCGCTGGTGCGCTATCGCTTTCCGGGGCGCGGTGTGCTTGCGGCCTTCTTCATGTCGCCGCTGATGATCCCGCATGTCGTGCTGGGCGTGGCGTTCCTGCGCTTTCTTCACCACCATCGGCGTGTCGGGCTCGTTCATGTGGCTCGCGCTGACGCACGTCGTGGTGGTGATGCCGTACGCGCTGCGGCTGGTGCTGGCCTCGGCCACGGGCCTCGACCGCGATGCCGAGAAGGCCGCGCTCTCGCTCGGCGCAGGCCGCCTGACCGCGTTTCGCCGCATCGTGCTGCCGTTGATTCTTCCTGGCGTGGTCGGCGGCTGGATGCTGGCCTTCATCCAGAGCTTCGACGAGCTCACCATGACGGTCTTCGTCGCCACCCCCGGCACCACGACGCTGCCGGTCGCCATGTACAACCAGATCGCCCAGACCATCGACCCGCTGGTCGCGTCGGTGTCGACCGTGCTGATCGCCGGCACGGTGGTGCTGATGGTGCTGCTCGACCGCCTCGTCGGCCTCGACCGCGTGCTGATCGGCAAGGGCTGAGCGCGGCATGCCCTCGTGCGGGCACTTTGCTTCTTTCTTCTGCATTCCATGAACACAAGTGATTTGATCGTCGTCGGCGGCGGGCTGGTCGGCACCGCGCTGGCCTACGGTGCGGCGCGCAACGGCATTCGCGTCACCGTCCTCGACGAGGGCGACGATGCGTTTCGCGCGTCGCGCGGCAACTTCGGACTCGTATGGGTCCAGGGCAAGGGTTTCGGCATGGCGCCCTATGCGCGCTGGACGATGAAGTCCGCCGCGCAATGGCCGCAGTTCGCCGGCGCGTTGGCCGACGATACCGGCGTCGACGTGCAATTGCGCCAGCCCGGCGGTTTTCACTTCTGCTTTTCCGACGACGAGCTGCAGGAGCGGGCGGAGCGAATGCGCAGCATCCGCGACGCGCTCGACGGCGACTACGCCTTCGAGATGCTCGACCACGCGTCGCTCAAGGCGCGGCTGCCGGGCATCGGGCCCGACGTCGCGGGCGCGAGCTACACGCCGATGGACGGCCACGCCAATCCGCTGAAGCTGCTGCGCGCGCTGCACGCGGCCTGCCGGCATCGCGGCGTGCAATTCGCGCAGGGCAATCGCGCGACACGCATCACGCCGCGGGCGGATGGATTCGAGATCGAAGCGGGCACGGCCACATGGCGCGCGCCGCGCGTGGTGCTCGCGGCCGGCCTCGGCAACCGCGAGCTGGCGCCGCAGGTCGGCCTGCATGCGCCGGTGCAGCCCAACCGGAGGCAGGTGCTGGTGGGCGAGCGCGTCGCCAGGTTCCTCGACCATCCGACCACCTACGTGCGCCAGACGGACGAAGGCACGATCCAGCTCGGCGATTCGCTGGAGGACGTGGGCCTGGACGACGGCACGACCGCCGACGTGCTCAGCACCATCGCGCGCCGCGGCGTGCGCAGCTTTCCGGTGCTGGAGAGCCTGCGCCTCGTGCGCGCATGGGGCGCGCTGCGGGTGATGACGCCCGACGGCTTTCCCATCTACCAGGCATCGACGCAATGCCCGGGCGCCTTCGTCGTGACCTGCCACAGCGGCGTGACTCTGGCTGCCAACCACGTCTTCTCGATCGCGCCGTGGGTCGCTGGCGGCGCCGATTGCGGCGCTCCCGACGGCATCGAGTCCTTCAGCGGCGACCGCTTCCTCAACGGCAACCAGACCTTCAACCATGCCCACTAACGCCCGCTTTCGCCCCCTGTTTCCGATCGACGCTTCGCCGCGCGGCGAGCCCACGGTCAACCTTTGCTTCGACGGCCGCGCCATGCAGGCGCCTGTCGGCTGCAGCGTGGCCGCGGCCTTGCTCGCCAATGGCGTCTCGACCTTCCGCACCACGCCGGTGAGCGGCGCGCCGCGCGCACCCTATTGCATGATGGGCGCGTGCTTCGATTGCCTGGTCGAGATCGACGGGCAGCCGAACCGCCAGAGCTGCCTCGTCGCGGTGGCCGAGGGCAGGCAGGTGAAAACGCAGGCCGGGCTGCGCTCCTTCGACGGCGCCGAGGCCGTCGTTTCCGGGGAGGCTGCGCATGTCGAATGATCGTTGCGACATCGCCATCGTTGGTGTCGGTCCGGCCGGCATGTCGGCCGCCATCGTCGCCGCGCGACTCGGCGCCAGCGTGGTGGTGCTCGACGAGCAGCGCGCTGCGGACGGGCAGATCTATCACGCCATCACCGACGCGCCGGCGCGTCGGCTCGATCTGCTCGGCCCGGACTATGCCGCGGGCCGCACGCTCGCCGAAGCCTTCGCTGCCAGCGGCGCCCGGCATCTGACCGGCGCTGCCGTCTGGCAGGTGACACCCGAAGGCGGGGTGCACTATCTGCGCGACGGTGCGGCCGCGACGCTGCAGGCCCGGCGCGTCGTGCTCTGTTCCGGCGCCATGGAGCGTCCGTTCCCGATCCCGGGCTGGACGCTGCCGGGCGTGCTCACCGCCGGCGCCGCGCAGATCCTCCTGAAGAGCGTCGACGTGGTGCCGGTCGAGCCCGTCGTGCTGGCGGGCTGCGGCCCGCTGCTCTACCTGCTCGGCTGGCAGTACGTGCGCGCCGGCGTGCCCATCCGCGCGCTGGTCGACACGACGTCGATGGAGGACTACCGCCGCGCGCTCCCGCACCTTGGCGGCGCGCTCGCCGGCTGGCGCTACCTGAAGAAGGGCCTGTCGCTCATGCGTGTGCTCAAGCGCGCCGGCGTGCCCTTCCATACCGGTGCCGAGAATCTCGTCGCGGAAGGCGGGGAGGGCCAGGACGGCGTGGAGGCGCTGCGCTTCACGGTCGGCGGCAAGGCGCATCGCATCGAGACCTCGACCCTGCTGCTGCACCACGGCGTGCTGCCGAACACGCAGTTCACCTGGTCGCTGAGGGCCAAACACAAGTGGGACGATGCGCAACTGTGCTGGCAACCCGAGGCGGACGCCTGGGGTGCGCTGGACGTGCCCGGCATCCACGTCGCCGACGATGGCCTCGGCATCGGCGGGGCACTGGCGGCGGCGCTGCAGGGCGAGCTTGCCGCGCTCGGTGCGGTGCATGCACTCGGCAGGCTCTCCCTCGGCGAGCGCGACAGGCTCGCAGCCCCGCTTCGTTCGGCGTTGCGCGAGCACCTGCGCATCCGCCCCTTCCTCGATGCCCTGTATCGGCCCAAGAAGGCCAACCGCATTCCGGCCGACGAGGTGATCGTGTGCCGTTGCGAGGAAGTTGCCGCCGGCGACATCCGGCATTTTGTCGAGCTCGGCTGCCTGGGGCCGAACCAGGCGAAGGCCTTCGGGCGTTGCGGCATGGGCCCATGCCAGGGGCGCCAGTGCGGCCTGACCGTGACCGAGCTGATCGCCGACGCGCGCGGGGTGACGCCGGCGGAGGTGGGCTACTACCGCATCCGTCCGCCCATCAAGCCGATCTCGCTGGGCGAGCTCGCCGGTGCGGATCGAAGCGCGGCATGAAGAAATCGGCGGACGCGATCGTCGTGGGCGGTGGGCTGCTCGGCCTGTCGAGCGCGCTGCACCTCGCGCGGCGCGGGCTGGAGGTCATCGTGCTCGAGGCGGAATACTGCGGTGGCCATGCGTCCGGCGTCAACGCGGGCGGCGTGCTGACGCTGGGCCGCCATGTCGCCGAGATTCCGCTCGCGCTGGCGTCGCGCACGCTGTGGCACCACATGGCGGAGCTCGTCGGCGACGACGCGGGCTTCGAGCCCAGCGGCCAGTTGAAGATCGCCGAAACCGACGACGAGCTGCAGACGCTGCGCGACACCGTCGCGCACCTCCAGTCGCTCGGCTTCGACCATGAAGAAATCGTCGACGCGCGGCAGGTGCGCGAACTCGTCCCCGCCATCTCGCCGCATGCCGTCGGCGGCATCTGGGTTCGCGACGACGGCCATGCCTTGCCGTACCGCGCCGTCACCGCATTCCGCCTCGCATCCCAGCGTGCCGGCGCCGAAGTGCACGAGGAGACGCGCGTCGAACGCATCGACCATCGTGCGGGCCGCTGGCAGGTGACGACCACGCGCGGCAGCTTCGACGCGACCTGTCTCGTCAACACCGCGGGCGCCTGGGCCGGCGCGCTCGCTGCGCAGGCAGGCGACGTGGTGCCGGTCGAGGCGGGTGGGCTGATGCTCATGATCACCCATCGCGCGCCGCCCTTCGTCGCGCCGGTGCTCGGCGCGGCCGGCCGGCCCTTGTCCTTCAAGCAGTTCGCGAACGGCACCGTGCTGATCGGCGGCGGCCTGCGTTGCGCGGCCGACCTCGGTGCGCGCCACGGCATCGTCGACATGCCGAAGCTCGCGAGCAGCGCGCGCACGGTGACCGACCTGTTCCCGCACCTGAAGCCGCTCGACGTCAACCGCGCGTGGGCCGGCATCGAGGCCTTCATGCCCGACGGCATCCCCGTGATCGGTCCGAGCCGCGCGGCACCCAACCTGTTCCACGCCTTCGGTTTCTCCGCACACGGCTTCGAGCTCGGGCCGATAGTCGGGCAGATCGTTGCCGAGCTCGTGACGCACGGCCGCAGCACGCTGCCCATCGAACCCTTTGCCGTCGACCGCTTCGCGCGTCGAACGGCTGCACCGCCTCAACCACTCCAGAAAGGAAACCCGCCATGAGCGACATCCAGCGCCACGATTCCAACGCACGCCTTTCCCGCATCGTCGTGCACACCGCGGTGGTCTACGTCGCTGGCGTTACCGCAACCGATCGCAGCGGCGACGCACAGGCGCAGACCGTCGACATCCTCGCCAAGATCGACGGCTACCTCGCGAGCGTCGGCACGAACAAGTCGCGCCTGTTGTCGGTGCAGATCTGGCTGCAGGACATCGACCGCGACTTCGCCGGCCTGAACGCCGCCTGGGCGGCGTGGGTTCCTGCCGATGCGATGCCCACCCGTGCGACCTGCGAGGCCAAGCTGGCTGCCGCCGATCTGCGCGTGGAAATCATCGTGACTGCCGCGCTGTAGCAGACAGCACTCGGGACATCGCGGTTAGACGCTCTGCAGTCTCACGTCGGTCGCAGGAATGGCGTTGAGCTCCGCCCAGTCCATCTCTTCTTCGAGGCGGTGGTAGGCGTCGTCCTCGATCTGCTCGCTCTCGCGCAAGGTGTCCAGCGCCTGGCGTTGCGCGCGGATGGCCGTGGCACGCAGGCGGTCGTGCGCCGTCTTGGCCTGCGGCTGGCTTTCATCGGATGCCATGATCCGCGCTGCGCGGTACTCGCCGCGCACGGCCTCGGCCTCGTTGCCATCCTCGGCTTCGAGAGCGGACAGCGCCGCATCCATCATCGCGGTGCGCGCCAGCGAAACCTCCTGCTCGAACGAAGCGTCGGGCTCGATCTTCAGCGCCTTGATCAACGGTCCGATGGTGAAGCCCTGGATCACCAGCGTGCCGAGCACGACGGCGAACGCGCTGAGCACGATCAGGTCACGCCCCGGAAAATCGGCCGGCAGCGCAAAGGCCGTGGCCATGGTGACCAGCCCGCGCATGCCCGACCATCCGACGAGCAGCCCGATGCGCCTGGAGGGAATCGAGACACCCTTGGGCTTCAAGCCGAGGCGGCGCTTGACCGCACGCATCACCGTGCCGTAGATCAAGACCCAGACGACGCGCACGGCAATGACCAGCGCCAGCACGATGCCCGCGAACTGGAGCGCGTGAATGAGCGCAGGCCCCGACAGCCGATCGAGAATGCCGCGCGCCTGCAGTCCCATCAGAAAGAACGCCAGCACATTGAGCGTGAACACCACCGCACCCCACACCGCATAGGACTGCACACGGTCCCGCGGTGCGCTGCGGCCCGGCGCGTACTTGCCCAGCGTCATGCCGAAGGCGACCACCGAGATGATCGGCGACAGGTGCAGCCGCTCGGCCACGATCCACGCGGCGAAGGTCATCACGAACTGGAAGATGATGGCCGAGCGCGTGCCGGCAAAGAGCGGCGCGCCCAGATGGAGGTTGATCTTGGCGAGCACGATGACGACCAGGGCGCCGCTCGGCACCGCGACCAGCAGCATCGGCAGCGAACTCGTGATCGACTGGTGCGCCGCGCCCGCCGCCGACCCTGCCACGCCGAACACCAGCAGCGCCACCGCATCGTTCAGCAGGCTTTCGCCGTTGATGATCGACAGCGTGCGCCGCGGAATGCGGAACTGCTGCATCACCGCGGCGGCGGCCACCGCATCAGGTGGCGCGACGATGGCGCCGAGCGTGATGGCCGCCGCGATCGGCAGCCCGGCGAATGCCCAGCCGACCCACGCCACGGCGGCGGTTGTCAGCAGCACGGCCACCAGCACCAGCGAGACCAGCGGCATCCAGTGGCGCCGCAGCTCGCGCGGCGAGGTGTCGAAGGCCGAGTCGAGCAGCGCGGGCGCAATGAAAAGGGCGAGCGCGAGATGCGGGTCGAGGCTGATGTGCGGCACCCAGGGCATCGCGCCGAGGCCCACGCCGGCCAGCGCCAGCATCGACGGATAGGGCAGGGCGAGGCGGCGTGACAGCTGCAACAGCAGGCACGCCGCGATCAGCATGACCAGTACGTTTTCGAAGATGTCCACCGGGGCCCCTCAGTTCTTCATGTTGTTCCCGGAATATTAAGAGAGGCCCGGTGGCTTGCTCAGGATTTGATGAACGCCAGCAGGTCGGCGTTGAACTTGTCCTTGTGCGTGTCGGTCAGGCCGTGCGGCGCGCCGGGGTAGACGATGAGCTTGTTGTTCTTCACCAGCTTGGCCGAGGCCAGGCCCGCGGCGCCGATCGGCACGATCGTCGTCGCCGTGGATGATGAGCGTGAGCACGTCGAACTTCTTCAGGTCTTCGGTGAAGTCCGTTTCCGAGAACGCCTTGATCGAGTCGTAGGTGTTCTTGTGGCCGCCGAGCATGCCCTGCGCCCACCATGCATCGATCAAACCCTGCGAAGGCTTGGCGCCCGGCCGGTTGAAGTCGTAGAAGGGGCCCGAGGGCACGTCCTTGTAGAACTGCGAGCGGTTTGCCAGCTGCGGCGCAGCACGCAGGCCGTCGAACACTTCGATCGGCAGGCCACCGCGGGGTTGGCGGCTGTCTTCAGCATCAGCGGCGGCACGGCCGAGATCAGCGCGGCCTTGGCCACGCGCTTCGTGCTGTGGCGGCCGATGTAGCGCGCCACCTCGCCGCCGCCGGTCGAGAAGCCGACCAGGATGGCGTTCTTCAGGTCCAGCGTCTCGATGACCGTGGCGAGGTCGTCGGCGTAGGTGTCCATGTCGTTGCCGTTCCAGGGCTGGCTCGAACGGCCATGGCCGCGGCGGTCGTGCGCCACGGTGCGTAAGCCCTGCGAGGCCAGGAACAGCATCTGCGATTCCCAGCTGTCCGAGTCGAGCGGCCAGCCGTGGCTGAACACGACGGGTTGGCCGGAACCCCAGTCCTTGAAGTAGAGCTGGGTGCCGTCCTTGGTGACGATGGTGTTGCTCATGGTCTGCTTTCCTTTTGAAGAGGCGTGAATTGCGCCGTGATTGGGCGCAGCGGTGGAAGCGGCGGATGCCGCCTTGGAGAAGCCGGTCCCCACGAGGGCTCCGGCTGCGACGGAAGCGCCACCGACCAGGAGGCTGCGACGGGTCGGGGTGGCGGTCAAGTGCTTGCTGTTGGCGGACATGGTGCGTTCCTTTGTTGACGTGGTCGAGGCGAAAGAAAACTATCGTTCGTATTTATATCGCATGCGATATAAATGGGATTTAAAAACAGGAAAGCGGATGCAGCGGGCCATCACGCGTTCCTGTCGAGGTTCGAACGCAGCGCGAGCAACTGGGCGCGCAGGACGCCGATTTCCTTGGGCGCCAGCTCCATCGCCTGCGCGACGCAGGTCGGAAGCGCTCTTGCCTTGCCGTGAAGCGCGCGGCCTTCGGCGGTCAGGGACACGATGACCTGGCGCTCGTCCGACGCCGAACGTACGCGCTGGATCAGGCCCCGTGCCTCGAGGCGCTTCAGCAGAGGGGTGAGGGTGGTGGTTTCGAGTGCGAGTCGCGTGCAGATCTCGGAGACGTTGACGCCGTCCTTCTCCCACAGCACGAGCATGACGAGGTACTGCAGATAGGTGAGGTCCAGATCGTGCAGCAGGCCGCGGTAGACCTTGTTGAGGCTCAGCATCGTCGAGTAGAGCGCGAAGCAGAGCTGCTCGTCCAGCGCCAGCGAGTCGCCCTGCGGGGCGTTGACGGGTTTGGCGGGGAGACGCTTGGAAGGCATGGGTCGGATATTAGATCGCATGCGATCTAATATCAAGCGATATTTATCGCCGTCGAAATGCGCCTTTCAGGCAGGCGCCTTGCGGTAGGCCCCGGGCGGTGTGCCGAACTGGCTCCTGAAGCAGCGACTGAAGTGGCTCGCATCGCCAAAGCCGTTGCGGTAGGCGATCTCGGACACGCTCAGGTGATCGAGCCGGCTGTTCGACAGCTCGTCTTTCGCACGCTCCAGGCGCCGCGCCTTGAGGTAGGTGCCGTACTGCGTGCGCTGCATCTCGAACAGGCGATGCGTGAGGCGCCTGGAGATGCGCAGTTCTTTCGCGATCGAATCGACCGACAGCTCCGGGTCGCCCAGATTGGCTTCGATGAAGGCCGCGAGCCGTTGCCAGCGATCGCGCTCGTGGCGCTTGCCGGCGGCGGCGTCCTCGTCGACCGATTCGCAATAGGTGGCGGCCAGCAGCGACACGAAAGACTGTTCAGAGAAAGAGACCATCGCGGGATTGAGTTTCGCCTGGGCGGAAAACATCGGGTCCAGGTACTCCCGCGCGGCTTTGGCCAGGCGCGAATCCGCATGCGCGATCGAGGGCATGAAGCTGTCGTGCAGGTCCGCGTAGATGCCGAAGCATCGGTCGGCGGGCAGGCGCAGCATGACCAGCTTGCCCGGCGCGGTGAGCGTGCAGGTCGAGGGCAGCCGCGTCGTGCGAAAGGTGATGTCGCCTTTGCGAAACGCCATCTGCCGGCCCGCCTGGTCGAGGGTGCCTTCGCCTTCCACGGCGATCATGGCCAGCACGTCGCCCGCGCCGGATGCACAGGCGTGCGCCGTGTTGTGGCGCACCGCCAGCGGCGTGGAGGTGAAGCTGATCGCGAAGCCGCCGCCAACCAGCCTGCAGGCCTCCAGGCTCATGCTCGGGTTGGTGCATTGCACGCTCAGGTCGCCAGGGTAGACCAGCGAATCGAGCGCATTCGAATAGCCCTTGACGTCGCCCGGATAGAACGAACGAAAGCGCGGGGCAAAGCTCAGGTCTGGTGCCGTATCGTGGTGCATGGTGTGGGTTCCCCGCCGTCTGGCCCGCACGCTTCGTGCCAGGCGAATGCAGTCTAGGCGCGGCCTTGCCGCCAGAGGATCGAGACTTTCCACTAGCGCGCATCGACGTTGGCGCGCCGGGTCAAGCGCGCGGCGCGCACGCGCAAGAGCCGCACGGGCATCGCTTCTTACATTGGCCTCATCGAAGACCCATGCACAGGAGCCCCCGCGTGACCCCCACGATCGAAGAACAGAAGAACCCTTCGGAGCACATGCTCGAAGGCCTGACCTACGGCAATTGGACCGAGGCCGAAAAGCTCGCGCTGAGCTGCCGCATCCTGGCGAAGGAAGGCCACTCTGAAACCCTCGCGGGGCAGGTCACGGTGCGACAGCCCGACGGCAGCTTCCTGACGACACCGCTGGCCTATGCCTTCGGCGAGGTCCGTGCCGGGCATGTCATGCGCATCGACGATTCGCTCAGGGTGCTGGAAGGGCGCGGCGTTCCCAACCCCGCGGTGCGCTTCCATCTCTGGGTGTACAGGCGCCGGCCCGATGTGAACTGCGTGATGCACACGCATCCGCCTTACGTGTCGGCCCTCTCGATGACGGGGCAGCCGCTCCAGATCGCCCACATGGATGCCACCCCGTTCTTCGACGACTGCGCCTTCCTCGCGGAATGGCCCGGCCTGCCGATCGCCGACGTGGAGGGCGAGATCATCTCCGCCGCGCTGGGCAGCAAGCGCTGCGTGCTGCTCGCCAACCACGGCTTCCTGGCCGCGACCTCGAGCATCGAGGAGTCGCTCTACATGTCGGTGCTCAGCGAGCGCGCGGCACGCAACCAGCTCATTGCGCACGGCGCCTACGGAAAGCTCAAGCTGGTCGACCCCGCGCTGGCGAAGGAGTCGCACGACTTTCTCCTGCAGCCCAGCATCGTCAACGCAAGCTTCGCGATGTTCGCGCGGCAGATCCTCCAGGAGCAGCCATGAGCAGCCATGAGCAGCATCGCCCCACCGATCGACGGCATCGGAGAGAAGAAGCGCCAGAGCCTCTGGAAGATCGGCGCCGCGACCATGGTCGGCACGGCCATCGAGGCCTTCGACTTCCTCGCCTACGGCACGGCGGCCGCGCTGGTGTTCAACAAGCTCTTCTTTCCGAACTTCGACCCGGCGGTCGGCACGCTGGCCGCCTTCGGCACCTTTGCGAGCGGCATGCTGGCGCGCCCGCTGGGCGGCATCGTCTTCGGGCACTACGGCGACCGGCTCGGCCGCAAGTCGATGCTCACGCTGAGCCTGTTGCTGATGGGCATCTGCACCGTGCTGATCGGCCTCTTGCCGACCTACGAGTCGATCGGCCTGTGGGCGGCGGTGCTGCTGGTGCTGCTGCGCATCGGTCAGGGGCTGTCGTTCGGTAGGGGAGCTCGGCGGCGCGATGCTGATGGCCGTGGAGCATGCGCCGCCCAAGTGGAAGTCGCTGGTCGGCAGCATGCCGCAGATGGGCGCACCCATCGGCGTGCTGCTGTCTTCGGGGGCCTTCGCGCTGGTCACCCAGTTGCCCGAGGCCAGTTTCCTGAGCTGGG